>NZ_CP121196.1:3781809-4096960 GCF_039994875.1 Telmatobacter sp. DSM 110680 | reverse complement strand
CAGAGTCTTCTTCGCGTCCGTACTCACCAACACCTCGCGTCACGCCCGTATCCCAACATACAACGGTAGCCCGAGGTGTTGGTGTTTATTTCCCTTGACCATGGCTCCTAGTTGCTTATTCCGTGATCCCTATTTCTTTGTCTCTTCCACGCGGTCAAACTTCCATCCACCCACGATCGAGGAGATCGTTCCGCGACCCTCGATGTAGTCGTGATAGAAAGCCAGGTACACGTGAACGACGATGAACACGACAAAGAACCAGAGGAACAGGTGATGCCAGTAACGGACACTCATCTCGCCGCCCATCAATGGCACGATCCACGTGAACATGCGCGGGATAAATGAATTGCTCATGCTCGAGTAAAGAGCAAATCCGGTAATTGACTGCGCAACGAATGCCAGGAAGGTGAAGAAGTAAATAAATCCCGCCAGTGCGTTGTGTCCGGTCGAAATCGGCCCGTGCAGTTTGGTCTCAAATACGTCGGCCTTGATCACGTCGACGATCTCCTGCCGCTGTGCCTTCTTCAGCGGGAAGAAGGAGTTCCATCGCGCATACTTGTTGCCCACAAATCCCCAGTAGAGCCGAGCCAGGAAGTTGAAGACATACACATATGCGCAGGCGAAGTGAATGAAACGGACCCAACCGAACCAATACTGCTGGTACGATTCTGCCGAATAGAACACCCGCAGCGGAGCGCCGATCAAGTAACCGGTGATGCAGAGCAGCACCAGCGCAATGGCGTTGATCCAGTGATAGGCGCGTACCGGCAATTCCCAAACGTACACCCGGCGATATTCTGCCGGATGATTGCCGTTGCCCAAAGTCGGTTTTCCTACAATTCCAGTCGCACTCATAGCATCACTCGAAGGAGATCTGGTGAAGGTGTTTGCCTTGCGGATCGTAGAGGTGCACGGCGCAGGCAAGACACGGGTCAAAGGAGTGAATCGTCCGGATGATCTCGACCGGCTGTTCAAGATTCGCCACCGGCGTACCAATCAGTGCAGCTTCAAACGAAGAGTGTTGCTTCTTGGCGTCGCGCGGAGAACCGTTCCATGTTGTCGGAACCACGAGCTGGTAGTTGTCGATCTTGCCGTCCTTGATCTTGATCCAGTGGGCCAATGCGCCGCGTGGAGCTTCCACCAGGCCAACGCCTTCGGCTTCCTTGGGCCACGTCTTCGGATCCCACTTTTCATTGTTGAAGGTCGACGTCTCGCGAGTCTTCACGCGTTCCATCAGCTCTGCGTAAAACTCCTTCAGCCATTGAACTTCCAATGCCGCCGAAAGTCCGCGTGCTGCCGTGCGTCCCAGCGTCGAGAACAACGCGTCCACCGGAACTCCCAACTTGCCAAGTGTCGACCCGACAAGTTCCTTTACCTGGGCATTACCCGAAGCGTAGGCAACCAGCAGCCGAGCCAGTGGACCTACTTCCATCGGGTTGTCCTTCCACCGTGGCGTCTTCAGGAACGAATACTTCTCGTATCCCGCCAGCGACTCGAACGGCGGCTGCGGTCCCGTGTACTTGATCTCCGTCTCGCCTTCCCATGGATGGAGGCTCACATTGTCGCCGCCCTCGTACGTGTACCAAGACGAAGCAATGTACTCTTTGATCTCCTGCGAGTCCCTGGGATTGACCGAATAAACATGGCTCAGATCGCGATTCAGTATGGCGCCGCGCGGATATTTGAACGCCTCAGGCTTGTTGTAGCCCTGCGTCGGATACTCGCCGTAACTTAGATAGTTCTTCAGTCCGCCGCCCCACTTCGCCCAGTCCTTGTAGAACGAGGCAACCGCCAGCAGGTCAGGTACGTAAACCTGATTTACAAACTCATCGGCTTGCGAAATCAGCTTCCCGACCAGGTTCAACCGCTCAGTATTGATCGCTGCAACTTCGTCCAGATCGATAGAGCAGGGAACTCCACCGACAAGATAATTCGGGTGCGGATTTTTGCCGCCAAATACCGCGTGGATCTTGACGATTTCCTTCTGCCACTCCAGCGCATCAAGATAATGCGCCACAGCGATCAGGTTTACTTCCGGCGGAAGCTTGTAAGCCGGATGTCCCCAGTAGCCGTTAGCGAAGATACCCAGTCCAGTGGCTGCGAACTGCTTGATCTTGTTCTGCACATCGGTGAAGTGCGCAGCAGTGTTCTTGTCGTAGCTTGAGAAGGATTGCGCAATCTCCGCGGCCTTCTTGGGGTCTGCCTTCAGAGCGTTGACGATATCCACCCAATCCAGCGCGTGCAAATGGTAGAAGTGCACCACGTGATCCTGCACATGCTGGGTGGCAGTCATGATGTTGCGAATCAGCTCAGCAGTCGGCGGCAGCGAGATGCCCAGCGCATCTTCAACCGCGCGGCAGCTGGCCATCGCGTGAACCGTGGTGCAAACTCCGCACACGCGCTCTGTGATTGCCCACGCATCACGAGGATCGCGGCCTATCAAAATCTTCTCAAGTCCGCGAATCATGGTGCCTGAACTGAATGCGTCGGTAATGACGCCGTTTTCTACCACTGCCTCTACACGCAGGTGGCCTTCAATGCGAGTTACGGGATCAACAACAATGCGTGTCATGGCCGCTTAGGACTCCTTCTGGTCATCGGCATGTACTTCCGCGATGACTGCCTTTTTGCGAATGTTTGTCACCACGGCGTGAGTCGCAACTCCGGCCAGCGTGGCCGCCGCTACTACTGTGCCCACCGTGTCTGCAGTGCTCTCGATACCGAAGCCGGGGAACGACGCCAGATGCTGATAAATCGGACCGTTGTCCCAGAAGCCTTCTTCGCTGCACCCGATGCATGGGTGACCTGTGCGAATTGGAGAGCTGGTGCCTTCATTCCATCCCACTACTGAGCAGGCGTTGTAAGTTACCGGGCCTTTGCAGCCCATCTTGTACAGGCAATATCCCTTGCGCGCGTTCTCGTCGTCGAACGACTCAACAAAAAGACCGGCATCGTAGTTCGGGCGGCGATAGCACGTATCGTGTACACGGCGTCCGTAGAATTCTTTCGGCCGGCCAAGATTGTCGAGCGCTGGAAGTTGTCCCAGCACCAATACGTGCGTCACAATCGCCATCATCACGTCCGCAATCGGAGGGCATCCGGGCACGTTGATTACCGGCTTGTTCACCAGCTTGTGAATCGGAGTGGCATTCGTCGGATTCGGCTTGGCAGCCTGCACGCAGCCGTTTGAAGCGCAACTGCCCCACGCCACAATCGCTGCTGCATCCTTTGACACATCCTGCAAAATTGACTGCGCGGTCTTTCCGCCAATCATGCAGTAGACGCCGCCGTCCTTGGTCGGAACCGCGCCTTCCACCAGCACAATGTACTTGCCCTTGTTGTTCTTGATCGTGTCCTGCAGGCTCTTCTCTGCCTGGAAACCAGAAGCCGCCATCAGCGTCTCTGAGTAATTCAGCGAGAGCACATCCAGCAGTGCGTCGGCCACAATCGGGTGCGATGCACGGATAAACGATTCGCTGCAACAGGTGCACTCCTGAAAGTGCATCCACACTACGGCCGGCTTTTCCTTCTTCTCAAACGCCGACACTACCTGGGCTACGCCGCTCTTCGCAAAACCGGCAGCCGCTGCGGCTGCCGTGCAAAACTGCAGAAATTGTCTGCGGCTATATCCCTTTTGCTCCATCGATTGCCAGATCGATTGCCCCATGCCCACCTCGCTTGCAGTGCGTCAATCGCAGTGCGGGTGCCGGAAGCTCCTCAGGCTGATCCAGTCCGTCAGATCACATCTGGAAGTCCAGCAAATGTAGGCACAGTACTTAGCTCAAAATACGGTCGGCTGTGAGCGTCATCACAAGTGTTACAAATCACTTCGTTTGTGCACATCTGGAGCGCAGTTGTGATGGTCCTCACGTTACAAAAACCACACGTGCGGCTTCTTCTTCTGCCTGATTGTGTCGCAGCACACCTTACTTAAGGCCGCAAAGCCCAAAACTTGAGCAAAAGGTAACAGCGCGCACTTTGCCCCGTCGGGATATCATGCATCATGCCTTTCAAGGGAATCAGGGCTCTTTGCCTGACCGCCGGATTGGTCTTGATGACCGCGGTTGCCCGTCCGGAAAATCCGAATGCCCTCCTTCCCGCGAGCCTGACGGCACCGCAGATCGTGGAGCACATGCTCCGCCATAATCGCACGCAGGCCGACGAACTCAAGCACTACCAGGAACTTCGCCACTACCAGGTCCAGTACAAGGGATTCGCGGCAAATCTGGTGGGCAAATTGGATGTAGCCGTTACCTTCGACGCGGCATCTGGCAAGAGCTTCCGCATTGTGTCGCAAAGCGGATCAAAGCTCCTCTGCGACAAGGTGTTGAAGAAGGCTGTCGACAGCGAGGCTGAAGCCGCTCAAAACCAGGCCGCAACTGCTCTCACACCGGAGAACTACAAATTCCAGCTCTCAGGAACCGAAACTCTCGCTGGAAGACCTGCCTACATCCTCGACGTTGAGCCTGTAACGGACAGCAAATTTCTCTATCGCGGCAAAATCTGGGTTGACGCTGCCGAGTTTGCCGTTGTCAAGGTCAAGGCAGAACCGGCGAAGAACCCCTCGTTCTGGATTCTCCGCCCCCAGATTACCTACACGAGCGCCAAAACCGGAGACTTCTGGCTTCCTGAATTCAACCGCAGCGAGACCAAAGTTCGCGTTGGCGGAACCGCCGTCTTCACCATCGACTACGGAACCTACCAGGTTGATCCCGCTGCGTCGGCCACCACCGCCAGCCGTTAAAGCGCTAGGGCAACAGCCTGCGGATGGCAAACATGGTCGACCGTTTGAGTGTCTTTTTCATTCGACCGCCAAGAGTGAGGCTACGAGGCGTCAGCGGCTCGTCGACCGCCTCAGGCTGCCTCTCGCAAGCGAGCTTATATTGCTCAACGAGTTGTATTGTCGCGGATCTCCAACTGTCCCGGGAAGCGTGCTCTCTCGCAGCCTCTCCGAGAAATCGCTGACGATCCTTCGATTCAAGCAGTTCCCCGATCCTGGCGATAGCTTCCGCCGTTGTGTCGAAGAGATAGCCGCTGACACCGTCCTCGATCATCTCTGGAATGCCTCCCGCGCGCACCGCAACCACCGGCAGGCCCGCACACATCGCCTCCAGAACGACCAGCCCCAGCGTCTCGGTCCGCGAGGGCATCACAAAGATATCGCTCGAAGCATAAGCACCGGCGAGTTCCTCTCCGTGTAGAAATCCGGCCATGTGCACTGGCATTCCAGCGAAGTGCTGTTCCAGCGCCTTACGATGCGGACCGTCCCCCACCAGCGCCAGGCGCGCCTGCGGAAAGGCCTCCAGCATAGGCTTCAGACTCTCAATGTCCTTCTCCGCAGAGAGTCGTCCGACATAGAGCAACAGGGGACTTTCGGGTTGGCCTTCGGTCAGTCGTGCGCGCATCACTTCGGAGCGGCGCGAAGGATGAAACAGGTCCGCATCCACGCCTCCCGGCCACAGTGCAACCCGCTCAATCCGGTGCGATCGCAACTGATCCACCATCTTCTTCGATGTGCAGAGATTGACGGCAGCCCGCTTATGGCGGAAGCGCAGGATCTTCCACACATGGGGTTCCAAAAATCCCAGGTGATAGTAATGCAGATAAGCCGGAAGATCTGTGTGATACGAGATCACCAGCGGCAGGTGCAAAGCGCCGCCGAACTTCCCGCCACCATAGTAAAGGCCGGCAATTCCCAGCAGCGCCGGCTCTGCTACATGCAGAACGTCCGGTTTGAAGTCCATGAGGTGCTTGCGCATCGAGGCGCGCGGCAGTGCCAGGCGAAGATCGGGGTACAAGGGAAACGCAGAACTCTTCAGGCCCACGATCCGGCAATGCTCGAACTCGGTTAGGCCGCCCTCTGGAGCAAAGATAAGGACTTCGTGCCCCAATGCCTTGAGCTGCTTCACCGTCTGACAAACGGTGGTCACAATGCCATCAACTTTGGGAATGAAGGTCTCGGTGAAGAAAGCAATGCGCATGTGTGGGCGGGCAACCGTTTGTTGAACAGGAATTGCACTGAGAGTAGCACGCTCGCGATGCGCCACCTCGTAAGTGCAGCTATTCAAGCATGATCGCCAATCCACAACGAGAGTGCAAAGTAACTCATAAGTTATTGACGATTGTGTACACCGCAAAACATTACAAAAAAGTCATAAAGAAAGTTAGTTCTATCTGCTACGTTTCCAAGTAACCCCCAGTGAAGACCCCAAGGGCTTGATTTTTGCTTCCCCGATCTCGTTGAGCAAAACGGTGCTTTGCTATTGTTTTCTTCATTTATTCCGGCTTTCCAGCGATGAAACGATTCGCATCATCACCGCGCCGTACCTCTAAGTCGTAACTGTTCTGCTCATTGAAATCGAACCGTACTGGGACAAAAGGGGCAAAATGGCCAGTTCGAGGGTTTCGTACCTCTGGAATGATCTAAAGGCGCCGCAAGGATTCCGAACCGCAGTTTCTCTCCACAGCCATACCAACGAGTCCCGCGAGACGTTGAGCTCTCTCGCCAAGTTTGGAAGTCAATACGCGTTGATGCGGCACTTGATGGCAAAATTGGAGCGCCGATCCGAAGCCAATCATGGAATGCGTGCCAATTACAAGGCTGCTTACTGGACGCCTCCGCTGACCCCGAAACGCGCGTTCGATCTTGAGAGTCAGCAGATCGAAAAGCTGGATCTGGCCGCGATGGTTTCGCTCACCGATCACGACAACATTCGCGCGCCGCAGATTCTGCAGTCTGCAGCCGAAGCGCCCTCGCTTCCAGTTTCAGTGGAGTGGACAGCCCCGTACGGCGACCAGTCTTTCCACCTCGGTATCCACAACCTTCCCGCCGCTAGCGCCTCTATTTGGATGGAAGTTCTCGCTAGCTACACCATCAATCCCAGCGAAGAGCGGTTGAAGGAAATTCTCGTAGCTCTCGACGCTGAGCCGGAAGTTCTGGTCGTCTTCAATCACCCCATGTGGGATCTGTACCTGGTCGGCACGCGAACCCATAATTTTCTTGTCAATGAATTCATCCACAAATACGGTCCTTGGATTCATGCTCTGGAATTGAATGGACTCCGTCACTGGGATGAAAATCGCGCCGTCCGGCAACTGTCCGAGCAATGGGACATCCTCCTCATCTCCGGTGGTGACCGGCACGGCCTGGAGCCGAACGCCAATCTCAACCTGACGAACGCCACCAGCTTCTCAGAATTCGTGCACGAGATCAGGGTTGAGAAGAAGAGTGACATCCTCTTCATGCCGCAATACGCCGAGCCATGGAAGCATCGCATGTTGCGGTCAGCTGTCGATGCCATCCGCGATTATCCCGACTTCCCGCAGGGCTCGCGCAGATGGGATCAGCGCGTCTTCCATCCCGACGCAGACGGCGTGGTCCGGCCTCTCAGCGATCTCTGGCCCGATGGGACGGCGCCAGCAGCGATGACCTGCGGCATCGGCGTGGTTCGCATGATGGGTAAGGGAGTCGTTTCTCAGCTTTTCCGCATGGCGTGGAGCGAATCTCACGAACTGCGGGAAGCTCTGGGCGAGTTCAATGCCCCGGCTCCGGTCACAACATGCCTCGAAGCCCCTACGCCTTGAAGATCTGCCGCTGAAACCGTTGCTTCGAGGTCAACACCTTTACCGTAAGCCCGGACCTTGGAACTGCATACCCTTTGGCGGCGTCAAGTGCCATGGCGTGCATTTTCACGCCAAGTACCTGAATTGACTCGCTAAATTCCTGTCGCAGTTCTGCAGGGAATTTCCAGATGCAGTCGCACAATAGAACTATGCAAAGCATGGGCAATCACCATAGGTATTCCGTGCCTCCTCCTGATCGGCAAAAAACGCAGGCCCCCTCCCCCCGGTATTACTACTCTTTTCCTTCGCCTGTCCTGAAGTAACCTCTCCCCCTGAGTAGGAGCTCGATAGACGAACGGGAGTCTTTTCAGCCTGTAATTGCGATAAGCTTCACCGTTCTCTGCAATCACACCAAATGGTGACAACAGGCACTTACCAGATGCACTTACGGTCATTTACCCTCTTCTTAGATTTCGCCTTGCGGATTTTCGAGATATGCTGGAAGTGCCTCAAGCTTGGTGCATAAGTTCAGCGTTTGTTTGATTGCCGCATCGATGACGCAGTCACAAGGAGACCGTAGATAGATGGGCCAAGCTAAACCGGGGAAGATAGATCTCCTGCCGGGCACTCTGCGTGGTCGCGATTTTACGTGCAAGTGCACTGTTGAGCTCGCGAGCAAAATAACTCGCGGAGCGCCGGGGACTGCAGTAAAAACGATCCTTCGAATCACCGCCTCCGATCAAGTGCCCCCGGACGGGGCTTATGATCTGGATGTCCGTGGCCGGATTTTCAAGGTTCGGCGCGACGGCGGTGAATGGCCTACTGTTCCGCTCTGAGTATTCTTCAGGCTCGAATTAAATGCTGCCAAATAGAAAGGACCTCACGAATGAGGCCCTTCATAAACATCAGACATCAGTTCAAATTACTCACTCCGCAAGCCTTGATCTACTTCACTGCCCAACCCTCGCCTTGATCAGCTCGTCCAGATAATCCGGCTTGCTCTCTTCGCGAACCAGGTGCGGATAACGCGGCCCATCGTGGTAGTTGACGATGCACGTCCGGTAGAACTCATCCACCACGACCAGAAGCGTGATTGGCTTCGAATCATCCTTTGCATCCTTGATGGCCGCACCCAGCAGATCGGGAGTGAACACGCGTCCGTTCACACCCACAAGTTTCATCCCCGAGGAGACTCCGGCCTCAAATGCGGGACCTCCCACAACCGAATCGCCCACCGTGCCGTCGGCACTAACCTGCAGCCCTATGGAGTACATATATCCGGGATTGCGGCGCCCTTCGAGCTTTGACGGCTCGCCACTGTACGTCACCTTCCAGCCGCCGTTCTCAATTCCACCAACCGGCGATTCTTTCGCCGTCGAATCCAGGCGCGAATGGAAGAACGTCGCCCAATCGAATGGAGCAATTGCATTCAGATCGCTGACCAACTGGTCGAAGGTATACGTCCTCACCTCCGGCCCATTGTTCGCGCCCCCGTGGAACGCATGACAGAAGTCGTCAATCGACTTGGCTCCATGCGATTCACGATGAATGATCGTCGCCACTTCAAGCCACAGCAGATCGCCTTCATCGTAATAGTCCGTGCCGCGTCGCCAGCTCATCCAGCCGCGCGCCCCGAATCCCATGCCAAACTCCGCATCCGCCGTATCGCGCAAGGGGCGCCACGTACGCCCGGTCCGTCCCGGACCCAGTGAAGCCGCGATGCTCGCCATGTATTCGTGATACTGATCTGGTGTCCACAAACCACTGCGCGCAGCAAGCAGTGGGCCCACGTAGTCGGTCAGCCCTTCATAGCCCCACAACAAATCTGTCTTCATCGGCTCTTCAAAGCCAGGAACGGCCAAGTCCGCAGGCCGGCGATACTTGCCATTCCACGAGTGGGCAAACTCGTGCGCCAGCAATCCTCCGAGCGCCATTCCCGAGCCCGGTCCCAAGAGCACATTTTCGGGCAGCCGGCTGTCGTTCGACTCGTGATGCTCCAGTCCGAAGTGCGCTACATGATCGCTGAGCCCGAGAATAAAGTGGTAGTCGCGATAATGCCGCGCGCCAAACAACTTGCCTGACTCCGCCACCAGGTTGGTCATCGCCTTCTGGTCTTTGGCGCTCATGTTCAGCGCGTCTTCGCTGTCAGCCACCATGTCCATTTGGTGATGAATCGGCTCTCCTGCAGGAGTGATGTCGATGTTCCGGTAGTACTGCCCGGTCGCCACCGGCGAATCAACCAGAAGCTCAAACGAAATTGGCTTGAACGAAACTTCGTTCCCGCTCTGTTCCGCCACGGGAAGGGAACTGCCAAACTTCCAACCCTCGGGCATGATCAGCTTCGTGTCATACATCAATTTGTTTGCCGGCGTGCCCTCCGGATACAGTGCAACTTCGTTCCATTCGAGAATAAGCAACTTGTCGGTTGCAGAACCGCCATCCGGCTCGATGTAGTCGTAGTTCGCCTCAAGCTTGCTCGCGCCCTCAGGCACTACGACATGAAACGTAAATACATCCAGCAGGTCGCGCTGCCAGGGAACCGCCTTGCCTTCCGCTTCGAAGTGGAGGCCCGCGAGGCTGCTAATCGGCCCGTCCGGCCCGTGTTCGCCAGGAATCCATTTGGGGTAGTACACCGTCAGCGGCCCCGGTTTCACCGGCATCACCAAATGGGCATGAAGAATCTTGTTACGCGTTTTTGTCGCGTCCACGGTGAGCGAGATATTCTGCGCGCTGAGAGAGACGAGCGCTGACATCAGAATGCCCACCGGTAGAAGCGCGAGCGAGGTTGTGGGGCGAATCTTCATTGCAAATGCTCCTTGAGAGGAAGAGGACGTCAACGGAATCATATCAATCCGATTCCGGATGAGAAGCACGCAATAGACAGGAGTTTTACTTTTGCGGCACTTCGAGAGCACCGGTAAGGCTGGCGACGCGTTCTACATGATGACTGCGGCACCACGACTCGATGCCTTTCGCCAGTCGTTCGGTAGCGCGCGGATCGGCATAGCTAGCCGTCCCCACCTGCACGGCAGTGGCGCCGGCAAGCATGAACTCAACAGCATCCTCGGGAGTGACGATGCCGCCCAGTCCAACGATGGGAATATTGACCGCCTTCGCGGCTTCATACACCATGCGCAAGGCAATTGGCTTGATAGCAGGCCCGGATAATCCACCGGTCACATTCGTCAGCCGTGGCTTGCGGGTTTCAACGTCGATCGACATCGCAAGGAAAGTGTTCACCAGGCTCACAGCGTCTGCACCTGCAGTTGCGCAGACACGTGCCATGGCCGCGATGGATGTAACGTTGGGCGACAACTTTACCACCAGCGGTCTCTTCGAAACGTTTTTCACTTCATGCACCAGGTATTCGAGCGAGCCAGCATCGGAGCCGAACGCCATTCCCCCGGCATGCACATTAGGGCAAGAGACATTCAACTCATAAGCAGCGACGCCGTCGGCATCATTCAGCCGCTCCACCACCTGTTTGTATTCGCTCACCGTATATCCGAAAACGTTGACGATCACTTTGCAGGAGGGATAGCGCTTCAGCGGAGGAAGTTTCTTCTCGATGAACTCCTCGACGCCAATGTTTTGCAGCCCGATAGCGTTCAGCATGCCCGCCGGAGTCTGCAGGATGCGCGGCGCTGGATGACCGGCCATCGGCTCCAGCGAAATGCCCTTGCTGACAAACGCGCCGATTCTCTCTAGCGAAACGATCTCTTCAAATTCGATGCCGTAGCCAAAAGTACCGCTCGCCGCAATGACCGGATTGGTCAGTTCGATGCCGGCGAACTCCACCTTCATATCGGGTTTCAAGCGCGGTCGTCTTCCTCGAAAGCTGAATGTCGATTGCTGGCGGGAGCCATATCTCCATGATACTAGCCGGCAGTGGACAGACAGATTCTCAAACTAGGCCGGCAGTATGGAAAGATTAACCGCTGGCCCGATTTGCCTGTCAGGTTACTCGTAGCGCAGCGCCACGGTGGGTTCCACATGCGCCGCTCGCCGCGCGGGGATCAAGATGGCGACCGCGGCTGTAGCCACCAGAACCACCGAGACAACCGCGAAGGTCAGCAGATCCGATCCGCTGGTGCCATACAGCACGCTCGCTGCGAATCGGCCGACAACTAGTGCGATGGCAAGCCCGATCGCCAGACCGATTCCCGTCAGGATAAGGCCCTGCCGCAGAACCATGCTCAGAACCCCGCGAGGCTTGGCTCCCAGCGCCATCCGAATCCCAATCTCGCGCGTGCGGCTGCGGACCGAGTAGCTCATCACTCCGTACAGGCCAATCGCCGCCAAGGTAAGGCCGACCGCGCCAAAGATGCCCAGCAGCAGGGCGGAGATGCGCGGCAACAGCAATGACTTGTCGACATGTTCCTGCATGGTCTGAATGTTGAATACTGCCATGTTTGGATCAAGCGCGCCGATCTGCTCAGGGACGGAGTGAACCAGGGCGCCCGGCGCAACCGTGGTCTTCACGATCAGTGTGGTTCCGAAGAAGCTGTTGGCTTTCTCAGGAGCAGCATTGAGATACATGAAGATGGCATCAAGCGGTTTCTCACCAATAGTGCGCAGCTTTGAATTTCGCGTGATGCCGATAACGGTGTATTGATCTTTGTCCTGCCGGATCACACGGCCGATCGGGTCTTGTCCGGGGAACAGATGGGAGGCCATGGTCTCGTTGATGATCACTGAGTGCTGGTCGTCGGTCGAGGACGTAAAGTCCCGCCCGCGCAGCAATGGAATTCCCATCGTATTGAAATACCCGCTGCCAACGCTGTTGGTATCGGCATTGATGTTTTGCTTGGGATGATCTTTGACCGCATCCACGTCGTAGCTGTTATTGGACGCGCCGATACTCAACGGCACCACGCCCACGAAACTTACAGAGCGCACGCCAGGCAACGCGGAGACCCGTTCTCGCACATGACTCAGGAACTGCACAGTCTTGTCATGCGAGTAGCTTTGCAACTTTGGATCCATCGTCACCATCAGCATGTTGTCAGTCTTGAAGCCAATGTCGATCGACGAGGCGTTGCCGAGGCTCCGCAGGAACAATCCCGCAGTCGCCAGCAGCACCAATGACAGCGCAACCTGAACGACCACCAGCGCGCTGCGCAGGTGCGAACGCCCCACGCGTCCGAACATCGCAGGGCCATCCTTCAAAGCGCCAACCAGGTCAGGCCGTGAAGCACGCATCGCAGGAACCAGTCCAAACAGCAAAGCGGTGACAATCGAAAGCCCCAGCGTAAACAACGCCACCCGGATATCGACATTGAAGTCGAACACCACCGGGAAGGGCAGTGGCAGCTGGAAGTTCGAGATCGCTCGCGCCGCCCCTGCCGCCAGCAGGAATCCAACGCCCGCGCCCGTCAGCGCCAGAATGAAGCTCTCGAACAGCAGTTGCCGTATGAGTTGCCGGCGCCCCGCCCCCATCGCAAGGCGGATGGCAATCTCTTTCTGCCGCCCGATCGCGCGAGCCAGCAGCAGGTTCGCCACGTTGGCGCATGCTACTAGCAGCACCAGTCCCACTACCACCATCAACACAGCCATCAGCGTGAATGCCGGAGTTGCGGAACCCGCAATAAGTCCACCCGCCGTCTGCAGGGTCAACGTATCGTGCCGCTTTTCGTCTTTGCGATAAGTGTCATCGAGCCGCTTCTTGATGATGTTCAGCGCGACCTCCGCCCGCTTGCGGGTCACGCCCGCCTTGAGCCGTCCGTTCAGCATCAACCATTGATTGTCACGCCGTGTGGTGATGCTCCCTTCTGTGATCAGGTCAGGCATGATCTCAGACGCGACGGCAAGCGGCACCCAGAACTCGGATACGATACCGCGATCAACTCCATAGAACGCCGCCGGCGCAACTCCCACCACCGTGTAGTACCGTCCGTTGAGAGCAACATCGTGATTCAGAATGTTCGCGTCGCCGCCAAATCGACGCCGCCACAGATTATTGCTCAACACCACCACGTGGTTATGACCACCCGCCTGGTCATCTTCCGGGACAATCGGCCGGCCCAGTGTCATCGGCACGCCTAGGCTGGGAAAGAAGTTGCCCGTTACCGACTGCCCCCATACCCGCTCCGGCTCTCCCTTGCCGCCGATGCTCGCGGGAATCAGCGGAAAGTGTCCCGCCAGCCCTCCCTCAAACAGGTCGCCGCTCTGATCGCGATAGTCGAGATAGTCCGGGTAGGAGTAGGACTGGCCTTCAGAAAACATCACCACGCGACTTGGATCTTTTACCGGCAACAGGCCCCACAGCAGCCCATTTGCCACGCTGAACACCGTCGCATTGGCCGCGAAACCCAGCGCAATCGAAATGACAACGATCAGTGAAAAACCGGGCGACCTAAGAAGGGTACGGATCGCGTAGCGGAGATCGTGAAGCAGGTTGTCCATGGGCAGCCTCGATCGAAAGAGAATCTCAAGGGGATAGTACGCAGATCTGGTTCGGCAAGTTCTCAGAAACTGCGCTTGACTTCACCTTGCTGATCTAAACCGCATGGTACTATCATGCAAATCTGTTCCGAACTTCCCCGGGGGACCGCAACATGTCTAGCTTTTCCTCTGTGCTTCGACGCAGGTGTGCGCCCGTGTTTTTGGCAGCAATTTGGGCCCCATCCATCAGCGTTTCCGCGCAAGCACCTTCCAGTACTCCCACCGACGTCGTGATCCAGAACGCGACGGTCATGACCGTCACCCATGGCACGATTCCACATGGCAGCGTCTGGATTCACAACGGAAAAATCGCAGGTGTCGGCGCGACCGTCAACGCTCCCGCTGGTGCCAAAACCATCGACGCCGCGGGCAAGTACGTGACGCCGGGAATTATCGACCCGCACTCCCACTCCGCCCTCGGTGACGACGTCAACGAAGCCACCAGCCCCGTAACCCCATCGATGATGATGATCGACGCCTTCGACAATCGCGACAAGGCGCTGTATCAGGCACTCGCGGGAGGTGTGACAACCGAGCTTCTGCTCCACGGATCGGCCAACATGATCGGCGGCCAGGCTGTCGTCATCAAGAACAAATTCGGCCTCTCACGCGATGAGATGCTCTTTCCCAATGCCCCACGCTCCATCAAGTTCGCCAGCGGAGAAAATCCAAAGCGCGTCTACGGCCGCCGTGGCGAAGTCCCCTCCACCCGCATGGGCAACTTCGAGGTCATGCGCCAGGCATTTGAGGATGCAAAGGCGTACATGGCATCGTGGGACGCCTACAACGCAAAGGTCGCGAAAAGTGATAAAGACGCCGTTGCACCCAAGAAGGATTTGAAACTCGAAGCCCTCGCCGATGTTCTGCGCGGCAAACTTCTCGTGCAAATACATTGCTACCGGGCCGACGAATTCCTCACCGAAGAAGCGATTGCGAAAGAATACGGGTACAAGATTCGCGCATTCCATCACGCGCTTGAGATGTACAAGGTGGGCGACAAGATTGCCCCCACCGGCACCGGCATCGCCACATTTGCCGATTGGTGGGGATTCAAGGACGAGGCATGGGACGCGATTCCCTGGAACGCGGTGATGAGCACGCGCGAAGGCGTCCGCGTCGCACTTAAAAGCGATTCCAATGACTACGTCCGCCGCCTCAATCAGGAGGCCGGCAAGATGGTGAATTACGGGGGAGCCACCGAGGACGAAGCTCTGCGAATGATCACGCTGAATCCAGCATGGATCATCGGCGTTGACGATCGAGTCGGCTCGCTCGACGAAGGCAAGGATGGCGATGTCGTGATCTGGAACATGGACCCGCTATCCACCTACGCGCGTGTCGAGAAAGTATTTATTGATGGCGACATGTTCTTCGATAGTTCTATGCCAGGCTTTGGTACCACCCACTTCAACGGCGTCATGCACGAAGCTGGCTTTGAAGGCAGCGACGATGAAGGAGGCGGACAATGAAGTCAACACTCCTCATAGCATTTTTCGCATGTGCTTCCTTGACAGCGTTGACTGCTTCGGCGCAAACGGTCCAGCCCGTCTCGCAGCCCGGTCCTAACGATACCGCCGGGATGACCGCGAAGACCATCGCCATTGTTGGCGGTAAAGTCCTCACCGTCACCCACGGCACGATTGAAAACGGCACCGTGATTATGTCGGGAGGAAAGATCGTCGCGGTAGGCTCCGCGAAGGCGACCAAAGTCCCTGCTGGTGCTGAAATATTTGACGCCAAGGGAATGACCGTCTACCCAGGGCTCTTCGACGCAGAGACCAACCTCGGACTGACTGAGGTTGCCTCTGACCAGAACAGCAATGACCTCGCAGAGACAGCAGATGAAATCGAGCCTCAGATGCACGCGGCTGACGCATTTCATGCCGAGACCGTTCATATTCCGGTGGATCGCCTGAACGGAATTACGAATGCGATCGTCGCTCCGGCTTCCGAGGATTCGATCGCAGGACAGGACTCCGTAATCCAGCTTTATGGCCGGGATCGCGACCAGATGTTGATGCAGCGGGACGTTGCCCTGGCGATGAACTTTGAAGGCAGTGTGCGCAGGAAGGGGAACTTCAACGGCGGTCCTTCGAAGTTTCCAACCACGCGTATGGGACTCGCCTCCCAGATCCGGCAGGCATTTCTCGATGCCCAGGCGTATGAAGTGGAACGTGCAGCCGCCACGAAGCCCGATCACAAAGGTGTGCCCCCCAAACGCGATCTAAAACTTGAAGCACTGTTGCCTTACCTCCACGGCGAAAAGCCCGTGGTGCTGGCGGCGCGCGAAAGCTATGAGGTTGAAGTTGCGATGGGTCTAGCGAAGGAGTTTCACCTCAAAGTCATTCTCAATCACGTAACGCATGCCCAGGACGTGCTCGACGAGATCGCCTCGTATCATGTGCCCGTGATCGTCGGTTCTGTTTACGACTTTCCTCGCCCGGATGAACGCTACGACGCGGTCTACTCCTTGCCAGCGGAATTGCAGAAGCGCGGCGTGAAGATTGCACTCTCGTCTGATGGCGGCGGTGAGGGAGGCAGCCGCAACTTGCCCTACGCAGCGGGATACGCTGTGGCCTACGGTCTTCCCTATGACGAAGCTTTGAAGGCCATCACCTTAAATCCGGCAGAGATGTTCGGACTCGGAGATTCGCTCGGATCGCTTGACGTCGGCAAGACCGCAAATGTTGTCGTAGCCAACGGAGACCCGCTCGACGTAAGAACTTCAGTGAAGCAGGTCTTCATTGACGGCAACGCAGTCCCCATGGTCAGCAGGCAAACCAAACTTCGCGATGAGTACATGCCACTCACAACAAAGAAGCCTTAGTTCGCAACTCCGCGATTCGGTGTTCCAAATAAATTGAGGCGGCCCGCAAAGGCCGCCTCTCTGTTCCCATTGTTGAAATTCTAAACCGTCACTGGCTCCGTTGCGTTCACCTTCACCGGCGTCAGCCAGCCAAAGCGATCCGGCTTCAATCCGTTGGCGATGGAGAAGAACTCGTCCGCGATCTTCTTCGTAATCTCGCCGGTCTTTCCGTCTCCAATCAAAATGCGATCAATGGAGCGAATCGGCGAAACCTCAGCTGCCGTTCCCGTGAAGAACACCTCATCCGCGATGTAGAGCATCTCTCGCGGGATCGGCTGCTCAGTAACCGCCAGTCCAAGGTGCCGCGCAATCGTGAGCACACTGTCGCGCGTAATCCCAGACAAGGCAGAGTTCGCCAGCTGCGGTGTATACAGCACCCCATTCCGCACCACAAACACGTTTTCGCCGGAGCCTTCGCTGACCAGACCGTTCGTATCCAGCGCGATGCCTTCAACGTAGCCATTGATATCGGCTTCCATGCGGATAAGCTGCGAGTTCATGTAATTAGCGCCGGCCTTGGCGAGTGCGGGCATGGTGTTCGGAGCAAGCCGATTCCAGCTTGAGACGCATACATCGGCCCCACCAGTTCCGGCCACGTACTTGCCCCATGGGAAGTTGGCCATGTAGACCTCGATCGGCGATCCCTTGGGATTGACGCCAATCTCCCCATAACCCCGCAACGCAATGGGACGGATGTAACAGGGCGCGATTCCATTTGACTCGATCAGATCGACGACGCCGGCGCACAATTCGTCGAGCGAGTAGGGAAGCTCCATCCGATATATCTTGGCGGAGTCACGCAGGCGCTGCATGTGCTCCGGAAGCCTGAAAACCGCCGAGCCCTGGGGCTGTGCGTAGCAGCGGATTCCTTCGAACACGCTGGAGCCATAGTGGATTACGTGGCTCATTACGTGGATGTTGGCGTCCTCCCACGGAATCAGGTTGCCGTTGTGCCAGATTTTGGATGTCTTTTGAATGGGCATGGGGATGCGCGAGCTCCTTCGTCACGTCGATGCGCGATTACCTCAAGCCTATCGCCTTTTGGCGCTGCCTGTCACGGCAGTGCCGTCAGGTCGAGGAGAAGGGTACTCACTTTGGCATTGCGACAGTAAAGGTTGCGCGAATCCGTTGGAATTGGCGAGAACCGGTGGGAAATCAGGGACCGGTTACCCGCATCTGTTGCCAGCCCGGCGGTGCGTTGGTTGAGTTTACGACCGCCGTTCCGTTAGTCCAATAGTTGCTCTTAGGACCGGTCCACACCTCTCTGGCTTCGCCGGTAAAGGGATCGATGGTCGGTGTCACACCGCGTAAGGCTTGCGTAAACCCTTCAACCTGCGAAGCCTGTGCGGCCTGGTGCCTTTCAAATCCGGCCACCTGGTCGCGCATCGCCTGCATCTTTGCTTCGAACTGCTGCACCTGCTGGGCCAGAGCCTGCACGCGCTGCTGCTGCCGGGCGCGTTGGTATTGCAACGCGTATGCGTCCAACTGCTTCTGCTTCTCCATCCAGACTGGATTGAGCTTGAAGGTTTGTGCACAATGCTGCAGGACAGCGCGCGCCATCCCGACCTTGTCCGGCGCGCTGAGGAAACTGCCAATCGTCGGCACTGACCACACGCCTCCCGCCTGCGATGTTCGGTCGTAGACGAACGCAATGCGCTCACCTGCGCCTGAACCGCACCGATAGGCAATGGCTCCGGTCGAAGTATTGCTCAGCGATCCGTCTGACGGAATGTAGTCAGGAACAGAAAAGTCGACGTTCGCTGCATCGCCCGCTGCCTCGTGACAAACCGAATAGAACCGCACATGGGAGTACAGCACCGCAAACTCCGGGCCGGTGCGGTAACGCGCAACAACGAGCTGTGCCTGCGCCCCAAGGTCGTTCACTTCGCCCTCTCGCGAATGGTACTGATTGGGAAGGGCGTACGTGGGAATCGCAAGATCACCGAGTCTCACGTTAACAAGTCCATCCGGAGAAAGAAGATCGACCATCGGCCTCTCGTCGGAGTACCCCATCCGGAACAGCCCTCCGCGCACTGTCCATCCTTTGGGAACTTCCACGCTGAAAGATTGTTCAAATGGATCCTCAAACCTCACCCACACCAGTGCCGCTCCGCCCGGGGATGCGGACTTGGTCGGAGCATCTGAATTCTCATGCGATGAGGCCAAACCGGCATTCGGCATCCTTCCCGAACAGCCGCCGATCAATGGCCCCAGGAACAGTGTGAACGCCAGCGCGGCTGAGATCCGAGAAGAAGGGCAAGAACTTGGCTTCATGTGACACCGTCCTTTGCACACTCGACAGTCGTCCCGAAAGGGGTTTGCACACAGGGGCGACGCCGAAAAGGATAATTGGCATCCATTGCCGCAATCAGGGGAGGGAATCACGGCTGATTTGAGAAGCCGAATGTTGCACAGGCTCGAATCGAATGTCAACACGAAAACGATCTGCAAATGCGGTCCAGACCCATGTGCTAAGGTTCAGGCGTGACCGCAGCGCAGATGAGACACTCGTCGCGTGCAGCAAGAGTAATGCTGCCGCGCATGACCCGCAAAGAGGGGTACACGCCGCATCCCTTTGACGCGCAGTACGAGGTCAAAACCAGCGGTCTCATTCCCGGTCGCTATCTCAAAACCGGTCACACCCACGACCGCCATTCCACTGCCTACTTCGGTGTCGCTCCATCGGTGTTCAAGGGGCTACTCAAGCGATGGCAACGCACCGAGCGTGCCGCCCCTCTCGACGACTTCACTTTCATGGACATTGGCGCTGGCATGGGGCGTGCCATGCTACTGGCCTCGCAACATCCCTTCCGTAAAGTCATTGGAATTGAACTCAATCCGGTCCTCGCTGACATTGCCGGCCGCAATATCACCAAATGGCAAGCGGCAGATCGGGCGTTCGCACCCATGCGAATTGTCTGCGGCGACATACTTGACGCACGGTTTCCTGGTGGACCATGCCTGCTCTTTCTCTTCAATCCCTTCGGCGCCGCGGTCATGCGCCGCATGCTGGCGCGTCTCGCCCATATTTTTTCCAAACGACCCGGACAGCTTGATCTTCTCTACGTCAACCCCGAACAGGAACACGTGATCGAATGCCAGCCCGGATTCAAACGGCTCTTTATCGGGCAGGTTCGTCGCTCGCGCGTCGACTCCATCGCCGACCACAAAATCATGGCCAACCAGCCCGACGGCGAATACGCCTCCGCCAACTACGAAGACTGCTCGATCTGGAGATGGATGGGCAAGCCATAAACTGCCGAAAGTATTGACGAATCGACCCCTGAGGGTGGAACGTTTTCGGGGAGCCGAAGAATTGAAAAGAAGGGGGACCCAAGATCCCGCATCCTCCGGGGCCCAAAGGAGTACGACCTTGAAAGAGCCGCATCTGATCCTGGGAATTGGCGAGTTGTTGTGGGACATATTGCCGGAGGGGCCGCGACTAGGCGGGGCACCGGCAAACTTCGGCGTCATGGCTGGCCGCCTCGGCAATCATTCCGCGATCCTGAGCCGCATCGGCCGCGATGACCTCGGGCGCGAAGCCGTGCATCGTCTAGATCCCCTGCCTGCCGACACCAGCTATCTGCAGATCGATCCGGCGCATGAGACCGGCCGGGTTACGGTCTCGTTCAACGATGGCCAGCCTGCGTATACCATCCATCAACCTGCGGCATGGGATTCAATGGAACTCTCCGACGATTGGATCAAGCTCGCTGAGCGTGCGGACGCCATCTGTTTTGGATCTCTCGCACAACGCAGTATTGAATCCCGCCAGACCATCCAGACGCTGGCAGCGCAAACATCCTCCCGCTGCATCCGCATCTTCGACGTCAATCTCCGTGCGCCGTTCTACTCCAGCGAGATCATTCAGGAATCCCTCGAACTGGCCACCGTCTTCAAGATGAATGATGCCGAGGTCCCACTGGTTCTCTCGCTGCTCGGCATGCCTCCCGAGGACGACGCAACTATTGAATGCCTGCGCAAGAGCGCCGAACGTCTTCTGATGGAGTTTCCGACACTCAATCTGGTCGCCATCACCTGCGGTGGCCTCGGTAGCCTGCTGGTCACGCGCGAAGAATGGCACCAGCATCCGGGATTCCCTGTCAAGGTGGTGGACACCATCGGCGCCGGAGACGCATTCACCGCTGCCATCACCCACTACCTTTTGCGCGGAGCTGAATTGCCGGTTTTGAACGAGGCCGGGAATCGCTGGGGCAGTTGGGTAGCGTCACAATCCGGTGCGATGCCTCCACTCCCCGAGGCCACCCGCGCCGGGATTGAAACGGCCATCGAGCAGTCTGCATAGGTTTGTATCGTCCAAGTCCGGCGCCTTCCACGCTTGTGTACCATGAATGTATTGACATTCCATACACAGGAAGCCGATCCGATGCATAGTGCGTTACGCACTGGCGAATTCCCCCGTGCGGCTAGTGGAAGAGCAGGCAAATGAAGAAATCCCATCGAGTGGCGAGCAAGCTTGGACCGCCCCCCGAAAGCGATCCGGCAGCGCGCCTGTCAAAGCACCGCCGCGTCTTCGACCACCTGCTCGCGAGCATTCAATCCGGTGAATTGAAACCCGGCGACCGTCTTCCCAGCGAAGCAGAGTTGGGCAAGTTCTTCGATGCTTCGCGCATTACCGTGGCCAAGGCCGTCCACGACCTCCAACGCATGGGACTGGTGTCGCGCCGTCCCGGCTCGGGCACCCACGTACTGGCTGAAGATCGCCCCACAGGCCGGACCTTCGGATTACTTATCCCAGAACTCGGCATCACTGAGATCTTCGAGCCCATCTGTCACGGCATGATGCGGACTCATTTTGCGCGTCCCGATTCTCTCCTGTGGGGTAACTCCGCCGTTTCCGTTCAAGACAGCGTCCAGGCTGCCGAGCAGATGGTGCAAGCATTCATCTCTCAAAGAGTAGCGGGTGTGTTCTTTGCACCGCTCGAACTCACCGACGAAAAGGATGCCGCCAACCGCCGCATTGCCCGTATGCTCGATCGCGCGCAGATCCCCTTCGTACTGCTCGATCGCTGTTACTTGCCTTACCCGGAACGCTCGCCGCACGATCTCGTGGGTGTTGACAATCGCCGGGCGGGACACATGGCGACAGCCCATCTGCTTGAATGCGGCGCTCATCGCGTAGTGTTCCTCGGCGAAGAATTCGCGGCCAACACAGTAGACGCGCGCATCACCGGATTCTATGAAGCGCTCCGCACCCATGCCGTCAGGCCCGATTGGGAGTTGGTATGGCGTGGAAGTCCCCAGGATGAAGCTTTTATTCGCAGAATGCTTGAGGCAGCCCGGCCTGACGCAGTCGTCTGCGCCAACGACCTCACGGCTGCCCGCTTGATGCAGGTTTTGCTCGCCTTCGGAATCAGCATCCCTGAAGACATCAAGATCGTGGGAATGGATGACGTGCGCTACGCGAGTTTGCTCCCCGTTCCACTTACCACCATCCATCAGGATTGTGCGGGCATCGGCGCGGTTGCCATGGCCACCATGCGTGAGCGTCTCGAACATCCCGAACTGCCGATTCGCGATGTACTGGTCCCGGTGCGCTTAGTCGTCCGGCGATCCTGCGGGACGCAGCACCTCAAGTCCACTCGTTCTGAAGCGAATGTTTCAGCAACTGAATAAATCAGCGGGATTGCAGAAGCCTTCCGGCTGAGGTCGGAGTGCTGCATCCATCGGACTCACCAAACGCGGCAGCGCGTTGCGTGCACCATCGGTTGACCTGCTTTGCAGTTGAACGCCTTCTCAAATTCAGGCATGTTTCCGACTACGTTGTTCACGCGCTCCCAAGGCACCGAGTGCGGATTAGTCTGAATGAGTGTCTTCACCGCTTCTGGACGAATCTGATCGCACCACGCCGTCCCGTAAGCGATAAAGAAACGCTGCAGGTTGGTCAGGCCGTGACTATCCTTATCTTCGATCGTCTTGCCCTGCTGTTTCAGGTCCTCGTTCAAAGCTGAAAGTGCGAGATAGAGCCCACCGTTATCGGCTGTGTCTTCGCCCTGAGTGAGTTTTCCATTCTGTTCGACACCTGAAATACCCTGCACCGGGCCGGTGTATTCCTTGGCGATACACTCGCCGCGTTGTTCGTATTCCTTCGCGTCTTCCGCAGTCCACCAGTCGCGAAGATTGCCCTTCACGTCGAATTTGCGGCCCTGGTCGTCGAAGCCATGCGTAAGCTCGTGCCCTACGATTGCTCCCTCCGCGCCATAGTTAATGACGTCGTCCTGGGTTGGATCAAAGTATGCAGGCTGTAGAATGCCCGCCGGAAAGTTGATGGTATTAGTCTGCGCATCTTCATACGCGTCCACCGTCGGCGGCGTCATCTGCCACTGCGTGCGATCGAGCGAATGCCCGATGAAAGCCAGTTGGCGCTTTAATTCAAATGCATTTGAGCGCTGTTGGTTAGCGGCATAGCTCTCGCGCGAAATGGAAAGGGAACTATAGTCGATCCATTTATCCGGATAGCCGATCTTGTCGATTACGGCAGCCAGCTTCAGATGCGCCTCGCGCTTGGTGGAAGCCTGCATCCAAGTGACCGAGTCGATATTGCGGCCCATGGCAGATTCAATGTCCTTCACCAGCTTTTTGGCGCGCGCCTTGCTCTCTGGTGGAAACACCTGCGCTACGTACACCTGGCCCAGCGCTTCGCCGAGATTCCGGTCTACTGCGTTTGCGCACCGCCGCCATGTCGGGGGTTGCTCTTTATCGCCAAGCAGCACGCTCCGAAACGCGAAGTCGGCATCGCGCCACCGACTGCCAAGCACACTGGAAGATTTGCGCAACAGGTGCCAGCGAAGGTAGGTCTTCCATGCGCCGAGATCCTCTTTTGCCAACTCCTCGTTAACGGTGCGGAAGAACTCCGGTGATGCGACCTCGTAAAGTGGAACCGCAGGCGAACCGATTGCGCTCATGTACGCGTCCCAATTGAAATTGGGAACCAGTGTCTTGAGCTGTGCTGGCGTGAATCGGTTGTTTACCTTGTTGGGGTCGCGGCGCGTAATGTTGTCCATCTGCGCCTTAGCCAACGCGGTTTCGATGCGCATGATGGTCGCCGCATCCTTCGTCGCATCTGCTGCGCTCGTGCCGCCAAGACCCAGCAGAGCTTCGATCCACTTCATGTAGTCTTCGCGAATATTCTTTGACTGTTCGTCTTCCTTAAGATAAAAATCGCGGTTCGGCATTCCAAGTCCGCCCTGATCAAGTCCCGCGACCACGTGATCCACATTGTTATAGTCGGCTTGCTGCCCATATCCGAACAGCGCAGCCGCGGTCTGATTGTCATTGCCTTGCCACGCGCTATCGAAAGAGCTGTGCATCGCAGCCAGCACTGTCGCGATCTCGCGCTTGTCGTGCATCCCGTCGATCTGCGCCAGCAGCGGCTGAAGGACAGCAAAGTCATCCTTCTTTTCCGTTGTCTGATCCACACAGCTGGCGTAGAAGTCGCCAATCTTCTGCTCATTCGGAGTCCTGGTCGCGCTGGCCGCCTCGTTCTTCTCAAGGATGCCGCGCAGAACCTGGTCATTCCACTCCTGCAACTCTCCGCCAACGCCCCAGAACACCTGGTCCGGCGGAATCGGGTTCGCAGCATTCACCTTCCCGCAAACGTACTGGTAGAAGTTGTCGCAAGGGCTCACTGAAGTGTCCATGTTGGTTACATCGACATGCTGTAACTGAATGGGAGCTTGAGGTGCCTGTGCACCGGCGAGAGCGATTGGCAGTGCGCCAGCCAGAACCAAAGCGCAAGTTTTCATATCTTCCTCGGGGAGAACGCAATAGAGCATCCGGTATTGCAGGACCGAATCCGATCAATTCTAACGCGCATATTCGCCCGCTGGCTCCTTGGAAGGACTGTAGTCGCCATGTAAATTGCAAATCGCGAACGATCATCTGTCATTGGTCCCTGGTTGAATGCAACCAGCGTCAAAATACAAATGAGTCGCCGGACATCGCGATATCCCTGCGACAAGCGAACTATCGGGGCGTGCCGCCTGCAACATCGGGTTCCGTCACCTCGATAATGCGGTCCGCGTCGATGTTTTTGAGGATCTGCACGATGCCGCTAGGCCAAATGATTTCGATCTGATCAGCCGTCGCTTCGGTCCCTAATCCGAAGTGCACCGGTCCAAGACTTGACGACGCGTAACAGACGCTTGAGGTCTGGTGGTTGTGCAGCTTGGCGGTCTTTGTAACGACCTTGATGCGTGCGCCAATGCCGTCGCGATTGCTCCTCACTCCGTGGAGTGAGATCCCCAGCCAATGGTTCGAATTGGAGCTGCGATTCATCCAAAGTTCAGCGTTTCGATCCAGCGACGTTACAACGGCATCGACCCGGCCGTCGCCATCGAAGTCTCCAAATGCACATCCTCTGTGGTGTGCGGCTGTTTCTTCCTCAAACCCTGCCTCGGCGGTAAGACCCTGCAACCTTCCACTGCTGCCTAGATTGCGAAACACCGTGTTGGGCTGTTTCGCAACCATCTCTGCCGGCATGGATTCCCAGGAAGAGTGCCCGCGCGCTACAAAGATATCCTTCCATCCATCGTTGTCGAAGTCATATACGGCAGCGCCGAAGCCTGCCATTCGTACGCTCTGTGCACCCATCCCGCTGGGAATCGTCACTTCCTCAAAGTCACCCTTGCCCGTATTTTTGAGTACAGGAAAAGTTTCACCGTTCAACGCAACATAGACGATATCGGCGAAACCGCTATTGCTGAGATCGCGGAAGTCGAGACCCATCCCGGAGATCGGGTTGCCGTCCTGCCGCAACATGGTGTTGGTTTCAAATCCGGCCTCCTCGAATTTGTTCCCCATGTTGTGGAAGAGAAAATTTTCGCTCGCGTCGTTCGTCACAAACAAGTCCTGCCGGCCGTCGTGGTCGTAGTCCGCCACGCCAACAGCCATGCCCTTTCCCACATGGGCGCGTATGCCCCACTCCTGCGAAACGTCCTTAAATGTGCCGTCGCCCTGGTTCAGGAAAAGCTGATTAGGGGAACCTTTGTAATGACGTGGATGGCAATAGTCGCTGCATTGAGCTTTGTCGGTGTATTGCCATCGCAGATAGTTGACGACAAACAAATCAAGCAGTCCGTCATCGTTTACATCGACCCAGGCGGCCGCCACTGACCACAGAGGTCCGAACTCCGGATCATTCGCTTTATCTAACCCAGCCTTGACCGTAACGTCGGTGAAGGTGCCGTCGCCGTTGTTGTGATAGAGCGTATTGTGATGAACGCCCGCTACAAAAAGGTCGGGATGCCCGTCGTTGTCGTAGTCGCCTGCAGCAACTCCAACGTCAAATCCTGTTCCCGCCAATCCTGCCTGACCCGTAACGTCGGTGAAGACACCGTTGCCGTCGTTCCGGAAGAGGCGGTTCGAGTATTTGCTGGACGATTTCTTCAGCGTCGCCAGATCGGCGCCGTTAGTGAAGAAGATGTCCGGCCTGCCGTCGCCGTTATAGTCGAAGACTGCCACCCCACCGGCCATGGACTCAGGAGGGTTGAATGCCTTGCTTACGTCGCTTTCGAGATGGAACGGGAGTTCCTTCAACTGGAACTTAATGGGGGAATCGGTGGGTTGCTGAGAGGACAAGGTTGCGCACAGCAGTAATTGGACGACAAACGGCGCGGGCCAATCACGACGGATAAAAGGCAAGTGTCTGTTCACGGGAGCGAAGAGAATTGTACCCGACCAATGCAGTCACTTTCATCCCCGTCCATAGGGGAATTGTCAGGCATCGCACATTCAACTTGTCATGAACTGCCCCGGCTGGCAGTAACCGCCTTGCGGCACCTGCTCTGCAATCCACGCCTCCCGCACAAAGTGCGTTTCCCCCTGCCCCAGCCCCTCGATCGTAAGAATCTTTTTTTCCGGCGGCGTCGGCCACGCTTGTCTGGCAAGAGCGCACGGCTTCGCCATCAAGATGCACGGTACACGCGCCGCACATGCCGATGCCGCAGCCATACTTGGTTCCCGTCATCTGCAGCAGGTCACGCAGAACCCACAGCAGAGGCATTGCGTCGTCAGCATCCACCGTCCGCGCCTCGCCGTTCACCACCAACGCATGTTGTGACATCTCCGACCTCGCAGTAAGTTTGACTTGGGATTTAAAGCAATAGCCACTGGCGTGCAGTGAAACACCCTTGGCCTGCGAACTTGAGGCTGTCGCAGACTAGAAAGTCAAGCCGCAAAGCGCATTGGCGCAGCGCACCGTCGTCTGGATCCAAGGCCAAAAAAGTTGAGGATTCGAATACCCCCGCACGAATGCCAAGTTTTGGCGGACCACTCCGGTTGCAAGTTGAACATCATACTGTTTTAAGATATCCATGATGTGCTCGTGCGGAAGGCTTCCCGGGCACCGCCATTCAATCAACCAGGGTCGGTTCTTTTCGGAACTGCCTTCCAACTGGAGAGATAAAACATGATTGCAAAGCTGTTGTTGGCAGTGGCTGTCCTTCTCGTCTCGATTCCGAGCTTCGCCCAGGTAGAACCCGAGGCAACTGCGGGCAGGAAGATTCCCATACACCTGAGTCTCGGCGGCGGAATGGACTATTTTTCAGGCGATTGGGGAAGCACAGGCATCAAGAGATTCGGACCCGCAGCTTGGGCGACTGCAACCGCGTGGCATTGCCTGGGGGTCACTGCAGAGGGCCACTCCATGATCGTCGGCGGAAACGATGCAGCTTCCCATTACAAACTCTTCATTGGGGAGGGCGGTTTGCAGTGCACCATGGGTTACTGGGGCAGGTTCCAGCCCATTTTCAAAGGTGAGGGCGGCTTCGCCAGCCTCTCCCAGCCCGGAAACGGTACAGGCCGTTTTCACAACACCTACGGCACATGGTCTGTCGGTGGTGGCGCCGAATACCACACCGGAGGACATTGGTGGACGCGGGTGGACTACACCTACGAAGCCATCCCGAATTTTCACAGTAGCGTGTCAGGCCAGAACCACACCCTGAATCCCCGCGGCATATCCTTCGGCGAGACTTATCGTTTTGGCTATGCGGGAACTCAATTCTGACCGGATAGGGAACGAACTGCCTAAGGCTTGGATCAGCAAATAGCAGGTCTTGAGCCGATTCCTCGCGAATCGCGCTACTTGGCCGCTGAGGGAGCGCTGGCCGCATTGTCGAGGTTGTACGCGGTTATACGGTAGTGTGCGCCGAGCATAGGGTGAGGGTCGATCCATTGACCCTGCTCGTCGGTGGCACAACGATCGCAGACTAGCTTCCACTGGCTGGTACCGGGTGCCATACTCTCAATCGAATAGCGCGTTGCGCCCGCAGAGCCGCGCCACGTCAGCAGCCCGCCAAGCACCGTCGAACCGATAACGGGTGGCGGAGGCACGGCATGTTTGGGCAGGGGAACCCCGGACATCTCGTAGGCGTGGGCACGTAACTGCTGCGCACGGCCCGCCATATCCTCTGCCGACATCACAAGAGTCTTCCGTCCGGAATAGTAAAGGGCCCACCACTCGCCGGACTCACCTTTAGTAGCGAATGCGGGATCGCTCGTATCAGCCGGAATTGGCTGAAATCCAAAGTCATCGAGATGTCCCTGCAGCGCCCAGAAGCCGTCTCCGGAAATATCGGGATTATGGGCGAAGCTGTCGAGTACGTGCTTCAGATCATCCGGCGTGGCCCAGTCCGTCTTATCCCAACCAAATTCATTCACAATGAAAACCTTGTCGTGCTTCACGACCGTGGCCGCATCGCGCGCGATCGTTTCCGCAGTCGTGTGTTGGAATGTGATGCCGAGAATAGTGTCCCAATGCGGGTATTCTTCGAAGGCAAAAGCGTCAACACTGGGATTGTTGAGAATCTCCGCATCGTTACGGAAGATTCCCGTGGTGTCCAGATAAAGATGACGATGATCAATCGACTTGATATGTTCGCCAATCGTTTCGGACCACTTCGCCACGTCGGCCAGGTTCCCGTGGGTAAACATTGAGAGGATGCCGCACATGTTGCAGTTTTCCCAAGCCAGGATCGCCGGGTCATCGCGGTACAAAACGCCGGTAATGGCATTGCGGTGATTGAGGACCGCGTCAATGTGACGCTCGTACGCCGCAATGATGGCGGGTTCAGTAAAGAAATCCTGAAAGTTGGTCTTCTTGTGCCATGCAATGTACTGGCCAATGCCTCCGCCGGAACAGGTGGCGCAGTCTCCAATAAGAGTAATGATCACTTTCATGTTGGACTTGGCGGCAACGGAGAGTGCATAGTCTGATGCCTCGAAAGCGCCGTCGTTGAACTGTCCTTCCTCCGGCTCGATACAGCGCGGACAGCCAACCGTATCGCCCATGGTTTGTGATCGAACAACCCTGGCGCCCATCTCGGCAGCCGTCGCGAAAACATCGTCGATCTCAAAGTGCGAGGCGTATCGAGGTCCAAATGGATCGTGTGGGCCGTAACCCTCAAGTCCAAGCCACTCGATGTTCGGACCGCTGAAACGAAATTCCTTGTTG
Source organism: Telmatobacter sp. DSM 110680 (assembly GCF_039994875.1). Classification (GTDB taxonomy): domain Bacteria; phylum Acidobacteriota; class Terriglobia; order Terriglobales; family Acidobacteriaceae; genus Telmatobacter. The sequence continues at coordinate 4,067,612 of NZ_CP121196.1, read as the reverse complement.
TCGAGAGCGAGATGAGTTCCGCTGCGCTGAACGAATGACTGACCGTACAGCGTCGATGCGAGAAGAGTGCAACAAACCAAAAGCGATCGCATGGTTTTCCAGTTTCTGCAAGCGAAGGAATAAAGAGCGAGTTCAGTATAAGAGCAAGCGCCAGTGAAAGGACGAGCGCAATCAGAAGCAGCGCGAGGATATGAACTGTTCGGCGACCCTTCGCACTTAACCGCTGCTGGCGGCCAGCAGACTCTGCCATCCCGCTTTTGCTCATCTTCAACCGCTCACCGTTTTGCAGCAGGATTGAGCCCTCGCTTTGTCCTCACGTCCATCGCGGCATTCGCCCGCAATTTCAATCGTCGTCGGTCAGCAGCATCTTCAGTCGTTCACGCCCAGCGGCTCGTCATCGGCAATGAAGGCCTTCAACATCATCCTGTTCGCTCGTAGGGCAGGTCGATGGCAACCTTCATATCCCGGCCTTCATCGGGCCTGCCTCCATGGCAGAGGCTTACGCGGTGCGCCGTGGCAACCACATATCCTGCCACAAGATAAAGCGCGATGTTTAACGCCAACAGCGCAGCCAGATGGCCCAAAACGGGGATTGCGACCCCTTTCCAAAACCCGTTACTCTACGGCTCATCAATTAGCCCTAGATCGATGAGTGAGGTTGCGTCCATGCTGGAGCCCAAGAAACTGGATTTCTATGAACTTCTGCAGGTCAGCCGCACCGCAGAGCCGGATACTATCCACCGCGTCTACCGCTTCTTTGCCGCGCGCTATCATCCGGATAATGCTGTCTCCAGTGACCCGGAGAAGTTCGCCCTCCTCCGCTTGGCCTACGAAACGCTCTCCGATCCCCACCGGCGCGCTGAGTACGATGCCTCCAACGGCCGCGCATCCGGTGACCACCCTCCGCTTTCCACCACGATCGACTTTATGGATGACATGGAGGGCGAGCGCAACCGCCGCCTCGCCGTGCTGGCCGTGCTCTACTACCGCCGACGCGCCAACCCTTACTCGCCTGTAGTCTCTCTCGCCGAAGTGGAAGCCCACATGGGTTTCCCCCGTGACTTCCTCGACTTCACCACTTGGTACCTGCTCCGCAAGAACTACATCACCCGTGCCGACAACTCCGACTTTGCCCTTACCGTCGAGGGCGTCGAATTCGTCGAAACCGGGCGCGTCCAAATTCCCATACTCAACAAGCTGCTCACGGACGGCTCTCTCCAAATTCCCCGCGAAAAAGAGAAGCCTGAAGCCACTGCCACCGAACACTGCGAGAGGGAGCTTTTCAGAAGCGAGCACTATCTGGGGAACAGCGACTCCTCTCCGTCATTTACGGGGGATGCCGGGCAGACGCTCCCCAGTCCGGCGCAGGACGCTCTCGACACGGCCTCTGCTCCCGATCCCAACCCGAGCTGCGAGATGCCTGACATCTTTGCGTGCCTAAAGCCCGCTACCGACGACTTCGACATCGATGCCATCCGCGAAGCCGTTACCGGCAAACTCCGCAAGACTACGGTTGCGCCGGTTGCAGCATAACCGTTCTGACCGGAAATAACGCAGAGAAGTCGCGGCAGTAAGCACATCGGCTGGTTTGCGTCGGGCGGCTGGCGGTATGTACGTGAGGGCGCGCGCCTCTCCCGTGCAAACGCCTTAACCGGCACCTTACTTGGCTGTCATTCTGAACAGCGCGTTTCAGGGGCCCGTAGACAGAACTGTCCATCGGGGTAGGCGTGAAAGATCTGGTTCTCTTCTTGAGCCTGCCTCCACTAGCTTGGTACGACCCGCGCGATTCGGCGCGCAGTGAGGCGCTTCCACAGCATGCAGTCCACTTGGTTTCGTCAAGTATCTTGTCGCCTTATCTCCCTTAAATCATTCATAGCAAAAGCTAAAAACGTTTGCCGTTTTTGCAGGTTATTTCTCCGATTTGGCTAGGCTGAATCTATGCGGAACACTCCGTGCCTTCACATAATGCCTGCACTGCAAAGGCCGCGTGTAACCCTAACTCTCGTTTCCCTCATCACTGCCTCCTAAGTTCTTACGAGAGAGGATCCTGCGGCTAACTCCAATCATCAGAGGATTTTGTGGCGGGTTCGGTCTGTAAACCGATGAAATTAGGGAATTTATATACAGAATGTAGGTGGGGGGCGTATCTTGCAAAATACTTGCTCTTGATTTCCAGAAAGTCATGATCTAGGTGTTCTTCACCGGCCAAAGTAGCTCGGCATGCGGCCGCCTCCTCAAACATTCAATACAATTAGCTCCACCGATGATCGTCAATCTAGCCAGGCGCGCGCACGACCACAATTGGGAACTGGATCCCATCACCCGCTCTCTGCTCGACACCGACTTCTACAAGCTCCTGATGCTCCAGTTCATCTGGAAGCATTTCCCGGACACCCGTGCAACATTTACGCTCATCAACCGCTCCCAGGAGGTGCCCCTTGGCGACATTGTGGACGTGCGCGAATTGCGTGAACAACTCGAAGCCACGCGCAAGCTTCGCTTTCATAAGTCTGAACTGATCTGGCTGGCCGGCAACACTTTTTACGGACGCCGCGGCATCTTTGAGCCTGCATTTCTGCACTGGCTCGAGCATGATTTTCGTCTTTCTGATTTCGATCTTTCCATCCATGAGGGACAGATCTCGCTTCGCTTCGACGGTCTGTGGACCGAGACGACGATGTGGGAGATCTATTCGCTCTCCGCCATCGACGAACTAAAAACGCGCGCCAGCCTGAAGAAGCTCACGGAACTCGAACTCGACATCTTGTACGCCAGAGCCAAAACGCGCCTCTGGGAAAAAATGGCCCGCCTTCGCGGAGTGCCCGGCCTCACGGTCAGCGATTTCGGCACCCGCCGCCGGCACAGCTTTCTGTGGCAGGAGTACGTGGTCAAGGCCATGAGCGACGTGCTCGGCGAAAACTTCGTAGGCAGTTCAAATACCTTCATGGCTTACACGCACGATCTTGAGGCCATCGGCACAAACGCGCACGAACTCCCAATGGCCATGGCTGCGCTTGCCGACACGGATGAAGATTTGCAACATGCCCAGTACCGCATGCTCGAATTGTGGCAGCAAACCTACCAGGGCGAGCTTCTGATCATGTTGCCCGACACTTTCGGCACCACGCAGTTTCTTGAAAACGCGCCGGACTGGGTTGCGAACTGGACCGGACAGCGTATCGACAGCAAAGACCCGTTTCTGGCCGGTGACGAATATATCGCCTGGCTGCGCCAGCGTGGTCGCGATCCTCAAAGCAAGCGGCTGATCGCGTCAGACGGCCTCGACGTCGATTCAATTATTGCCTTGCACGCGTACTTCGGAGGCACGATCCTCGACGGCGCAGCCCCGACGGACTTTTATGGCGCTGAAGATTTCCTGGATTCGAGCCGGTGGACGCCGGAGCATCGGATTCGCTTCAGTTCCGGTTGGGGAACATATCTCACCAATGATTTTCGCAATTGCAATCCGCGTCGCGACGACGGCTTCAACCCGGTAAGCCTGGTCTGCAAACTCAGCGAGGTAGACGGAAGGCCGGCCGTCAAGCTCTCTGATAACTATCAGAAAGCCATGGGACCGCCGGCGGAAATCGAGCGCTACCGTCGGATCTTTGGCACCGCCGGTGTCGCCAATGTTCCCGTCACTGTTTAGAATTTCACAGGAAGAGTCTGCATCAAACAACGTTAGGATTGAACGAACTCACTTCAGCAAGGAGAAGCGGCTTTGAAGAAACTTCTGGTGGTTGCAGCAGCGGTAGTTTTTCTGGTGATGGGTCGTCCAGTTGCGAGTGCCCAGGACACCGGTGTCAACGGAAAGTGGCATTTTGTTTTAGAGACCCCAGGTGGAGATCGCGAAGTTGATGCTGATTTCACCGTGGATGCTGACGGCAATGTAACAGGGAAGTGGGGAGCTTCCGATGTCGCTGGAACTTACAAAGACGGCAAACTAGCCTTGGACTTCCAATTCACCTCGGAAGAAGTGGGCGCGACCGCGGCCATGAAAATCGACGGCAAGCTTGACGATTCTGCGGCCCTGGCAGGCGATTGGGCGTTTTCTGAGTACAACGGCTCCTTCAAGGCGACGCGCCCAGCCGCGGCCGCTCCTGCGACTCCCGCACCGGCAGGCGACGCTAAGCCCGCGCCCACGGATCCTCACTAGTCGGCGAAATTTAATTTCAGGAATTGAGGCCCTGCTCCGGGATGGACAGGGCCTCAGCTTTTTAGTCTCAAATCTACCGTGGTGACGGAGCAGGTGACGCATCCGGGGAAGGTACATCGGGTGGAACCGGCTTGTTTTTCGCGCGCAGGTAAGCGATCAGATCGCTCACCTCCTCATCGGTTACGGAATCGCGAAATGGCGGCATTTTCTGTCCGCCATTGAGGATCTGATCGGTGAGTTTGTCGGCAGTCCAGGTCGTCTCTTTGGGCAGGTCGATGAGTGCCGGCGCTTTTTTGGTTCCAACTCCGCCTACGCCATGGCAATAGGTGCAGCCCTTGTCGCGAAAGAGGACCGCGCCGGCCTTCTCTTGCTCGCTGGCTTTTGCTGCGAACAACGACGAGGGCACTGCCAACAATACGATCAGACAATGAAGTAGAAACAAAATAGAAGAATGAATACGAGAAGTCACTTGGTTATTTTCTCATGAGAATTTTGGTCTCATCGTTGTCTACCTTCGAGTTCTTCGACGGTAAGAGGAATAGCTCCGGGAGCGACAATCCCGTATTTAGCGTGGATAAATTCCTGCAAGCCTTCGGGCAAGAATGGCACGAGTTCCTGCCAGGTAAGAACTTTGCAGCGGATCCGCATCTCGGCACTTTTGACGGCGCTCATAACGTTGAACCACGCTTCGCGTAGATCGGGGCGGCGCTGATCGTGGATCACGCAAAAACTCGCGTCCGTGGCGTGGGCTGCCAGCACGTTGCGGATGAGCTGATAGCTTGCGTAGCCGCACTGCCAAGGCTGTTCGGCATCGGCGCGTAATTCCAGGCTGGCTTGAAATGCGCGCGCGTGCGATGCTGCGTCTTCAGATGGCTGTTCCCATTCCTGGGTAAATTCTTCAGCGAACTCGACGGCTTCGCGACGGCGGCGAGTGCGAATCTTTACGCGCGGAAGAAGTTCGCGATCGAAGACCTCATCAATATCGCGGTAGGCTTCGACCAGGCTTGTATCGCGACATTGAAAGTCACTTTCAGTGAGCTTGGCTTCAACGAGCAAGCCGCCCCAGCGCATATCGACCTCTGTGCGATCTACGCGGTTGTTTTTGAGGGGAACGCGGGCCTTCCATCCGAAGGCGGGTTCGGCTGCTGCGGCGTCAATTCCTAACATGCGCTTCAACGTGGGTGACGCGGTGACTTCGTGAGTACAGAAGATGTTCATCAAGAGGGCGTCGGAACTCATGGATGAGTCGAGTTCGCGCCACTTTCGCACGGAATCGATTTGCTGTTTGGGCAGCGAGCGGCCTTGGGCGTGAATCTTGTCGAAGCGGCGAGTCCACTCCGGATGCGCGGTGATGGCGGCGTAGGCGGGGGAATAGAAATTGCCGTGCAGTCCTCCTTCTGGCACATAGACGATGACGGGGCTGGCACCATAGCTCTCGACATGCGCGTAGCGACGGGCGTAGAGGCGGTTGCGCTGGGCTAACTCCGATCGAAGCTGACCAGCGTAAGAGAGTCCAGCGCGGAGTGTTAAGTCAGAGGCCAAAGGTAAAAACTTCGATGTTTTTGATTTGCATTCTCGCTCAACAAGACTATTCGTTCAACTTTACTCCGGAAGGGAGCCTGGAAGTTACTGCAGCGCAAGCGCTTGATTTCTTATGTTGCGGGTCGCCCAATGGAGTTCTATACTGACGCCATCCATGGGGGCGATCGTCAAATTCTCTCAGCTTGTACTGGATAACAAGCAAAGCCATGCGTGTATCGATCAGCTCCCCTGGTGAAAGCAGCGCCAGTTGATTAGGAGAATCCTGATCTCTGCGGCTGGATTTAGGGTCGCATACATGGTGAATTCGGATCGGAGAAAGGCTCAAATGTTAAAAGCAATTTTGCGTACTTGCGTTATTGCAGGAGGCCTAGGTTCCTTCGTGATAGCTGTGCACGCTCAACAGGTTGTGCATGCTCTGACCGGCACAGTAAGCGGCATAGATGACCTTTCAAAGACTCTCATCGTATTTCAGGACAACGGGACCGAAGGCCAGTTCAAAGACATGACGAGTGGGAAGTCGCGCGTTGTGATTGACAAAAAAATCACGCTGGATTCATCCGCGGCAGAAGCCAATAAGAAGAAGGGAACCTATGTAATTGTCTTCTACTATGGCGACAGCAATGACCGCGCCGTGGTGGCATTGAAGAACCTTGGATCAGGTCCGTTTACTTCGGCCGAGGGTACGGTGACGAGATTCGAAGGCAAACAGCACTCCATCACTCTGCAGGATTCGTCGGGCGCAACCCAGACATTCAAGATCGCGGAGAGTACCGTCGCTGAAGGGTACATGGGAGCCATTGATGGTTTCAAGTTTCAGGCGTCAAAAGGCGACCATGTGCGCATCGTGGGATCGACGGACAATGGTGCGGTGACGGCGCTGTTCATGAAGGTGATGTAAAGAACAGAGCCCTGAGACCGTGTATCAGGGAACAGGGACGTGCGATAACGTCATGATCCTGAGGTGAAGCAGGACGGAGGGCATGCTCAGCGACCTTCATTCTGCATTCGATCGACGTATATTTGGCCGCACCGCTCTACTGGGTGCGGCTTCTGCATTTCTGGCTGTAGATAGTTCTGTCGCGCAGCCTGCCCGCCGCCGTCGGAGCGGTTATCGGGTGCTTCCGGGGCGCAACCGCTGGCACTCTCTTACCCGACCACGAAAGGGTATACACAACGGATTCACACTGAGCCTGCCAAGCAACGGACGCGTACGCGCGGTTTAGACTTGTGAAGAGGATTCCAACTTTGTTTGGAGCTTTGCGATTTCTTTGGAACGCGACACGCGGGCATCGGCTGACTCCGTGGCGGAGCGAGTTTCTACGCTGGCGTGTGGAGACTTATTCGGGGAAGCCGGCGGAGACTTTGAAAGCTCGCGATGTGTTTGGGTTCATGTGGGAATCGAAGTGGGAACTGCTGAGTTTCCTATTCTGGACCGGGACCTTGGAGCGCGAGGCGCGGAAGAGGTCGTGAAGCAACAAGGCAGGCATCATGCCCGCAAAGTCATGCGATCGTGCAAATCTCCAAAATCAAACCTGATACACACTTCTACACGTCAAATGATCATCTTGTTCACGGATTCGGGAGAAGGATTGAATGCAAGTGCCAGAAACTCGTCTCACTAAATCATCGAATCTGGGAGTTGGTTGCAGAAGATGAGCCGCAAATTGGTACGGTTTTGGTTTGGTGTTTTTGCAACTGGCTGGTTGTGGACAGCGTTGGGGCAGGCACAGCAGTTGCCACCAATAGAGCCGCCTGCGCCGATGCCGGGCACGCACTCGGATGCACCCACAATTCGAGTTACAACCAATGAGGTGCTGGTGCCAACGCTGGTGGAGAAGCCACATGGCGGAGGCATCGTCTACGGTCTGAAGCAGTCGGACTTTGTGGTTGAAGACAACGGTGTCCCGCAGAAGATCCACGTTCAAGAAGAGCTGGATACGGCGCCAGTTGCGCTCGTAGTCGCAATGGAAGAGGGACGAGCAGGGTGGTTGGAGTTTCAGAAGCTTGGCAAACTAGGTCCGCTCCTTGAAGTGTTCTTGTCGGATCCGCGAAGCCAGGCGGCGCTGGTGGGATTTGGTTCAACGGCCCGACTAATGCATGACTATACGCACTCCGAAGAAGAACTGGCGCAGAGTCTGCAGCAACTGGAGCCCGGCGATGGAGGGGCTGCAATTCTTGACACCATCAGCTACGGAGTAGATTTGCTGGAAGATCAGCCGAAGCAATACCGGCGAGTATTGCTATTGATCAGCGAAGAGCGCGACCACGGGAGCAAGCACACGAAGCCGGCGCAGCTGGTGAGCAAGATCGGTCGCTCGGATGTGCTGGTGCTGAGCATTTCGTACTCGCCTTCAAAGGCGGAGTTTGCGCATGATGTCAAGGATTCCGGCGAGGATCGCATGCTGAACATGGTGTCTACGCTGGTGATGGCTGTGCAGGCATTCAAAAAAAATATCGCAAAGCAGATCGCGATCATGAGTGGTGGAGAGTACACAACGTTCGTGGGGGACCGGCGCTTTGAAGCTCGGGTGATGGAGGCGGCAAAAGAAGTCCGGAACCGCTACCTGATCACGTTCACGCCATCGGACCCGACGCCGGGGCTCCACACGATTCGCGTGCATACCGTGGAGGATTATGGCGCAAAGATCGTCGCGCGCGCGAATTACTGGCGTGAGCCGCCGCAGTAAAGACCTCAGGCCGCGCGGGGAGTTTCGAAGGATTTCTCGATTCGGTATCGCGGTAGCGCGAAGCCGACAGCAATTATCCAGATGAAGCCGGGAAAGCGCGTTAGAGGGATCAGGAAGAGAAGCTGCGGACTTAAGAGATGGAAAATGCTCAGTTCGCCGCATGCCGCCAGAAACAGGCCGAGAATCATCACCCAGCGTGGAATCAATTCATTTAGCCCTGCGGAGACGGAGACACCGGCCATCAGCAAGCCCATGGGGATCGAGAAGCCAGGACCACCAAACGCGTAAGAGAGATAGTTGAGTGTGACCAGGATGGGCGGATTCGAAGCCACGGCGGGGCGGATCAGCGTCCACGTGGCAAACGACGCGGCCATGCTGTCAAAGACGCAGAGAAATCCTCCGAAGAGGGCGATGGCGACGCCGGCCGCGCGCACCCCTAGAAATTGCAACCGGCTGACGACGACCGCTGTGAAGAGTCCGAGGCACACGGTGGCGCCCGTTTGGAGAAAGACGCAGGCGAGGACGCGCGTGGTCTGCGTTTGAAAAAACTGCGTGATGATGGCCGGCGATTCCCAGGGGCCGGGCCAGTAAGGCATTCCTCCATACATCGTGACTGGAAACAGTCCGGCAATGAAAAGAACAGTGTAGAGAAGAGCCAGCATCGAAAGCGGCGGTCCAGGATGTTTGACGTTGATTGAAGCGGAGGTTTGTGACGCAATCGAAGTCATATGCCACTCCTCAAGGGAGAAGAATGAATCTGTGAGAGGGATGCCCGTTCACGGTGGCGATCGACGGAGCGCAACCAAAGCTCAAAGATCAGAACGTTGAGGGAGAATCCGATCCAGAAGGCAATACCGAAGAATTGCCGAGGCAGCAAGTGGGTGAGGCTGGCAGTAGCGAAGAAAAGCCCCATCACTGGGCGTGTGGTCGCGATGCCGAGAAGGATGGCGATTGTACGGAGTTGCCAGCGGCGTTCGAGGGTCAGTTCGGCGTTCGAGTGAAAGATGAAGGCGCGGGCGAGAGAGAAGAGAAAGAGGGAATCGAAAAGTAGAACTGCGGAGCGCTCGGTCCATCCGCCGATCGAGTAGAGACTCATGGCATAGGCAGTCAGCCCGACGATAGTGCCGAGGGGATAAAACATGGCGCTCAGCCACTGTGGCTGGTTTGTGCGACGCAGCACAATCAGAGGAGTCAGAAGAACGAAGAGCAGGGCGGGGACGATATGTGCAAGCGTCAACGCGGTATGAGACGTGAAGGCCTCGTCGAGTCCGGCCATCTGGGGTGGTCCACTGTGGGTCGGGTTTGCGAGGGCGATGACGCGCCTAAGAACAACGCCAATTGAGATGACAATGGCGATCCAGAAGCAGACGCGGAGCCACGCAGGTAGTTTGTAGGTGGCAGGGGGTGCTTCGGCGACGATGTGCTGCTGAGACATCAGTGACCTCCCACTGCAGAACCCGAGCTTAATATTAGTTTGACATCTTGTCAAATAGAAATGGCACGGTTAAGATGATCTTCTGTGAAGAACAGTGGAAGCGATTCATGTAAGCGACCTTATGAACTGGGCAAGCGCTTGGAACAGATGGGGCGCACCAAGGCGGCTGTGCTGGCGTCGGCACGCGTACAACTCGAATCAGGGGGAATGCGAGAATTTTCAATGGAGTCGCTGGCTAAGGCGAGCGGGGTAACGCGGCAGACGATTCACAACCTTTTCGGGACTCGGAGCGGCCTGCTGGAGACCCTGTTCGATCAGATCGCGCGCGATGCGGGAATGGAGCGAATGCGCGAAGTAATGATGACAAGTGATCCTCACGCTATGTTGGATCGCTTTATTGCAGTCTTCAGTAATTTCTGGGCAAAGAACAGTTTGTTGCTGAAGCGCATTCATGGGATCGCAGCAATCGATCCGGAGTTCGGGGAGGCCGTTCGAGCAAGAAATCACCGGCGCCGGACGGCCGCGACTCGCGTGATCGAACGACTCGACAGCGGAGTGCAATCCAAGATCACAAATGACAAAAGCGAGCGGGTCGCCTGCCTGGTTGCGCTGACGTCGTTCGAGTTTTTTGATGCGTTGGTCGACTCGCTGGGGACTGTCGAGGCAGCTGAGGAACAGCTGCCTGGACTGATTAAAAGGGCGATCCGAAGTGATTGAACTTTGATCTGCGGACTTGGCTTTGTACATTACGGTGCAATTGCAACGAGATGCGCGAAGCTAACAGATCATACCGTTCTATCCTTACGGATGAGACTTCGAACGACGCCGTAAATCACGATTTCGATCCAGAGAACCGTTATTCCCGTAATCGCCACGTCTGTCATGAATCTCTGGGATCCTGCGACTCCGTGCGGGACGCCGGACGCGGCCGCGCGGAAGAGGCCCAACGCAGTCGCAATAGAAAGTGAGCATGCGAGGACGATTCTGTCCCATGACGGGTAACGCCGATCAGGATTGGAGTGTACGGGAGCGGTATTCCGATACCAGTGAATGTACCAGAGCAGAATGGCGCCAATCCCGAAGGCGGAACTGAAATACTGCAGAATTTCAAATATGGGGCGAGGCCCGAAAAGCGGCATTGAGACGATGGTATGGAGAAAATGCAGGTGGTCAGAGATCCAATACCCAGAGTGCGTAAACGAATCCCAGAGAATGTGTGTGGCGATCCCTACGAGAATCGAGAAAACAGTTATTGCGAAACGCGCAATGGAGTGTTTAGGGACGGCGTGCAGGTTGCGTTCAAGCCTTTCACGCGCGCCTACCGGTAGACAGGCAGCGAGGGGCTCCTTGGCAAAGCCATGAAATAGCCACAGTACCGCGAGACTCAGGGGCAGGTCGAATTCAAAAGTTCCCCCTAACGTGTGTCCGAAGTTTCCATGATGTGCAAAGGGAATGAAGTATTCAAAATCGGGAGCAAAGCATCCAACGACGACGGCGGACATGATGAGCCGCGTGCGCCGGAATGGTAGTGCCGCCGCAGCATGGGAGAGCGTGAAGGGCATTATGAGAATTATGAAGGCTTCGCGAGCTGGGGAATACGGGTGAACCTATACCCTCTACTTGGATGATGTTGTTGCCCGGTATGTTTGCCGCACGCCAGACCAATCCTCTTGCGGTTCAGACTGAATCGAAGGACTTGAAGCAGAGGCCAATGAAAACAAAAATCGCAATTTTCTTCCTGCTCGGAATATCAACGAACCTTTCTGCACTGGATGGGGGCAGTTGGTTAAACGGAGCCCAGGTGGATTACCCCGAAGGGATCCTACAGTCGATTGAAAATGCGAAGGTAACGCAAATCGGAGAAGAACTTCTGGTCTCTCGGAAGGAAGCGCACACCCCGGTTGAAATAGTGTTTCTCCGTTGCCAAGGCCTGGGAGTCCAGTATCAGGACAATCAGTGGTGGGTTCTGCCCGTGAGCAAGAGCGGCATGCAGGTGGAGGTGAACACGGCCTTGTGGGTCCTGCCTATCGATGCGGGATCGAAGGATCACTCGTGGCATCTGGTGTTGCGGCACGGCGGCTATCTAAGAGCACAGATAACTGAAGCTGGTTTGAACGTATCTCTCGACGCGGCGAATGTGACCCTCTCAAAATCGGAGGTCCGGCCGCACAGCGACCCCTTCGGTCATAGGTTTTCGCTCGAGATGTCTGGCGGAGCAGAGTTGGAAGAAGCGCTGGCCGGCTTCTATTGGGGAACGATACTGCCATCCGTCGTAGAGAAGACAATGGCGGCCAAATTCCCGTACAGCAATGGGTATGTTCTGAGCACGCTGAATGTGAACTCCTATGCGGGTTCGTATCCTGCGGTCGATCACGAGTTCCAGATAAAGGGGCGGCTCGCGATGGGCTCGGATCTGGATTTCGACGTCGTTAGGCGGATGATCGAACTCCAGTTTAAGTTGATGCGGGACGACCCCGAACGTCTATTCCGGGCTCCGACTTCGGTGCAGCCGAATGGCAGTCGCGAGTATCACGTACGCAGAAACAGTCAGAACAATCACCAGAACGCGGCTATGTTTCCCCTAACCGGCGACATCGAGGTAATTGAAGAGTCCTGGCGTTTCTACGAAGCCAGAAAAGATATAGCGTGGCTGCGATCGAATATAGACGATCTTGAACACGCGGCGGGATGGATACTGTCGAACACCGATCAGTACGGTCGCGTATGGTCGGATGTTTATTACGAAGACCAGGTAATGAAGGATGGACGCGAGACAGAGGCCCAGGCATTCACCGCACACGCATTTCAACTGCTTGCCCATATGGAGAGTCTGTTAGGACGGCAGGACAAAGCCTCCAGTTTTAATGCGAATGCAAAAAAGATGGCCGAAGCGCTCATCGCACCTTTGCCGATGGGGTATTGGAACCCCGAGCAGCAGCGATTCATCGATTGGGTCGATCGCAATGGAATGGTCCACGATCATATTCATCTTTTAGCTAATGAATTGCCGGTGACGTTTGGATATGCAACCGCGGATCAGGTCGTGGCGGTTCGGCGCTTGATCGATGCCAATGCCGCCGAGTTTGAACGGTTCCCAAGTTTTCTATCGGCGAAGATCGCCGATTACGATAAGTCTGAAATTGGCGACGGCGGTCCCTACGACCTTTGTGCGGCGGGCAGATACTGGTATTGGGATGCCGCATTTTGGGTTTGGCAAGGGCAGAACGACATTCTGTTGCAACAACTGAAGACGGTGGCTGCAGAGGGCGCAAGGAACAACTACTTCATGAGTGAACGCTACGACATGGACCATGTGTATTACATCGATGGCAAGAATGCGCATGGAGCCGAAAAGTACTACGAATACCCCAATGTTTTCGCCGCCGTTCTTGTCGAGAAATTTTTGGGCTTGAGCGTTCCGGCTGATGCAGATCTATCCGTTGCGCCCCATCTCACTGGCTATGGCAGCGTGGAGATCGAAATTCCGGAGTATGCGTTGCGCTACACCTTCAGCAAAGAGGCCTTTGTTGTGAAAAATCTGTCGAACAAACCGCGGCGGTACAAGGTAGATTTATCGGCACTTGGTTATACTGCCATGCACTTCAGGCTTAGAAGCGGGTCCAAGGAGAGAACAGTAGATGCGCGTTCTACGCTGACCTTGTCTGTAAACGAGGAGGCGCAGTGGACTCCGGTGCTGCACTAGCGCAGAAGCGCGGGTGCGGGGGCGGAGTTCAGCTAGATCTCGGTTGCGATGAGTCGTCGATGTCCATATAGATCGTGATCTTTCGTTACACTTGTTGCACTTCATGAGCGCTATATCTCGAAATTTCAGCTATCGACTGGAAATACAGGGGTTATATGGGTTGGGATAATACGTCTCGGGGTTACTCGCGCAAGTCATTCATGGTAATCTCTATCTAGACACTTGAGAGTGGACTGAGAACGCAAGAGGAGTAATACCGCCGTGCTGGCGACTGCTAAGAAAACTACCCTAATTGAACGCTTCCGCACCCACGAGACGGACACGGGTTCCCCCGAGGTCCAGATCGCGATTCTGAGTGAGCGGATTGGTGAACTGACCGAGCACTTTAAGACTCACAAGAAAGATCACGCTTCGCGGCGTGGGCTTTTGATGCTGGTCAGCAAGCGCCGCCGCCTGCTGGACTACCTGAAGACGCATGATTCCGATCGCTATCGCGACGTAATCGGCAAGCTCGGTATCCGCAAGTAATCAGAAAGCAAACGTTGAACCGGAAGCGCCCAGACCGGATTTTGGTCACGGCCCCGCATTACTCAGAACCTGGGGCCATGGTGTACCTGGCTAATCGCAAATGCCGCCAGGGCCTGCGCAGGACTGTCGTCTCTGGACGAGATGTGGTCACTGCGCGGTCCGCGCATTTTTCATTTGTGCAGTCGCGTCCTGCGGCTCTCGCGCATTCGTACACCTTCCGCATTTCCGGTTCTTCCCACCCAAAAGTTTCCCAAGTGAAAAATACGAAACGAGGACTCTATGTCTAAACAAGAAGTGACAGTCGAGCTTGCTGGTGGTAAGCGCCTGGTCTTTGAGACCGGTCGCATGGCCAAGCAAGCCTCCGGAGCTGCACTGGTCACCACGGGCGAAACCGTGGTTCTGGCCACCGCGGTCGCGTCTCCTGACCCACGAGAAGGCATCGACTTTTTCCCCCTCACGGTCGATTACCGCGAGTACACCTATGCCGGCGGTCGCATCCCCGGCGGATTCATCAAGCGCGAAGGCCGACCCAGCGAGAAAGAAATTCTGACGGCTCGCCAGATCGATCGCCCCATCCGTCCATTGTTCCCTGACGGCTTCCGCAACGAGACGCAGGTTATCGCGCTGGTTTTCTCCGCCGATAAGCAGAACGATCCTGATGTGGTCGGCATCAACGCCGCAGCATGCGCCCTGGCTCTCTCGGATATCCCGTTCAGCGCCACGGTTGGCGCAGTTCGCGTGGGTCGCGTCGATGGCGAGTTCGTTATCAATCCAACCTATGAAGAGCGCGCGGCCACCACGGTGAACATCATGGTCGTCGGACACAAAGACGGCATCGTGATGATCGAATCTGGTGCAAAAGAGGAGACGGAAGAAGTCATCCTCGGTGCCATTGAGTTTGCACACACCGAGATTAAGAAGATCGTCGCTGCCATCGAAGAGCTGGTTTCAAAAGCCGGCAAGGCGAAGCGTTCATTCGTTGCGCCCACTATCGACGAGGGCTACTACGATGAGCTCAAGGCGAAGGTCGGCGAACGCCTGAAGGATGCTCTCGATACCAAGACGCATGCCAAAACAGATAGCTATGCGCTGGTGAAGAAGATCAAGGACGAACTCGCTGCCGAGCTTCCTGCCGACGATCCAAACGCCAAAAAGAAACTGGCGACATATTACGAGTTGTTGCGCGAGAGATTGTTCCGCGAGCAGGTGACGAAGGATCGCATTCGTCCCGATCGCCGCGCATTCGACGAGATCCGCGAGATCACGATCGAAACCAGCGTTCTGCCACGCACCCACGGTTCTGCACTTTTCACCCGCGGTGAGACGCAGGCCCTGGTGACGGCCACCTTGGGCACCGCTGATGATGGGCAGCGCCTTGAAAGTTATGAAGGCGAGAAGAAAAAGAACTTCATGCTTCACTACAATTTCCCGCCGTTTTCGGTTGGTGAAACGGGACGTATGACGGGAACGGGTCGTCGCGAAATCGGTCACGGTGCTCTGGCCGAACGCGCCATTTCCGCAGTTCTGCCGAGCGCGGACGAGTCTCCCTACAGCATCCGCATCGTGTCGGACATTCTCGAATCGAATGGTTCTTCGTCGATGGCATCGGTGTGCGGTGCAAGTCTTGCACTTTACGACTCAGGTATTGCGTTGAAGGGTTCTGTGGCCGGTGTGGCCATGGGGCTGGTAAAGGAAGGCGATGACTATGCCATCCTGACCGACATTGCCGGGGCGGAAGATCACTACGGCGATATGGACTTCAAAGTCGCCGGCACGCGGAAGGGAATTACCGCCCTTCAGATGGACATCAAGATTGGTGGCCTGACCCGCGAGATCCTACAGCAGGCCATGGAGCAGGCAAAACGCGGTCGTCTCTTCCTGCTGGACAAGATGGATGCGGTTCTTGACGGCCCTCGTACGGAGCGCTCAGCGTATGCACCACGCATTGAGACCGTCATGATCCCAACCGACAAGATTCGTGATCTCATCGGCAAGGGTGGCGCGACTATCCGCGGCATCATCGAGCAGACTGGCGCGAAGATCGACGTGGACGATAGCGGTAAAGTCAGCGTTGCTTCCAGCGATGCCGACGGATTGAAGAAGGCTCTTGAGATCATCGGCAACATCACGGCCGTGCCCGAAATTGGCAAAGTCTATCTAGGCAAGGTTGTTCGTCTCGCCGAGTTCGGCGCATTTGTTGAACTCTTCCCAGGCACCGATGGACTGCTTCACATCTCCGAGATCGCCGAGCATCGCGTCAAGGAAGTGAAGGACGAACTACGTGAAGGCGATCAAGTAATGGTGAAGGTTCTCGCCATTGAAGGCAATCGCATCAAGCTGAGCCGCAAGGCACTGATCCGCGAGCAGAAGGCCAAACTGGCGCAGTCGGCGCCGGCAGTCGAAGCAAGCGAGCCAGTCGAAGGCGGAGAAGCGGAAACTTCAGCGCCTCCTCCATCCCGTCCGCGTCATGAATTCGACGAACGTCAGCCGCGCACCAATCAGAGCACGATTCTGATTGAGGGCGGGGAAGACTTCGACGATGACGACGAAGAAGGCGAGGAGATCGATGAGGAAAACGAGCCCAACTTCAACCGAGCCGATGGCACTCCCGTGCCGGCTGGCCAGGTTGCAGGCGGAGGCCCCAGGCCAGCTGGTGGCGGAGGTCCTGCGGGCGGCCCCAACAACAACCGTCGCCGTCGCCGTCGTCGCGGCGGACGTGGTCCCGGCGGTGGTCCGGGTGGCGGGGGCCGTTAAGGCTGACGGATTCGAGCACTAGGCTGCTTCGTTACAGCTATCAATAAAAATGCCCGGGCGAAATTGCCCGGGCATTTTAGTTGGCTGATTGCTTCCCGCCGATGGTTCAGAAGAACCAGAGGTACATTTGGTCGGGCACACGAAATGGTTGGAGGTTAAGCCACGTTTCGTATTCGAATGTTGCGCCTAGAGTTTGGAAGCCCGGGCACTAATTTTGGGATTCTCTTCATCTTGGCCGTGATATTCAGGCAGAGGTTCTGATCTTACTGGAATGCGTTCGCCGGCACCTTCGCGAGACACATTCTTGTCGTCATACATCCGAAGATCTGCCGCGATGCAGAGGGCCTCAATATCGCACGCATCGTCAGGAAAGACAGCAACACCGACGCTGGCGCCGACCTGCATGAAATGCTCGCCTACCTGAATCGGCTCATTCATCATGTCCATCAGAGATTTTGCGACGGACTTGGCATTCGACCGGTTCGTAGGCTCTTCGAGGATCAACGAGAACTCATCTCCACCGGTGCGCGCCACTGTGTCAGATCGGCGAACTCGGCTTACGAACAGATTGCTGACTTTCTTGAGGAGCAGGTCCCCGGCATGATGCCCTAACGTGTCATTGACCTTCTTGAAGTGGTTAAGATCGATGACCAGCAGGGCTGCTTTCGACTCCATGCGCCGCGCACGCTCGAGCGAGATTGCGAGGCGGTCGAGGAAGAGTCGCCGGTTCGGCAATCCTGTAAGTTCATCGTGCAGGGCAAGATATTTATTGTGCTCAATCTGGTCTTCGAGTAGTAGGAGAATCATGCCGACTGCGACCACGTACTTAGGCAGATTCCAGACTTCATTGTCGATTTGGCCATTGGGCGTGATCGTGTCGGCAAGCGGAGCAACCACGAATACCGATGCCCAACCAAGAAAGCCCGCGATCGTAATCAGCGAACCGGCGCTGCCCCGTCCGCGATAGTTGTACCAGACATGCAGGCAGCATCCGATGTAAACAGTGAACAAAGCGCCGTTCGTGGCGAGGTCGAGTCCATTGGCTGGTCGGTTCTGGACGGTGAGAACGAACACGGCGAGCAGGCAATAGAGGGCAACGAGCATCCAGCGCAACAGGTGCGTGAAGTCGCGTCTCGCAGTGAGGGCAATCGCCAGAGGTGCAGCACCGAATGATACAGCGGCAGAGGTCAGTGCCCCCGGCCAGGGATGATCAAATCCAGCAATGATGATGTAGATTGCGTTCGTGGAGAGGATGGAGATAAGCATCCAGACGCTGGAACGCTCCACGCGATAGGGGACTGATGCCCACATGAAGAGCACGCCTGCTGAAATTAGAGAGATCAGGCTTACGTCGATCGCTACCGTTCCCCAAACGCCTGGCGCAGGCGAAAATATGAGTGCAGCGAAGTGTACTGCAATCAATACCCAGCCAGAGAGCCAATGTCGGGAAGCTGTAGTCTGGCCGCGCCTTGCCACCGACGCAAACGCGCACGTAAGCGCAGCAACCGCTGCAAGATCCGGGAGTTTACTCCAATCCACCACGGTTCCTCTGCTGAGCAGACCTCTATCCGCTATCTTAGTCGTGCTTTGATTATGAGATTGGGAAACTGACGCTTTTGTTGTATGGCGACTCTGGTGCACATCAAACTTGGGTAATCTTGCGCAAATTGTTAAACCATTGATCCTTTGGATAACCGGATGGGAATTTGCGTGTTCGCCCCACTTTCCCTCCAATATGCTCAAAGCGATGGCTGCCAGCCTATACATCGTCGTCGAGGGCGAAGACCCGGGCTTTGACATCTTCGTCAATGGCCACGCATTGGCGCGCAACGAGGACGCATTGGAGAGGCTTGCCGATTCGCTGCGGGTGTCGCCGCTGTTGCAGTTCTTCTCCGCGGATGAGAACTCGATGTGCCTGCTGCTCGATCAAGGTGCGGGTGATCCCGAATGGGCGCAAAACCTGCCGGAGCCTCAATGGTTTGATCCAGCTGATGGCCTCATGACTGTGCGCGCACTTATCCGTTTCCTGGTCGCGACGCCTGTTTCCCTGGGATCAGAGACATTGCCAATACTGAGCGAACTGCGCGAATACGAGCGGGTTCTCGTCAAGACCGCAGATCGCAAGCTGCGCTGGCATTTGGCGGTCAGCTGGCGGTAGTTGATCGGAAGCGCCGTCTCTAGATTCTGAACTCAGTCCGGGCCGTTCGCTCCATCTGTGTGTGCTTTCTTTCCCAGCAGCTCAATTTCTCCGGTCATCACATGTGCGCGCAATCGATATTCTCCGTCCGCAAGCTTCTTGTTAAAGCTGCGGAAGAAGCCACCCTTATCCGCGTTGTATGCAGTCGCTCTAACTTCGCCGATTGTTACGGATGCATTGACGCTGCGATAATTCCATTCGTGGGCAGACGAAATAGTGATCTGGCCCGCGTAGAGATCGATATCCTTGTCTCCTTTGATCTCCTCGACCTTTACCTCTCCTGCAGGCATCTGAATTCTCAGGTTCGTCTTCCATGGCACTTCAACTTTGACGTGAACGTTGTTGCCGTGCCTCATATGGCTTCCCTCAATCTTCAATGTTCCACCGTCAGGGTTTGTTGAAAATTGAAGCAGAGTATGGGCAGCCGCGTCCTCGCTGTTCCCACCATGACATGTGACATGGATTGTCTCCAGATCTGTTCCAACGATCTCGAGACCAGCAGGACGCGAGTCAATCATGAGAAGGGCGCCCGCACGGAGCGGGGCTGTCAGCGTTTGGTCGCATGTGACTTTGCTCTCGGCGAGCCCGGCAAGATTGCAGGCAAATAGAGCCGCGCCTGCGATGGCACACACAAATCTCATGATTCTAACTACGACAATTTCGCGGCGTTAGTTCCCGGAGCAGAAGCCTGCTAGTGCAAAGGGTCGGTTTTTATCTTCGTGAATATCTCATAGACCTTTCGTATTAAGCGACGGCGGCTTCCGGTTCCGGATGAACATCGAACAAAACGTGATCCTGCCGGCAGATAGTCTTGATAGCCGGGCGTGCCGTCATCGGTCCTGAGGGCAGGCCTCCCCCTGGCATGATCCACTGACCCACCATCATGAATCTACCCAATCCCGGAAGAGTATTTGGCAGAGGCTTGATTCCGCCACCCGGCTCCATGAGCCACCCCTCCATTGACCCTTTCCAATTGCCGGTGTAGCGGATGACGGAAGCAGGAGTGGAAACGTCGATCACCTCAATAGCCTTGCGAATGTTCGGAATGCGTTTTTCCAGCACGTTGATTACGGCTTCGGCTACCCGCGCTTTCTCGATGCGATATTGAGCAGGGTCGCTATTGCGCATGTCATCCCAGTACTTATGATTGCGCGTGGGGAGGACACACGTGACTGCGGTTTTGCCGGGCGGTGCGAAGGTCGGATCGTAATGGAAGAACCGGAACGCTACGTGACTGGTTTCGGTTTCAGGGTCGATGCGGATCGGATCTTCAATGATGCGCGTCAGCATGGCGGGCTCCCCAGACAAATTCATCGCCAACCCAAGTGACACCTGAAGATAGGAAGCAAATGTATTGCGCTCGTCATATATCTTTCGAATGGTCGGGTCGACATATTTGCCGCCCAGCATATTGAAGATCGTGGCATGTCCATCTGCGGCGGAGATCACCCAATCGGCGAGCACTCTTTCGCCGCTTTCCAATTGCACGCCTACGGCCAAGTCCCGCTCCACAAGGATTTGCTGGACTCGCGCCTTGCATCGAATCCTCCCGCCGAGGCTGCGGATTTTCTCTTCGATGAGCCGAATCATGGCCTGCGACCCGCCGATACAGTAACCTGCGTTGCTTTCGTTCATCCAGCCAAGGGACAGGACCATGGCAATCGCGGTGAGGCGACCGACATCGCCGGTTGAGAAAAACTGCCTGAGAAGGGGATCGGAGAAGCGCTGGGCATACTCCTCGCCACTCATCTTGCCCAGTCTTCGAAGCAGTGGAAACATAGGTACGTCTTGAAGCATGGGCAGCCAGTTCTGCGCCAGATTCCCTGAAGGATCAAGCATCTTGAATTTGCCGAGGCTACGCATCGAATGTATGAAATCGTGAATTGTTTCTTCGTCCTGAGGCGCGCGGGCCATGAGTTCGGCTTCGAGTAGATCGGCATTGGTGTAGATGCGAAGGCAGTCACCCTTCTCCGTCTCGATTCTCACAAACTCCCGGGGATTGATGAATTTGAGCCGGTCGATGTCGAAGACTTCTTTCCATTGTTCGTGGAACTCGCCGTGCGGGTTGGAGCCGATCAGCCAGTGAAGGCAGGTTTCGAAAGTGTACGGACCGCGGCGCCAACTCATAGCTAGACCACCGGCCATGTCGTGCAGTTCGAGGATTTCAGTTTCGTACCCGCATTTCAAGGCATACACGGCGGCGCAGAGTCCGGCAATGCCACCGCCTACGATTACGATTTTGCGGCCGTTGTGCTTCATCATTTCGACCTCCAATCAGTCCGTCGAAAGATCGACCGGACGGAGCGGCTCGTCACGGAGACGCTCACAAGGATGCGCTTTCCGGTTCGCCTGAAAGTGTTTGAGCTTAGGAGCGGGCACGATAGGCTCTCGGAGAAAGCCCATGAATCAGCCAAGAGTGTTAAGTTAAAGACTTTTCAGCCGCAGTGAGCCGAATCACAAGTGAGCGTGAGTTCGAGATAGCTGGAAACAGGCAGGGTCCATGAGTGCTGAAGCAATTCAACTGAACACGTTGCCCATGCGACGGATTTGCGCGCCCACGCTGCCGAGCTTTTGCTCGATGCGTTCATAGCCACGGTCCATGTGGTAGACGCGATCGAGAATGGATTCGCCGTCAGCTACCAACGCCGCCAGTACAAGCGAGGCTGAAGCGCGAAGATCCGAACACATGACGGCCGCGGCAGAGAGCGGCGAGGGGCCGCGGACGGTAGCGGTTCGTCCATCGACCTTGATATTGGCCCCCATGCGAACAAGTTCCTGCACGTGCATGAAGCGGTTTTCAAAGATGTTCTCTGATATTTGACTAACGCCTTCAGCCTGGGTGCAGAGCGCCAAGTACTGCGCCTGCATGTCGGTGGGGAATCCCGGATATTCTTCGGTGGAGATATCCGCGGCTCGCAACTTGCCATTGCTGCGAACACGAATTGAATTTGGACCAAGCAGGTCGATCTGAGCGCCGGCTTCTTGAAGTTTGGAGATTACGGCTCCGAGATGATCCGGATTGCAATCGGCTACGGTGAGATCCCCGGCAGTTATTGCACCTGCGACTAGAAAAGTGCCGGCCTCGATGCGGTCGGGGTTGATGCGGTATTGCGCGCCATTCAGGCTCGTGACTCCCTGGATGCGGATAGTGGATGTTCCGGCGCCTTCGATTTTGGCTCCCATCGCAATCAATAAGGCGGCGAGATCGCAGACCTCGGGTTCCCGAGCACAGTTCTCCATCAGCGTTTCGCCTTCGGCAAGGACCGCGGCCATCAGCAGATCCTCGGTCCCGGTGACCGTGATTTTGTCGAAGACGATGTGGGCGCCTTTGAGCTTGTCGGAGCGAGCTTCAAGATAGCCGTGCTCCTGCGCGATCGTCGCGCCCATTTTTTCAAGACCTTTGATGTGCAGATCGATGGGACGTCCACCGATAGCGCATCCGCCGGGCATGGCGACGCGCGCCATTCCGGCTCTCGCTACCAGCGGTCCGAGAACGAGAGAACTGGCGCGCATGGTCTTGACGATTTCGTATTTTGCCTCGGGGCTGGAGAGCGTGCGGAAGTTGATACGGGTGCGGTGGTCGGAGGTCCCGGTGCCGAGTTCGACTTCTGCGCCCATCGCGACCAGGAGTTTGCGTTCGGTTTCGATGTCGCGGACGTCAGGAATATTCTCGAGAGTGACTTCCTCTTCGGTGAGGATTGCCGCCGCCATACACGGAAGGGCAGAATTCTTGGCGCCCGACACGTGAATGGTTCCAACCAGCGGATTACCGCCGCGAATCACAAACTTATCCATGTAGGTGTGTGTTGCTCCGTGTGTTCCCAGTGTAATGGGGCGGGGCAATGAATAAAATCTGGTGGATATTAAGCGCCAATAGACTTAGCTGTCTCCGTAGACCGGAATGGCTGCACCGTGGATGACCCGAGCATCATCGCTACACAGGAAGAGGATGACGCGTGCAATTTCCTCGGGTTTCGGCCAGGTTGCGAAATCGGCGCCCGGCATTGCCTTTCGATTCGCTTCTGTATCGATGATGCTGGGAAGAACGGAATTTACGCGCACACCTGTGCCTTTCACATCTGCCGCCAGGGAATCGATCATCGCCAAAGCCGCAGCCTTTGAAGCCGCATAAGCTGAAGCGCCGGCACCATGATCGAAGGCAGCCTTAGCCGCAACATTCACGATTGCGCCGTGCTTCTGCCTGAGCATGGGAACGACCGCGGCGCGCGCAAGGGCGTAACCGGCGCGTAGATTCAGAGACAACATTTGATCGAAAACTCTTGTTTCAAGTTCCCACAGCTTAATGCCGCCTGCGTAACCTCCCACGGTGTTCACCACCGCATCAAGGCGGCCATGTTTTGAGAGAACTTCTGCGATAAGTTGCCCGACCGCTGCTTCGTCGGTGACATCCACGCGGTGCCCTTCAAGGCGGGGAACGGCTGTGCCTGCAACATCTTGCAGGGAGGCTAACTCATCCTGATTCCGGTAAGTGACGACAACACTGGCGCCTTCTGCAAGGAACGCAAGACTCACGGCACGCCCGAGGCCACCGGTGCCACCGGCCACCAGCGCGACTTTATCTGGAAAGCTTATGTTCATTGCTGTCCTCCTGAGTCTATGCAGTTTTACAACATGCTGCGCAGATATATAACTTCCGGATTGGCCACAACACATCCAGAATCTGGACTTTGGATAGGATGGATGGCGGATCAACAAATCACATGGCTTCTCAAACCATCACGATCGGCATGCAAACCAGCGGCGAAGACCGAAGGATGGCCACTCATGTGATCGAACTCAGAAAGCTGCTTGCGGAACACTGCAATGGGCCATTTAGTAAAGAGATTGTTGAGTTCGCCCTTATCCTTCGGGTTGGCGGTAGCATGCAAGAATTTGATTTTACGGGCTGCGAGGGAATCCGAAGGAATCGCAAAGGGGCATACATCACCGTCGATGTTGCGTTTCCCTCTAAGCAATGGAAGAATCGCACCGACTTTCATATCAGGGATTTCTTGGCCGGAATCGTAGAAATGGGACTTCGTTGCTGCTTGGATCGTCTGCAAAGAGATAGAGTCGAGGTTCAATCAGAGAAGTTGCTTTCAGATTATGCCCATGCGAAGCGACTCTTCCTTAATAAGGCATAGAACTTTGAGGGTGCACATCCTTACGAATCGAATGGCGATTTTGGCACATTTTTATGCCTACTCCTGAGTCACCGGCGACTCTTCACCAACCCCTTCCAGCCTTGAAGGGATCGGGGCGAAGAAAGGGCATACTGACGAGTTGCCCACAATCCATCCGGAATTTGACGACTGGCTCCGGGAAGGTGCGGCGTTGGCTAGTGGGTACTGGTCAAGTTTGGAATTCCTAACGCATTGCTAGCATTAGCACCCGACCAACGAAGAGGGAAGCGCTGATTTGAAAGCAAGCGAGAGCCACGAGTACGATGCGTTCTTTTGGGGAAGATGTGCGTAAGCTACGCAATGAGAAAATCAGCCCCACAATGAAAGCAAAAATGGCAGCCAGTGCGGGCACATCTGCAAAATGAGCAAACGGAGGCCAAATGGCGGCTACGAAACTCGCCGTTGCGATAACTGTCCAAACTATTGCATTTCGTATTGCCTGCATCGCACTGGCCACCATGAACAAACCCGTTGACATGCATCGATTCTCTCATCGCACAAATGTTCGGTCCTAAGAGTCTTCCGCTCCGCTTATTTAGTAGAGGCTGTGTCACCGTCTACTCTTCCCCAACTCCATTCCCGGTTTGCCGGGGACGAGGCTGGAGGCGAAAAGAAGTCAAAGGGAAGAGTTGCCGACAATACGCTAGCGACGAATAGAGCCAGGCGGAGAATTGTGATCATATCTTTGGAGCAGATCCGGCGTTAGAATCCACTGACATAAACATGCAATCAATGAGGAAGTTATTCGGCTGGCTCTTCGCTTTTGTGTCAGTGGTTTGTCTTAATGTATCGGCACGCCAGTTCGTACTGGATTTCGCCCGATTTCACGAGAAAGTTCGACTTGGATCGTTTGTCTCACCTAGCGTGATGTTGATTCTCGCGATGGTGTTCGCGATGACTTGGTGGACTTCGTGGAGAGATCGACCAGGTGCACGCGCTTGGGGGATTGCGGCGAGTCTCCTCAACGTGTCCGTTATGCTCTTCCTGACGCACCGTTGGCCACGCACCCAGGGAAGCTGGGGGGCTCTGGCTCTGAGCGTGTTCGCTTTGATCGTCTATGGCTGGCCAGATCGAGAGATAGAGTCGCCGTCAGAAGACGAGTGAGAGGCGAATATGTCGCCCAGCGAAAGCCTTTGCGTCGTTCCGGGAGTATTACCGGCCACTCGGTAATTACTACTTCAGCAACATCCTGAGCAGAGAAAAAGCCGATTCGGTCTCAAACAAGGATATTGTGGGGCTCGCCGTTTTTTGGGCGGGATGGGGCTAGAGTTCAAGGACGTTGTCTTCGATGGCGAGGCGGACGTTGCCGTCGGACTTGGCGAGACGGCGGACGGCTTCGGGCTTGTCGACTTTGGCCTTGAGCATTACGAGCGCTACGGGCACGCTGCGGCCGGCACTCTTGATGGTCTGGACAGCGGTTTCGCGATCGATTTTGCAGGCGCTCATGAGGATGCGGATTCCGCGTTCGACCAGCTTTGAATTCTGCATGTGCACATTGACCATGAGGTTTTCGTACACATAGCCGAGCCGGGTCATGGCGCCGGTGGTGATCATGTTGAGGATCATCTTTTGCGCGGAGGCTGCCTTCATGCGGGTGGATCCGGAGATCACTTCGGCTCCGACCTCCGCAACGATGGCAATATCAGCCACCTCGGCCAGCGCGGTCCCCTGATTGCAGGTGACCGCGGCGGTGTATGCGCCCCGGGCGCGGGCGTAGGCGGTTGCAGCCACAACATAGGGAGTGCGGCCAGAGGCGGATAGTCCGACGACTACATCCTTGCGGGTGGGACGGCGGCGGGCGATATCTCGCTGGCCGAGTTCCTCCGAGTCTTCGTTGACTTCGACGGCGGAGGCAAGAGCCTTGGGGCCGCCAGCCATGATGTATTGGACCTGGCCGGGGGCGGTGGAGTAGGTAGGGGGGCACTCGGAGGCGTCGAGGGCGGCGATGCGGCCACTGGAACCGGCGCCAATATAGATGAGCCGGCCTCCATCGCGGAGAGCACGCGCTACGTGATCGATGACTTCGGCGATTTCGGGGAGTGCTTTCTTGACCGCTCCTGCGATCTTGGCATCTTCGTGGTTGATGATGCGCGCAATCTCCAGCGCCGATTTGGTGTCGAAGCCTTGCGATGCTTCGTTCTGACTCTCAGTGGTCAGATGCTGGAGTGAGGAAGCCGGGTCCGTCTTGGTTTCCTCTTTCCCGTGTGCGCCGGCGCCTTCGTGCGTCGTCGTGCTGGTTAACATCAAAGTCTGTCCCCACGTTCTATTGTATCTGCAATTTGGGCAAGTCGGCCCAGAATTATGGTGAGACGCAACTGCGTCTTTAATGTCATTTACTGCTCAAATCAGAGGGGTTGTCGACCAGACAAGGCTACCCGTACAGCATCGTGGAACGAGGGACGAACTTCCCGGATCAGCTGGGATTGCCGGTCGGGCCAGGTGCGGTTGGTGAGGAGGACAGCGGCGACTGACGCATCCAGATCGATCCAGAGCGAACAGCCGCTGAAGCCCAGGTGTCCGATCGAATGGGGCGAGAAATATTGTCCTGCCGAGGATTCCTGCGAAGGAGTATCCCAACCCAGAGCGCGGGAACTTCCGGCTGGACCCTGCCGCTCAGCAAAGGTCTCGACGGTATTGCTGCTGAACAAGATTTGGAAACTGTCACCGCCGCTGCTGAGGATTGCGCCGGCGAACTTGAGCAGATCCGCGACGTTTGAAAACAGTCCGGCATGGCCAGCTGCGCCATGGAGGATGTAGGCGTTCTCATCCTGCACTTCGCCTTGTATGCGGCGATGACGAAGCTGGTTGTCAATTTCGGTCGGTGGAATCAGGGGCTTCTGTTCAGATGCGGGAGAGAAGCGAGTGGCGGTCATTCCTAGAGGTTGAAAGATCTCTTTGCGTGCAAACTCGGGCAGTTCTTCTCTGGTGAGGACTTCAAGTGCTTTACCGAGCAAAATGAAGCCGGGATCTGAGTATTCGGCGCGTTCGCCGGGGACTGTCTCGAGCGGCAGTTCAAGACAGGCGCGGTATAGATCGGCCGGTGTGCTGACGGAACGGAAAAACTCGACGTATCCCGGAAGGCCGGAGTTATGGGCCAGGAGGTGTCGGATGGTGACTTGACGCGCAAGCCGGGCGCTATCGCGGCCGACCACGAAACCGGGCAATAAATCTCCCAAGGGCGTGTCGAGGTCGAGTTGACCGCGTTGGTGGAGCAGCATGGCAATGGCGGTCGTTGACGCCACCTTGGTAATGCTGGCTACGTCAAAGACTGTATGGGACTCGACTGAGGGCGCGTCTTCCTCATAGGTGAAGCATCCCAAAGCGTCGTTGAGAACGATTTGGCCGTCGGCGAGAACGCCAAAGGCGCACCCAGGAAAGGCGTGGGCGTTGATGGCATCCCGGAGCACTTTATAGACAGTTTCAAAATGGCTGAATTCATCGGGCATATCGGCAACACTTGAATGGCTTTCGGTTCTGATGACGTCCATGGTTCCATCTCCCAAGGTCACGAATTTAGCGTACTCTGAAATCGAGCCATCGGAAAAAAGATTGGACAGCTATCTTTGATACGAGGCCGTCCGTCTATCTCCAATAGAGCCTTGACTCCAACAGAGCCTTAGCTCCGTATCCTTGGGAGGAACTGATGCGTCTGGGAAGCACGACTGCTATTTTGGCGGTTTTTTCGGCTGCGGCAATGCCATTATGCGTTCCTGGGGCGCTACTTGCACAGACGCCCTCTCCAACAGCCAGCGTACCTGCGGCGACCTCAGAGCATGCGGCGAACTCTCAAGCAGCGGCTGATCCTTCGGAACATCCTGCTGCCGCAGCCAACGCCGGTTCTCCTACGGTTATCAAAAGGACCTACACGGTGCCAGCGGGAACGAAGGTCCTGCTGCAACTGCGTAGCTCAGTCAATACCAAAAGCGCTCGGCCGGGTGACGGCGTATATCTCGCCTCTGCCTTCCCCGTAGTGGTCGGAAACCGGGTGATGATTCCCTCGGGCGTGTTCGTGCAGGGAACAGTGGACCGGGTGGTCCGCGCCGGCCATGTAAGAGGCAAGGCGCAGTTGGATATGCACTTTACGTCGATCATTTTTCCGAATGGGTCTGTGGTTGAGATTCCCGGCATGGTCAGCGGAATTCCCGGGGCCAGCAAGCAGGACGTGAAGGACGGCGAAGGGACGATCGAGCAGGACAAGGACAAGACGCGAAACGCAGCCAAGACCGCGGAAATCGCGCTCCCGACAGGCGCCACGGTCGGTTCTATTGCGGGGCTGGGAGCGGGGCATCCGATTGCGGGAAGCTTCGAGGGGCTGGGCGCTGGACTTGCTGCTGTTGGCATCGTGTCCCTCTTTACTCGCGGCGCAGATGTGAATATTGAGGTTGGTTCACAAGTGGAGATGGTGCTCCAGAGGCCGCTGATCCTGGAAGAAGAAAACCTCGCCGAAGGAACGCTGCCGGGAGCCTCTCCGGCGATGGTTCCGACGCCCGGTCAACCGAAGCCGATGCAGAAGCCGGGTCACACCCAGGTTTTTTGTCCTCCGGGAAGTCTGGGTTGCAGTTAAGCTTTGTGGCATTTAATAATTCGAGATAGAGATGTCGACACCTGCTGAAATACCTGTCGTAACTGAAATACCTTCCCAGACTGCAATTCCTATTGTTCCGGGACAACCGACGCCTTTGGCGCAGACAGCGCGCACGGGCCTTGGATTGTGGCTCCGCGATCTGCTAATCTCCGCCGGCGTCTCGGTTTTGATCATCCTGTTTCTCTATCAGCCCGTGCGCGTAGAAGGCACCAGCATGCTTCCGCGGCTAGAGGACCATGACCGGCTCTTCATCAACAAGTTTGTCTACCACATCACTTCGATTGAACACGGAGATGTGGTGGTGTTTCACTATCCGCGCGATCCGGAGAAGAGCTACATCAAGCGCGTGATTGCTTTGCCAGGGGATCGCCTGCGCATTGATCACGGACAGGTCTTCGTCAACGACAAGGCACTGGCTGAGAACTACGTTCCGGAGATGTATCGCGATATGCGTTCGTATACGGAAACGATCATCCCCGATGACTGCTACTTCGTGATGGGCGATCACCGCTCCATTTCATCGGATAGCAGGGAATTCGGGGTGGTGGAGCGGGATCTGATCTATGGCAAAGCGGTTTTCGTTTACTGGCCCGCGAAAGATCTGGGCGAAGTAAAGTAGTCCTGATTTCCACGCCGCACCTCGCTCAGCGAAACCTGCTAAAATCTATTGAATCCACTCCTCGGAGAGGCGATGCAGGCGATTTTAGCGCTCGAAGACGGGCGCGTCTTCCGCGGCGAAGGCTACGGTCACCCCGGCGAATGCCAGGGAGAGGTAGTTTTCAACACTTCCCTAACCGGCTATCAGGAAATCGCTACCGATCCCTCCTATGCTGGTCAAATTGTCGTTCTTACTAATCCTCAGATCGGCAACTACGGTACTAACCAGGCGGACAACGAGTCGGGCAAGCCCTATATTGAAGGTCTGATCGTGCGCGAATTCTCGGCGATCGGCTCGAACTGGCGCTCGGAGCAGGTGACCGACGAGTACATGGAACGCTATTCCGTTCCGGTGCTGGCGGAGATCGACACGCGCGCCCTGGTGCGGCATCTGCGCACACATGGCGTGATGCGTGGAGTGATTTCGACCGAAACATCGGATGCCGAGGCGCTTATCCAGAAGGCGCGAAAGATTCGCAAGATGGATGGAACAGACTTGGCAAAGGTGGTATCCACCAAGTCGGTGTACACATTCGATTCGGACGACATCCGAAATCAATCTGGCGACTTTCTGCTTTCTGCGGCTCGCGTGCAATCTGCGGGAGTTCGCAAGCACCATGTTGTGGCCTATGACTTCGGGATCAAGCAAAACATCCTGAGAATGCTCACGCGGGAAGGCTGCGATGTGACCGTGGTGCCTGCGGAGACGACGGCTGCCGACGTGCTGGCGATGAAGCCGGATGGCGTTTTTCTTTCGAATGGGCCCGGCGATCCAGAGCCTGTCGAATATGCGGTAAAGGCAATCCGCGACATGCTTGGACGCGTGCCGGTGTTCGGAATTTGCCTTGGACATCAGTTGTGCGGGTTGGCTCTGGGCGGCAAGACGTACAAGTTGAAGTTCGGGCACCACGGCGGCAATCATCCAGTGCGGAATAATGCCACAGGGAAAGTGGAAATCACTGCGCACAATCACAACTTCGCGGTCGATCCGGATTCGATCAACGCGAATGAAATTGAATTGACGCACGTTGACCTGAATGACCAGACGCTGGAAGGATTGCGGCACAGAACGCTGCCGCTGTTCAGCGTGCAGTATCATCCCGAAGCGGCTCCCGGGCCCCACGATTCGCATTACCTCTTCAGCGACTTCCGCAAGATGATGGAGGAGTGGAAGGGATGAAGCGAAGGGTGAATTCAAGTTTGATTTTGGCAAGACCGGCGGGGCTTTGGCTCCGCTGTTTTTTGGCTGCAGTGTTTTGTGTCGGGCTGGCGGGCGCTAATTCGCTGAGGGCACAAATCGATGTTCCAGGACCGGAGCGCCTGAGCCATGTGGAGGGCTACGTTGTGAATCCTGTCGGACATCCGGCCGCCGATTTGGAAGTCACCCTCGTGCGCGACAACAAGATCGCATATCAGACCAGAACCGACAAGAACGGCGAATTTCGATTTGATCATGTTTCAGGACAATTCACATTTCGAGTTGTGCGGTCTGAGTATTCTGCTGCAGTGCGCGAAATTGTAGTTACGGATGAGATTGTTACGACCCTGGAGCGGAAGAAGCTTTACGTGATTTTGGGACCCGGCGCCTGCAAGGATGAGTGCTCCTCCGTGTTGACGAGCAAACGGGATTTTGAGCGGGCTATCAAGGCAAAGAACAAACATTAGGTCAGGAAACAACGAATAATGCCACGCAGAAATGACATTCAGAAGATCCTTGTAATCGGCTCGGGGCCGATTGTGATTGGGCAGTCGGCGGAGTTTGATTACTCCGGCACGCAGGCCTGCAAAGCCCTCAAGCAGGAGGGCTATGAAGTGGTGCTGGTGAATTCGAACCCGGCCACAATCATGACGGATCCCGAACTAGCCGATCGCACCTATATTGAGCCGCTGACCCGGGAATACGTCGAAGAGATTATTCGCATTGAGACGGCGATGCTGGGTCCGGGTTCTGGGAAGTTTGCGCTGCTGCCGACGGTTGGTGGCCAGACTGCATTGAATCTTGCTGTCGATCTGGCCGATGCTGGAATTCTGGATCGTTACAACGTGGAGCTGATTGGCGCGAAGCTTGAGGCAATCAAGAAGGCCGAAGACCGGCTGCTTTTTAAAGATGCAATGCTGCGCATCGGGCTGGATGTTTCGAAATCGGCGCTGGTAAACAACCTTCGCGATGGACTGGATTTCGCCAGCAAGATAGGCTTCCCGGTTCTGATTCGGCCAAGCTTCACGCTGGGCGGATCGGGCGGGGGCATTGGCTATAACCGCGAAGAGTTGATGGAAATTCTGGCGCGGGGCCTTGACCTTTCTCCGGTGCACGAGTGCTTGATCGAAGAGAGCGTGCTCGGGTGGAAGGAATACGAGCTTGAGGTGATGCGCGACTTGGCGGACAACGTCATCATCATCTGCTCCATTGAGAACTTCGATCCGATGGGCGTGCACACGGGCGACTCAATTACGGTAGCTCCGGCGCAGACGCTTACTGATCGTGAATATCAAAAGATGCGCGATGCGGCCATTGCAGTGATGCGCGAGATCGGTGTTGAGACCGGTGGATCGAATGTGCAGTTCGCTGTAAATCCGGCGAACGGGCGCATGACCGTGATCGAGATGAATCCGCGCGTGTCGCGTTCGTCGGCGCTGGCATCGAAGGCTACTGGATTCCCGATCGCCAAGATTGCGGCGAAGCTCGCCGTCGGTTACACGCTGGATGAAATCCCTAACGACATCACACGCAAGACGCCGGCCTGCTTCGAGCCAACCATCGATTATGTCGTAGTCAAGATTCCGAAGTGGCAGTTTGAGAAATTCCCTGGTGCTGATGACACGCTAGGGCCGCAGATGAAATCGGTCGGCGAGGTGATGGCGATGGGCCGCACCTTCAAGGAAGCGCTGATGAAGGCGTGGCGCGCGCTTGAGACCGGGAAGAAGACCGGCACTGAAGTGCTGGAGCCGCGGCGTCTGACGCAGATGCTGGTAACTCCGCGGCCGGAACGGCTAGGATACATTCGCTTCGCATTCGAGCGTGGCATGAGCGTGCGCGAAGTTGCGCGACTCACCGGTATGGATCCATGGTTTCTGCACCAGATTCGCGAGGTTACTCTGGCACAGGGGTCTTTGCAAGAGATAACGCCGGAAGAAATTACCGAGGAACAGATGTTGAAGTTGAAACGCTACGGGTTAAGTGACGAGCGCATAGCGACGGAGTGGAAGCTGGAGGGCCACGACGGCGTGAAACAGGTGCGGGAACTCCGCGAGGGGAAGGGCATTCGACCGGTCTTCAAACTGGTGGATACGTGCGCTGCGGAGTTCGAATCGATGACGCCTTATTTATATTCGACCTACGACGAAGAAGACGAGGCGCCTCCGACCGACAAGCCGAAGATCATTATTCTCGGATCTGGACCTAACCGGATCGGACAGGGAATTGAGTTCGATTATTGCTGTTGCCATGCGGCGTTTGCGTTGAAGGATGATGGCTACGAAACCATCATGGTGAATTGCAATCCGGAGACGGTCTCGACGGACTACGACACCAGCGATCGACTTTACTTCGAGCCGCTGGTGCTGGAGGACGTGCTCGCGGTCTACAACCATGAGGCGCAATCGGGCGCGAAGATCGGAATGATTGTGCAGTTTGGCGGGCAGACTCCGCTGAACCTGGCGCAACGGCTCCGCGCCGCTGGCGTGCCCATCATCGGTACGTCCCCAGAGTCAATTGATTTGGCCGAGGATCGAAAGCAGTTCGGAAAGCTACTCGAAGATCTCAATATTCCGCAGCCACAGGGCGGCACTGCAACCAGCGTGGACGAGGCACTGGCGGTTGCCGAGCGCATTGGATACCCGGTGCTGGTGCGGCCGAGCTACGTGCTGGGTGGGCGAGCGATGGTGATCGCATACGACGCCAAGGCTGTAGCGGAGTACATGAAGCAGGCGGTGGAGTACTCGCAGGAGCGGCCGGTGCTGGTAGATCACTTCCTGGAGAATGCGGTTGAGGTGGATGTGGATGCGCTGTGCGATTCAGAGGATGTGGTCATAGCCGGGATCATGCAGCACATCGAAGAGGCCGGCATTCACTCCGGTGATTCGTCATGCGTATTACCCGCAGTCAGTATTCGCGAGACGACTCTGGAAACGATTCGCCAGCATACTCGCAAACTGGCGCTGGCGCTGAAGGTGGTCGGTCTCGTGAATCTGCAGTTTGCGATCCAGCGCGACGCCGATGGCAATGATCATGTCTACGTTATTGAAGTGAATCCGCGGGCGTCGCGAACCGTTCCGTACGTTTCGAAGGCGACCGGAATTCCGCTGGCCAAGATGGGCGCTCGCCTGATGACGGGCCGCAAGCTGCGTGAATTGCTGCCGGAGCAGTTGGCCTCGGGCAGAGATTTGGAAACCGGCACGCATTATTACGTGAAGTCGCCGGTATTTCCGTGGTCGAAGTTTGCTGGAGTCGATACGGTTCTCGGGCCGGAGATGAAGTCGACGGGCGAAGTGATGGGTGTAGCCGCAACCTTCGGCGAGGCGTTCGCGAAGGCTCAGCTCTCTGCTGGACAGGTATTGCCAGTACGGGGCACGGTCTTCTTTACCGTGAACGACCACGATAAGCCGGCGGCGATTGAACTGGCACGAAGGTTCGCGCATCTCGGATTTCACATGGTTGCCACCGAGGGTACCGCCAATGTGCTGGAGCGTGCCGGGCTGACAGTCGAGCGCGTTTACAAGGTGAAGGAAGGGCGACCCAACGTGGTCGACCTGATCAAAGGCGATCGCATCCAGCTGATCATCAACACGCCACGCGGGCAGGACACCTTCTTCGATGAGAAGGCCATTCGCCGCGCCGCGGTGTTGGCGCGAGTTCCAACGATTACCACGATCGCGGCTGCGCAGGCGGCGGTGGAAGGAATTGCGGCCATGCAGCAGCAGAGCATTACGGTTTATGCGCTGCAGAATCTGCATGCGGCCAAAGGCAATTGAAGTCAGGAGGAGAATTGAGTCTTCTCTACTAAAATAGAGACATGCTGATCGAAGGTGTTTTCGCTGCCATCACTACGCCTTTCTATCCTGACGAGCGTGTGTATTACCGGAAGATTGAGGCGAATGTAACCAGGTATTCCCGCAGCCAGCTGGCAGGAATGGTCGTTCTTGGTTCCACCGGCGAAGCTCCTGCACTTGACGATGCGGAAACGCGGGACATTCTGCGCACAGCGTCAGAGGCCGCTGCACCGGAAAAGGTCTTGATTGCGGGCGTGAACCGCGAGAGCCTGCACTCGGTATTGGAACTGGCTGAAGCCGCCGCGAAGTTCAATTACGATGCGGTGCTGGTGCGCACGCCCACCTACTACTCCACGCAGATGACGCCGTCGGTGGTCGCTGGTTATTTTCGAGCGGTCGCGGACCGGTCTCCTTTGCCAGTGGTGCTGTACAACATTCCACGTTGCGTGCCGTACCAGATCCCAGTAGAGATGGTTGCTGAACTCGCGCAACATCCGAACATCATCGGCATCAAGGATTCAAGCTGCAGCCTGGAGCGGATCAAGGGCATCGTGGATGCAGCACGCACGGCGCCTCGTCGCAGCGTGACGGTTACGCCTGTATTCGAAGCAGTCACGGGACGAATGCTGAAATCGGTGGCGACAGGGCAATCTGCCACGTTCGTGTCCGCCAGTGAACTGGCAGGGGGACCGGCGATTGCAGTGGCGCCTCCCCAGCCTGCGCTGAAGACGCGCAGCAAAGATGTTGGTTTCCAGGTTCTGACTGGATCGGCATCGATTATCTTGCCGTCGCTGGAGGCAGGTGCGTCGGGAGCGATCCTTGGATTTGCGGCCTGCGCGCCGGAAGCTTGCTATGAGGTCTACTTTGCTTGGAAGGATCGTGACCATGCCCTTGCAGCGGAGAAGCAGGCAGACATTGTGCAGCCGAACCAAAGAATCGTAGGCGAACTTGGAATCAGCGGTGTGAAGTACGCGTGCGACTTCAATGGGTACTACGGCGGCTACGCGCGGCAGCCATTGCTGCCACTGGAAGGCGACCAGAAGTTAGAGGTCGAGAACCTGCTTCGACAGATTCGAAATTGACGTCTGGTTCGGCACAGCTCGAAGCGATCATCGATCCGGGCGCAGACGTGTGAGTCGTTGCAGAGAACGCTAGTGACGGCGTGCGCGCTTTTTGCTGACGGTGGTGAGTTTGCCCATGACGGCATACTTGCGATGTTCGACGGGAGATGAGAGAACGAGGCTGGTGACGGGATTGCCGTATGGCAACAGAGCTTCAATCAGCGCCTCCAGATCAGCGAGATTGGTGGTGGTCACCTTCAGCAGAAAATCATCTCCGCCAGTGAGGTGATGGCATTCGCGAACCTCTTCGAGCGTCTGGATGTATTCGAGTAGCCGGTAATAATTCTGGCCACCGCAACTCATGCGGATGAAGGCGAGGACCTCTAGGCCCAAGGCCTCGCGATCAATTTCGAGCGTATAGCCGCGAAGTATTCCAGTCTCTTCCATCTGTTTCAGGCGTTCGCCCGTTGCTGTGGGCGAGAGGTCGACGCGGCGGCCAAGCTCGGCGAGACTGAGGCGTGCATTGGCTTGCAATTCATGCAATAGTTTTCGCCCGTGAGAATCGAGTAATACCGTGGAATCCATGGTCATAGTACGCAATGATAAGCGATTTCACCAGCAGATCGGGACATATATGGTTGATTGACTCTTTGTCAGACCCCGCTCAAAGCCTACCATCGCATCCATGGACAAGCTGATTTTGGACGGACAAGCCCTGAAGCTGAGTGAAGTAGAAGATGTCGCCCTTAGAGGGTCTAAGGTTGAGGTTTCGCCTGACGCGCTGAGGAGAGTGGCCGAGAGCCGCGGACTTATCGAACGAATCCTCGGGGCAGGCGACACCGTGTATGGGGTAAACACGGGTTTCGGCAAGCTTGCGGACGTGCGAATACCAGGAGACAAGCTTTCAGAGTTGCAGATCAATCTGGTGCGCAGCCACGCGGGGGGAGTCGGCGATCCCCTGGCGGAGGGGGAAGCGCGGGCGATGCTACTGCTGCGCGCGAATGTGCTGGCAAAGGGATTCAGTGGCGTGCGGCCCCAACTTCTGGAGTTGTTGATTGGGTTGCTGAATGCTGGGGTGCACCCTGTGATTCCGGAGAAGGGATCAGTCGGAGCGAGCGGTGACCTGGCACCACTTGCGCATCTTGCGCTGGTGGTTGTTGGCGAGGGCGAGACGTTCTACAGGGGAGAGCGGATGGCAGGCGGCGAGGCGCTGCGTTGGGCAGGGCTGACTCCGTTGCAGCTTACCGCGAAGGAAGGGCTCGCGTTGTTGAATGGGACGCAGGCGATGACGGCCGTTGGAGGGTTAGCTACCGCGCGTGCACAGCGCGTGGTTGAACTTTGCGATTTATCCGGCGCCATGTCACTCGAGGCGCTCAAAGGAACTCCAGCGGCATTCGACAAGCGCATTCATCTGGCTAGACCGCACGAAGGCCAAATTGCTTCAGCTGTAAATCTGTTAAGGCTCCTGGAGGGATCGGAGATTCGTGAATCGCATCGCGAACATGATACGAGAGTGCAGGACGCCTATTGCCTTCGTTGTATGCCTCAGGTGCATGGCGCCGTGCGCGGCGTACTTGCTCACGTTGCCGGTGTACTGGAGACAGAGACCGGTTCCGCTACTGACAATCCGTTAGTGTTTCCGGGAGAGATGGATGCCGACGGTGCGGTGATTTCGGGTGGTAACTTTCACGGAGCTCCACTGTCGTACGCGTTCGATTATGCGGCACTGGCGATGACCGATCTGGCTGGCATCACAGAACGGCGCGTGGACCGGCTGTTGAATCCCGATATCAACGAGGGACTTCCGGCATTTTTGTCTACGAATCCGGGGCTGTCGTCAGGGTTTATGATCGCGCAGATCGTTGCAGCTGCGCTGATCAACGAGTGCCAGGTACTTTCGCATCCATCGTCGACTGGAAGCATTCCCACGGATGGCGGTAAGGAGGACCACGTGTCGATGGGCATGACGGGTGCAATTAAATTGCGGCAAATTGTCGAACACGCTGAGCGAATCCTGGGGATTGAGCTGATGTGCGCTGCACAGGCCCTTGAGTTTCGGCGGCCTTTGAAATCCAGCGCGAAGATTGAGCAGGCACATGAGGCAGTTCGCAAGGTCGTTCCGCGGCTAGAGCGGGATCGCGTGCTGTCTCACGATATCGACGCGATGGCGGGTGCAATCAGGGACGGCAAACTGGATGCATGGCGCGCATAGCTGATTGAGCTTGATGGCGATTGCGCTCCTAGGCTGAGGCATCGCGGCGTGTAGGATGAAGCGAGCGGCAGGAGGCGGCGTGAAACTCTATCGCACGGCAAATGGGATTTTTATTGAAGACGACGGTCAGCATTTTGCTGTTTCAGGTCACACTTGGGATTCATTGCTTGCACGAGAGGATCTGCCGGAATTTCTGACGGAGTTTGTGACGCGTGGACAGCCTTCGAATGATTTTCATAATGCAGAGTTGCTGGCGCCGATCAGCAAGCAGGAAGTCTGGGCAGCGGGGGTAACGTACTATCGCAGCCGCGGCGCGCGCATGGAAGAGTCGAAGGACGCAGGCGGCGGAAACTTTTACGATCGCGTGTATTCTGCGGAACGGCCTGAGCTTTTTTTCAAGTCGACGGCTAGCCGCACTGTGGGTTGCGGCGGCAAGGTTAGAATTCGCGGCGATGCACAGTGGTCAGTCCCGGAGCCGGAGTTGACACTGCTGGTGAGTCCAGTGGGACGCATCGTTGGATACACAATCGGGAATGATATGAGCTCGCGCGATATCGAGGGTGAGAATCCGCTGTATCTGCCGCAGGCCAAGGTCTACAACGGAAGCTGCGCGCTTGGACCCGGGATTCTCGTGACATCCAGCCCCTTGGCGCATTCGACAGAGATTGCGATAGAGATATTGCGCCATGGTCGCGTGGAGTTTTCCGGCTCAGTAGAGCTCACGGAGTTGAAGCGCGAACCGAAGACACTCGTCGAATATCTGATGCGCGATAATAGTTTCCCGCACGGGGCTTTTCTAATGACTGGAACCGGAATCGTTCCCCCGAGCACGTTTACGCTGGCGAGCGGGGATCGGATACGCATCACGATCGAGCCTATCGGCGTGCTCGAAAATGAAGTTGCATGATCTAGCTTTTTCGACGGATCTGATTTACGTTAAGTGCTTTTTAAGGAATGCTAGCGCTCGACTGCGGGCAAGAGCTGAGGCTTCGGCGTTGTAGCTGGCACGCATATCGCAATTGAATCCGTGGCCGGCGTTTTCGTACCAGTTGATCTCCACTTCAGGATGGGCGGCGAGGACGTTGTCGACTTGCTCGGCGGGGATGTGCGTGTCGAGCCTGCCGAAATGAAGTTGAACTGGCGCAGTCGGATTTTCTTCCGCGAAGTTGCCGATCCGACCGGCATAGTATCCGACTGCCGCGTTGGGATGGAGGCGGGTGGCGCTGAGCCACGCGAGAAGACCGCCGTAACAGTAGCCGATTACTCCTGATTGTTTACCGGTCTGCTGCCGGACATATTGAAGTGCGGCGTCAACGTCTTCAAGCGATTTGCTGGTGTCGAGCTTCTGAAGGAGGGCCACGCCTTTTTGTGCGTCGGGTCCTTCGTAAGAGAGTTCAACGCCGCGCTCGACGCGATCGAACAGGGCAGGTGCAAGGGCGAGGAATCCATCCCGTGCGTAACTGTCTGTGACGGAACGGATATGCCGGTTGACGCCGAATATTTCCTGAATGACTATCAGTCCGGCGATGGGTTCTTCATCTGGGCGCGCTACGTATGCGTCGAGTTCATGGCCATCGGCGGATTTGAGCTTTACGGTTTCGGACATCGGAGGTTTACCTGATTGTTGGTGTGTTTTCGTTGTAACGGCGAGGGGCGTCCGGGCAGTCCTGCAGCGCCCGGACCAGGTGTCGTGGATCTTGAAACTACTGGCGTGCTGCTTTCACTGCTTCAGTCAGTGCCGGAACTACTTCGAAGAGGTCGCCGACGATGCCATAGTCAGCTACTTCAAAGATGGGTGCTTCGGCGTCTTTGTTGATCGCGACGATGCACTGGGCGCCCTTCATTCCTACAAGATGCTGAATGGCTCCAGAGATTCCGACTGCGAGGTAGAGTTTAGGCGCGACGGTTTGGCCAGAGCTGCCGACCTGGCGTTCGATAGGGAGCCAACCGTTATCGCAGATGGGACGAGATGCGGCAATCTCTGCGCCGAGGGCGGTGGCAAGATCTTGAACGAGAGGAAGGTTGTCGGCTTCCTTGATACCCCGACCGACGGCAACGATCAATTGCGCCGAGCCGAGGTCGACAGTCTGGGCTGCACCCCGGAAAGGTTCGCTAGGCTTGGTGCGAATCTGTGCGGCATCGATTGTGGGAGTAAACGTGATGATTTGGGCAGCGCCGACGCTGCTCTCGTCGGCATCGGCACGGAAGGCGCCAGATTGAACGGAGATGAAGGTCGGACCAGAGCCGGCGGATTTGTAATTACCGCTGAGGCGACCCTGCATCAACGAGCGCGTGAAGACGGGGCCGTCGCTGATTGCAGTTACGTCTCCGACGAGCACGCGACCCAAGCGAGCAGCAAGGGCGGGAACATAATCGCGAACCTGATAGGAGTGAGGGAAGACGATGAAGTCCGGCGATTCGGCGCGGATGAATTGATCGAGGGCCCCCGTGAATCCGTCGGAAGTATATTGAGCCAGAAGCGGATGCTCGATGCGAATAACCTTTGCGACTCCTTTGGCTGCAGCTTCCTTCGCCAAGGCTTCAGTCTGTGCACCGATGACGATTGTGTTCGGCTTCGTGCCTGGCTGCGCGGCCAGGATGTTTGCCGCGGCAAGCGCTTCCCAACTGATGCGGCCAATGCGGCCGCTGCGATCTTCAAGAACTACGTAGATGCCGCTCATATGACTCGCACCTCGAATTTCAGTTTTTCAACCAGAGTTGCCGCGGCTTCTTTGGCGGAACCGGGAATGATCTGCGTGGACTTTTGCTTTTGCGGGAGAGTTATTTTTTCGAGAACTGCCGCCGGAGCGTTGGCGTGGCCGAGGTCTGCAGCTGCTACCTTGCGCAATTCTTTTGTCTTGGCCTTCTTGATGCCCATCAGCGTTGCATACCGGAGTTTGTTGCCGCCGGACTGGATCATCAAAACTGCGGGAAGCGGCAGGTCGATGTTTTGAAACCATCCTTCTTCGAGCTCACGTTTTACGGTGAGGCCGGTGTCGGTTTTTTCGACGTGCAGGATGAGAGATGCGTGGGGCAGGCCAAGCAACTCCGCCATGATTACGCCGGTTTGTCCGTACCCGAGATCATCGGATTGAAGCCCCGTGAGGATCAGGTCCGGGCTCTCCTGCTTCACTGCTGCAGCCAGGAGCTGAGCGGCTCCGAGAGCGTCGCGTTGGTTGAGGTCGTCAACCTCGACTTGTATCGCTCGGTCCGCGCCCTTGGCCAAGGCTTCGCGAATAGTGGTCCCAGCCCGCTCAGGGCCTGCGCTGAGAACCACGACTTCACCGCCGTGTTTCTCTTTCAGTTGTAATGCTTCTTCGAGCGCGTAGGCGTCGGACTCGTTCATGGCGAATTGAATGTCTGCTTCCTGAATCCATTTGCCAGAGCCGTCGATGCGTACTTGCGCATCGCGCTCGGGGACTTGTTTGATGGCAACAATGATTTTCATGCGGGATGACTCCGGAATTACGGTTGTTCAGTTTTGATGGGATTGCTTTGCGGAAGGCCGCGCGCCGTCAACTGGGCAATGTCGAGTAATTGCGGAGCAGCCTCGCCTGTTGCCGCAAGGGCGTCGCGGAACATCGTGTTGCAGAACGGGCAGGCAGTGCCGATGGTGGTGGCGCCGGTGGCAACAAGCTCTTTAGCGCGCGTGTGACTTACGCGATCTCCAGTTTCTTCGCCTAGAAAGACAAGGCCGCCGCCCGCTCCGCAACAGAAGCTGCGCTCATGCGAGCGGGGCGCTTCGACAACTTCTCCGGCAAGGCCCGCGACGGCGCGCGGCTCCTCGTAGACATTGCGATAGCGGCCGAGGTAGCAGGGATCGTGATAGGCGATCTTTTCCTGGGCTTTACCTTCCGGCGTATTTTGTTTCGGCAGTTTGTCGCCAAAGCGGGCGAGGAATTCGCTGTGGTGTTCGATCTCGGGTGGCGTGCCGAACTCTTTCCAGTCTTCCTGGATGGTGCGCACGCAATGTGGGCAGATGGAGACGATCTTCTTTACCTTGTTCTGCGCCAAGGCTTCAAGATTGGCTTCGGCGAGTTGTTGGAAGAGGAGGTCGTTGCCGAGGCGGCGGACGGGATCGCCGGTGCACTTCTCCTTGCGCAATACACCATAGCTTGTGCCGAGATAGTTCATGACGCGTGCGAAGTCGGCGACGATTTCGCGACCTTTGGGATCGTAACCTCCCATGCAGCCGAGCCACAGGCAGTATTCCTGGGTGCCGTCGAAGATAGGCAGTTCCTGCTTCTGAATGAATTTGTCCCGTTCCAGAGCGCTCATGCCGAGCGCATTCGATCCGCGCTCGAGGGTGAGAAACAGCTTTGCGCCGTGCTCGTCTTCCCATGCGCCGGTGTTCACCGCGCCGCGGCGGAGCCCGATGATGATCGGGAGATGCTCGATACCGACAGGGCATTGATATTCGCACGCGCCGCAGGTGGTGCACTGGAAATCAGCCGTTATCGAGTTGTATTTGCCGATGATGTTTTCGGTTGAGGCGGGGCCGAATTCATTGAGGTAGCCGCGAATGCCGAGAATGATTTCTTTCGGGTTGAGTTCCTTGCCGGTGTTGTTCGCTGGGCAATGTTCGGTGCATCGACCGCACTCCACGCAGGAGTAGGCCTGCAAACTCGCAAGCTGCGTCAGATCCGTCCCGGCCACCAAGCCAAAATCTTCATCGCCGACCAGCGGGGGGATGTTGCTGAAACCTCCACGAGATAAGAAAATCGTTGCTGGACTGAGGATCAGGTGAAGATGTTTGGTGTGCGGAATGATCGGCAGGAAAATTAGAAGCGACAGCGTATGGGTCCACCAGAGGATGCGTGCGGCGGGGCTGGAATCGTTGACGGCAAAACTTGCCAGGTACGTCACCATCAGCATGAATATCAAGAAGGCGATAAACCCGGATTCATATGAAACTTTGGCGCCTAGCCAGCGGGGGCGCACCAGAAACCTGCGGACGAACAGGCCGAAGATTCCCACTGCGCAGGCAACTGCAAATATTGCCGCAAGGTAGAAGTAGAATTCGCCTACCAAGCCTCGCGGATTCAGGAATCCAACCCCAAATCCGACTGCGACATGGTTCAAGGTAACTATTGCAAAGGCGCAGAAACCCCAGAAAACAAAGGCATGTGCAATTCCGGGGAGAGGGCGCTCGCGGATGACTTTTGCCTGGCAAATAACTTCCCAAAAGAAGTCCCATACCCGCCTGGCGACGGGGGAGAGTTTAAAATTGGGGTCTTTTTTGGAGTCGAGGATCCGCCTGAGAATGGGGCTGAAGCGGCGCCAGAAAAGGGTGGCGGAGACGATGATAAATGCCAGAAGGAGCAGCTTTTCCCACGGTGAGAAGCTTTGCGGTTCCGCCAGCGTGGAAGAGAGGAGGTTCATAGGCGAACCCACTCACAATACACGATTAGACCCTTGGTCGGCAGTTCGGCGGAAGCTCGCAAGGGAGTGCACGGCTTTGTGTGCGAATACTGGTTCGAGGTCAGGTGCATTTTATTGGAAGCGCCATGGTGCCACTACAGCAAAAGGGCGGGATCCCTCGCGAGATCTCGCCCCAGTGCTTCCGAATTTTCGAAGATCCATTTCGGTAACTGGATCACAACTCGGGTGTTACAGATTAGGTAGTTCGTTCGAGCTCAGCCCGAGTTTCCCTCCCTTTGCCTGTACAACCCTTGATGCACGAGTTTTCTTGTTGCCGTTCGTGAGTTTCGTTGCCGATTCTCTTGAAGGCCATAGACGACTCTCTCCTTCTGGAAGATTTCTCTTCCGTTGGAAACTTAGAGGCAGGGCGGCGGGATTGAGTTGTCGGTGTGGATTATTTGCGTGCCTGAATGCGGTACATCGAAGAGCATCTGAATAAATGTCTGTGGATATTCCCGACTGCTGTCAGCCTTGCTTTCGCGCCTCTGCCTCGGCGATCCACCCGCGACGCAGTTTTTCCGCAGGAATGCTTGAGAGATAGGGCTTGATATCGAGAATCGGCGTGCCATCCAGCATGTCTACGCCATGCACATTGAGCAAATTTCCCTCGCGGTTTTTCAATTCGACTACTGTGAGCGCGATGGGGTTGGGCCGCCGCGGAGAGCGCGTGGAAAATACGCCATGTGGCCGTTCCTCGAACGGCGGACTGCCAATCAGGTCGAATCCCTCAGAACGGTCGAAGGTCCAGATGACGAAGAGGTGCGAAAAGCCTTCAATGTCCATTAGCCCGGGCTCAAACTCGGGTAGGATCTCGAGCACTCCATCTGCGACGTGCCGGGCGCCCAGCCCTTTTGGAATGGATTTGGTGTCGGTATAGGGGCTGCGAACAAAACCGATAGCTTTAGGCGTAAACACGGGATCAGCGCTCCGCGTTGCAAGGATGCGCGGTTTAGGTGATCACCGGACCGCAATCTGATGGTAGCGCAGAGGGGTCGTCGGCCGATTCGTAGTCGAACTTGCGCAGGTTGCGCATACATTCGCCGAGTGCGCCTACAAGCGTCTCACTCCAACCGCAGGGTTGGAAACGCAGGGTCTTTTGGTTCAGTTCCAGGTCGGCCGTGGCATAGAACTGCATGTCACTGGTCTTCGAGCTAGCAAATTCCTTAACAGTGATACGCGCTTCGATCTCACCTTTCGCGTGTTTCTTTGTGACCGAGAAGAAATGTAGACGGGCGAGCGCCTCGGAGGAGTCTTTCTGTACAAGCTTCCATTCGTTCACGCGGCTTGACCTCAAGAGAAAATAGTGACTTGAGAGCCGAGTTTAGCGGATCAGAAGTGTGGCTGGACAGAGAATTCGGAACAAGAGTGCCAAAGCTGAGTGTCCAGCGGCTCTAGCAGTGCACAATTTTAGGCGACTC
This sequence comes from Telmatobacter sp. DSM 110680, assembly GCF_039994875.1. Classification (GTDB taxonomy): domain Bacteria; phylum Acidobacteriota; class Terriglobia; order Terriglobales; family Acidobacteriaceae; genus Telmatobacter. The sequence goes on along the minus strand of NZ_CP121196.1, from coordinate 4,023,084 downwards.
GATACCCTTGGTGGCGTTTCGTGTATCGATAACCAGTTGTGACTGCTCCACGATCGCACGGTAGTCGTACGAAGTGTGATCGGTAACGATCATCACGGCATCGTACTGCCCGAGATTTTCGAGAGGCGTGTTGGTCATGTTCAGCGCATAGTGACGTCCGTGGCCGACCTTCGGAAAGAAAGGATCGTTGTATGACACTTCAGCGCCTTTGTCGCGAAGCAACTCAATAATCGTCAGAGAAGGGGACTCGCGCAGATCGTCGATGTCGCGTTTGTAAGCCAGGCCGAGCACGAGGATCTTCGATCCGTTAATTGACTTTCGATTACGATTGAGCCCATCAGCAAGCTGGTCGATGACAAAGTAGGGCATGTTGATGTTGACTTCGCCGGCCAGTTCGATAAACCGGGTGCGGAAGTCGAATTGCTTTGCCTTCCACGAAAGATAGAAGGGGTCGATCGGAATGCAGTGGCCACCCAGGCCGGGTCCGGGATAGAACGCCTGAAAGCCAAAAGGCTTGGTCTTTGCGGCGTCGATCACTTCGTGAATATCGATGCCCATGCGCATGCAAAGTTGTTTTAGCTCGTTTACCAACGCGATGTTCACGCAGCGATAGATGTTCTCGAGCAGTTTGGTCATCTCGGCGGCGGACGGGCTGCTGACTGGAACTACGCGCCGAAAAATGGTGCCGTAGAACGCAGCTGCAAGCTCCGACGCGGCTGGGCCACAACCGCCTACGACCTTGGGGATGTCGTGACGCGCGACGGTTTCGTTACCTGGATCTTCGCGTTCGGGCGAGAATGCGACGTGGACTCCGAGGTCATCGAGTGTGCGAGCGACCTTCAGATTGTGATGATTTCCATTTTCGATAAGTGGAACGACAATCTCTTCGGTTGTGCCGGGGTAAGTCGTGCTCTCCAGGATCACGAGTTGTCCCTCGTGCAAGTGCGGAGCGATCGATTCAACCGTGCCTGTAACGTAACTCAGATCTGGCTCATGGTACTCGTTCAGAGGGGTGGGAACGCAGATGATGATCGCGTCCATCTTCGCGATGTCAGCGTAATTGGTCGTGGCGTGGAAACCGGACTTCTTTGCTTTTTGAATGGCAGCCGGAAGAATGCGCACGATGTAGGAGCCGCCTGCGTTCAGCGTACTGACCTTTCGCTCCTCAATATCAAATCCGGTGACGGCAAACCGCTCTTCGCTGAAAAGCAACGCCAGGGGTAGCCCGACATAACCCATCCCGACGATTCCGATCCGGGCCTGCCTGCTCTCTACCTTCTTCTTGAGTTCTGTCAGAGATATCGTTGCTTTTGCGGTCATGCGTTTAATTGTAAAGGGGATGGGACGGCGATCCACACAAGCAGGTGGCCGATAGTAATCTTGTCTTCGGCGTTAACACCATGCCGGGCTGGAGGCCTGATTGGCAAAGTATCTTGTGACAGGAGCGGCAGGATTCATTGGACGGTCAATTGCTGCGGCTTTATTAAAGCGCGGAGAATCCGTTCGCGGTATCGACAACCTGATTACTGGTAAGCGCAGTAACCTTGTCGGCCTCGAAAGTATGGAATTTATAGAAGGTGACCTAACCGATCCGAGACAGTGTGCGGACGCCTGCGAGGGCGTTGAGATCGTGTTTCACGAGGCTGCCCTGGCGTCCGTGCCGCGTTCGGTTGCCGACCCCGCAGGCACGAATCTGCATTGCGTGACTGCCACTCTCAACCTGCTGGTTGCCGCCCGGGACGCAGGCGTTCGCCGGGTTATCTATGCGGGTTCCTCGTCTGCGTATGGAGACACGCCTACGCTGCCAAAGCGCGAGGATATGTTGCCGAATCCGATTTCACCGTATGCGGTTGCCAAACTTGCCGGAGAGCAGTATATGCGGGCTTTCGCACGTGTATACGGCCTGGAAACCGTGGTGCTGCGGTATTTCAATGTATTCGGCCCCTTTCAGGACCCGACATCGCATTACTCCGGCGTGTTAGCGATCTTTTGCAGGCGGATGCTGGCGGGCGAGCAGCCAACGATCTACGGAGACGGCGAGCAAAGCCGCGATTTCACCTACATCGACAATGTGGTTCATGCCAATTTGCTGGCCGCTAACGCTCCGGCAGAAAAGGTCTCCGGCCAGATGATGAACGTTGCAACGGGCTCCCGCATCACGCTCAATGAGACATTTAGCGTTCTTCGTGATTTGACCGCATACGACGGAGACGCAGCATTTGGTCAGCCGCGTTCCGGCGACATCCGCGATTCGCTTGCGGACATTGCGTTGGCTGGGGAACTGCTTGGCTACAAACCGATCGTAAACTTCAAAGAGGGCCTGCGTCGAACTGTGGATTGGTATCGGTCTGGATCCTAGTAGCGTTTCTCAGGTTAAAGATTCCGGAAGGTTTCTGCCGTCTCTCATATGTGACGCCCCTCACTAACAAGTAAGCGTGGGATAGGCACACTGTTGACAGTTCTATCCGCTGCGGTTTTTCGTGCTGTATTCGGCGATCACTTTGCGGAAACCAACGGAACTGAGGATGCCGATCTTTGCCGGAGACTAGCGCGGTCCAAGAAGAGCGAACGGAGAGCCGCGGTTTGTCACAAAGCCGCGCATCGAGGCAACCTTCCTCTACATCGATACATGAGCTCTGGCTGACGATTCGCCGCCATCGCAAGATGTTTGCGCTGATTGTAGGCTCGTCTCTTGTTGCTTGCCTGATCTATTGCATGGTGGCTTCCAATGTTTATGAAGCTACCGCCCGCGTCGCATTGCGCGGTTCCACTCTGTCAGTACTGACCCATGAACCGGCAACTTCTGGTTCGTTTGCGTCTGGTCAGGTTCAGCTCGAAACGCTTGCCAGTGTCTTTCGTAGCGACCAGCTTGGATGGGACGTCATATCTCGCCTCAAGCTTTATGCGGTCCCGGAATTCAATAATTCATTCAAAAGAAAATACCCATCCTTTAATGCAACCCAGCCCGATCCAGAAGCTCGAGCCTTTCTGCTGGATGAATTCCAGCGCAAACTTACGGTGCAAACTATTCCTCGAACTCTTGTGCTGCAAATCCGATTTCGGTCGCAGGATGCAGCCCTGTCCGCAGCAGTTGTGAACGCACTCATTGAGGCGTTCTGCCGCCAGGATGAAAATGCGCGAAAACAGGCCACGCAGGATGCTACAACCTGGCTTACTACCCAGCTTGTAGCGCTGAAGACGCGGACCGATGACGATGATCGCAAGCTGACGGATTTTCAAAGACAACACGGCATGCTTAACATCCCGGAAACGCTTGCAAACGGTCAGCGGACGGATGTAGAACATGCTGCACAGTTGGGCGAAATTGACGTACTAAGCAGGGAGCTAGTGACGGCGACGACGGATCGGATCGTGTCGGAAGCCGAATATCGATCGGCTGTCGCAGGCGATCCAGAACTGGTATTGGCCTCGAATCCCAGGCTGCAGGCGACTGGCAATTTCATGTCCGCACTTTTGGTACAACTTCGTACGCGGCGTAGCGATCTGGAGCAGGAGCAGGCGCAGCTTCGTATTGAACATGGGCCGAATTTTCCCCGTGTGGTCGAGATTCGCAGTCAGATAGAAGATCTGGATTCGCAAATCAAAGCAGAGGACGCAAAGCTGTTAGAACGTTTCCGCAGCTCATGGAGAACCGCTTCAGATCGTGAGCAACTGGTTCGCAAAAGCCTGAGGGACGCCACGGACACCGGGTTGAAAATGAACGAGGCAGCACTGAAGTATGCGGTGATGCGGCAAGAGGCAAATGCAAATCACGATATGTATGTGCGGGTCTCGCAGCAGATGGAGGAAGCGGGGCTGGCAGCGGGCAGCCAGGGTTCCGAGATTTCGATAATCGATTATGCGCGTCAACCAGTGGAGGCTTATTCCCCCGATCTGCTGGTGGATATGGCGATCACTTTGTTTGTATCGCTTTGGATGGCACTCGCCGTAGTGCTTCTCAGCGAATCGCTTAGCTTGAGAATTGCGCAAGCCGCAGTGCTGATCCTGCTTGTAGCCATCACTGTCGGCATGAGTCGTGCACAGGCGCCTACCCCCAGCACCTCAGGCTTGCCGACAGGCGTCGCGCGAATTCCGCAATCAACTGAAACGAGGAGCCAGCCAAATGCAAAGGATGCGCCCAGCGTGTGGGAATCTCCACAGGGGACCACGCTGGCTGGAGTGCTTCCGGGTGCAAACGCTCCATCCACGGTGCCGATGGCTGCGCTGATCGCACCTGGCGATCTACTTGAAGTTTCTGAAGCTCACTCTCCAGATATGCGCGGCTCAGTGCGAGTTTCAGAGACTGGCACGGTGACATTGACTCTGGCCGGTGATGTCGAGGTCGGCGGGATGGGAGAGACGACTGCCGCGCATGCGATTGAGCGAGCCCTGATCGATCGTGGCATGCTGCTTCATCCGCAGGTTACGGTTCTCGTCAGGGCCTACGCCGGTCAGGACGTTTCGATTCTAGGCGAAGTCGCGCGCCCCGGAATTTACACCTACACGGTCCATCATTGCCTGCTCGATCTGATTTCAATGGCGTCCGGGCTTACTGCGAACGCAGGACGTCTCGTAACGATCGCTCATCGGAACGAACCAAAGACTTTTCTTCCGGTGGTGCTGGATCCGACAGGCGGTGATACCAGTACGAATCACAATCCGGAGTTGCTGCCCGGGGACACTGTCCAGGTGAGCAGGGCTGGACTTGTCTATGTCGTCGGCGATGTCGTGCGTCCGGGAGGTTTTCCTGTTGATCCGGTGCAGACTACGACGGTAGTGCAGGCGCTGTCACTGGCGTGGGGACCAGCGCAAAACGCAGCATTGACGAAGGGTATGCTTATTCGCGAGCAGCAGGGAAGCCGCACCATAACGACACTCAATCTGAAAAGAATGTTGCGCGGCCTCGATCCCGACATTCCTATACGGGACCGCGACATCCTGTTCGTTCCGGACTCGATGGCGAAGAATCTCCTCAATCGGACGATCGAGTCGGCAATTCAATCTGCGGTGGGCGTCAGCATCTATGCGGGCATGGTTTACTCGCAGAGGTTCTAGCTGTATGCGGCGCTTCGCCTGGGCACTGCTTCTTCTATTCGTCTTTACAATTCCCTGGGAATATTCACTCGATCTCGAATCGCCTTTCGGCAATATTGCACGCATCAGCGGCATTATTCTCTTGCTGGTTGCAGTTCCGGCAGTTTTAGGTTCTGGGGAGATTCGTCGGCCGGGGCTGGTGCAGTGGACTACGCTGGCTCTCTATCTATGGTTGTGTCTCACCTTCTTCTGGAGTGCGGTGCCAGATTTGACGGTGGTAAAGCTGCGTGGCTGTCTGCAGGAGATGATGATTGTCTGGCTGGTCTGGGAGTTTGCCCAAAGTCCACAGGATCTGCGGTCACTCATGCGAGCATGGCTTGGTGGTTCGTGGGTGTTGGCGATCCTGACTATCGCAGATTTCGCGATCCTTTATCCGGGGACGAGCGAGCAGATCCGTTTTGCGGCATTCGGACAGGACCCGAACGATGTGGCGCGGTTTCTTGATTTAGGCTTCCCAATCGCCGCATTGCTGCTGGACGGGAAGGAGAAATGGCCGGGCAGATTGCTTGCCATCGGTTATCTTCCGCTGGGATTTGCATGCGTTCTTTTAACAGCCTCGCGAGGAGGTTTCGTGGCCGCTGTTGTGGCTCTCTTCGGCTGCGCGCTACTGCTTTTTCGGGAGAAGCCTAAAGGCACTCTGGCAGGAGCGCTTGGGTTGTCGGCGATCGCCATTTGCACGTGGCTTATAGCACCGCGCGCAACGTTCGAGCGCATCGGATCGATCATCGAGCAGTTGCGAAACGGCGATCTCAACCAGCGCGTCGACATCTGGACCGCTGGTTGGCGTGCATTTCTCGAAGCGCCGCTTTGGGGACACGGAGCTGGCTCGTTTGTGATCGCAGCACGGCTCGCGCCAATCGATACGGCACACAATACCGTTCTGTCGATTCTCGTGGAAGGCGGGTTATTCTCACTTGCTCTCGCGGCTGCCCTCGTTGCAGTTTCCGTGCGGTTTATTCTGGCGACAAAAGGCGCGATTCGAATTGCGTTGATGACCATGATGGCGGCATGGTTCGTTTCTTCGTTGATTGGCACGGTGGGTGAAAGCCGCACCACATGGTTGCTGCTGGCAATCATCGCGGTCACTCATCGTCTCGCCAAGGAGCAGCCGGGGCAATTAGAACGAGTGTTCTCAATCGAAGGCTCCGTGGAGCTCTTATTGGCTGAGCGGGTGTCATGACTTCCTCGGCCGCTCCTGTTCGAAAAGGCAGTTGGGATCACCGCATTCTCGATGCCGCTACGGCAGTCACGGCAGCGGCACTTGTCGTCAAACTGGCGGCTACCGCCAAGGAGTTCACGGTAGCTGAAGCCTTTGGTCGTTCCGATGCTCTGGAGTCGTTTCTCGCAGCCGCGCTTATCCCTGGACTGCTGATCAACTTGATTTCAGAATCCATGAACCAGGCGCTCGTACCTTCGCTTATGCGTGTGAAAGAGCGCGAAGGCCGAGAGAGCGCACAGCAACTGTTCTCAGCCTCAATGCTCTGCAACATCGTGATTTTGGTCGCATCATCGCTTGTGATGGCGATTTCAGCGCGCTATTTCATTCCTCTAATTGCTTCACATTTTTCCACGCCTAAACTGAACCTCGCTGTTCGCCTGTTCTACGGATTACTTCCCGCCATAGTCTTCTCGGGTATCGCATCGAACTTCGCCGTTGTCTTAAACACGGAAGGACGATTCGCAATGCCCGCACTCGCACCCATCGCCACTCCGCTCGCAATCATGGTTGCGATCCCACTCTTTTCGGGCGAGGCCGGGGTCTGGGCAATTGTGTACGCCACCGTGATCGGGTCGTTCATCAGCGTGGTGTGGATGGGAAGTATGCTGAAGGCTAACGGTTATCGTGCAGTGCCACGCTGGTATGGCATGACGAAATCCGCGCGGGAAGTGGCGGCCCAGTATGGCGTCGTCCTGCTTAGCGGGCTGGTTGCTTCGGGAGGTCTTTTAGTCGATCAATCCATGGCGGCAATGTTGCCTGCTGGCAGTGTATCCGCGTTGGTATACGCAGGCCGATTCGTTGGCGTAGCCCTTACGCTGCTTGGCGGTGCCGCATCTTCAGCGGCCGCGCCGCTCTTCTCTGAAATGGTGGTCCGCAATGACTGGAGTGGTTGCCGAAGATCCCTCCGCATATGGGCCACGGCATCGGCAGTGGTGACGAGTCTGGTTGCCGGTGCGCTGATTCTTGCTGCACATCTGCTTGTGCGTCTGACTCTTCAGCACGGAGCATTCGGCGCGCAAGACACTTCAGCGGTTTCGCGGGTACTGATTATGTACGCTTTGCAGATTCCATTCTTTGTATCGAGCCGCGTCTTCTACCGCTTTCTTCTAGCAATGCGTCGCGCTGATCTGGTCTTCTATTGTGGATTGCTGAATCTGGTACTGGATGTCGCCCTGAACCTGTTGCTGATGCGTTCGATGGGGGTCGCGGGAATTGCATTGGCTACTTCGCTTTGGACGGTGAGCACATTTGTGTTTCTCTGCTACTGGAGTTGGAAGGTTCTCCCTTGTGACGGCGAAGCCCTGCCGAACCTTCGCGGATGAAGGTTCGTTGCCAGCACATCGTCATAGAGAGCTTCCCACTGATCCAGCGCGGCATCGAGAGAAAATCTGCTGATCACGGAGTCTCGTGCGGACCGTCCTATTTCGCTTCGCTTGGAAGTCGAGAGACTCATCATGTTCCGCATCGAGGAGGCGAGCGCGACGGAATCCCCGACACGAACTGAGAAATTTGCGGTCAAATCTTGAAGGACTTCACGAGCCGCTTCAATGTCCGTTACAACGGAAGGCAATTCGCACGCGCTAGCCTCAAGCAGTGCAATGGGCATCCCTTCCCAGCGGGAGCAGAGCACGAATCCATCCGCTGCTCGCAGTAATCTCCGGACGTCGGGATCAAAACCAACGAGACGAACGCGGTCGTGCAATTCGAGTCGGTGCGCAAGAGTGTTAAGTCCGTTCCGAAACGGGCCATCTCCGGCAATGATCAATCGCGCATTCGGTGGCAACGTACGGAATGCGTGCAGCAATGTAGCGTGATCCTTCACCGGATCAAGCCTGCCGACTGCGATCCACAGGAATTCATCGCTCAACTCAAGTTCGTTGCGCATGGCAGTGCGGACTTCTTCATCGGGTCTGAATCGATCGATATCTACGCCGTTTGAAATGATCGCCAGATTTTCTTCGATCAGCGACCGAGAAGCCAGCCATGGTCCAGCGGCGGCGCAGCTGACTGCTGTTACGACATCTGGCAATGCAGAGCTAATTCGATAGCCCAGTTTGCGCGCTTTCCCACCAGTTGAGGGCGAGTGAATCGTGTCAACCAGAGCGCGTACCGGCGAGACAATCCGCGACCATCGTGCCAAGAGCGCAGCGTGGGGTAAGTGGGCATGAACGACTTCAGGCCTGTTTGTCCTGACCCAGCGGCAAAGACGCACCCACCCTCGCGGATCGACGAGGCCCTTGCGCATCCCAAGACTCAGGAAATCGATATTTGCGCAACGCAGATGATCCGCTGCATCGCCACCGGCTCCCGACAGAGCGATCACATTGACCTTCGAGCCTCGATGCGAAAGTCCCACGGCCAAAGAAATCACCTGCTGCTCTGCGCCGCCGATGCGGTCGATGGTCGGTATGAGAAACGCCACGTGTCTCACGCTCGCATCTCCAGCAGAGACCGGTCGATTTCGTTTTCGTATGCCTTGATCGCCACCTTCTGATCAAAGTCGTCGATCCACGTATGCTGAAATCGCTGACCTGGGTGGACGCAAGTGAGCGCATCAGAAAGCGTGTCCGCCAGGGCTTGCGCTGATACGTCTCTAGCCAGCCAGACACCTGGTTTGTCGCGAAGAAGGTCGGTGATGCCGGGTGACGCTGGGGTTGCCACAATCGGAAGACCCGCTGCCGCAGCTTCAAGCAGGGCGTTGGGCAATCCTTCGTGCAGTGAGGAGAGGACAAAAATCGTAGCGCCGGGAAACTGTTGTGCAGGGGAATCAATGTGTCCTAAAAACTCCACATATTTATCCATTCCCAGCAGCCTGCATTGGCTTTTCAGCGCGAATTCACACGAGCCAATTCCAGCCACCTGAAGTCCGGCGGCCGGAAATCTTTCCTTGATGCGCGCAAAAGCGTCGAGAAGCAGGTCAATGCCTTTCTCTGGTGCCAGCCTCGCAACGGACAAAAGGCGGGTAACGGGCAAAGATGCGGACTGAATCTGTCGAATGGCCGATGTTCGTATGCCTGGAATATCCACGGGGTTGGGCAAGACAATCAGTCTTTCCTGCGGAATACCAAGCTCGCTTTGTAGCTCGTCAGCCATCGACTCTGTCTGGCAAATAATTCGACTTGCTCGCCGGTAGGCCACGCGGAAGAGGAACTTCGAAAGTCGCGGATGATTTCCCGCCTCAATGGTTGCTGCAAGCGTTCCATTCTGTCGAACAAGGATGCGGATGCGGCGTGGCAATAAGGGCCGCAGTAAAAGAACGAGCAGATTAAGGTGAGCCATCCCAGAGAGGATCAGGGCTGGCCTGAGCTGCCACGCCAGCTTCAGAGTTTGCCATGCACTTGCCCGGACCCTTCGCGCACCAAGAGCGTGGATATGAACTGCGAGCGGAAACTCCTCCCGGGCTGTTGCTGCTTCACTTGAACTTTGTGTTACAAGTCCGAGATGTACTTCATATTTAAGGCGGCTTAGATGCCGGGCGAGCGTAGCGGTAACATGTTCGGCTCCTCCGCCGCCGAGGTGCGGAATCAGGAGAAGGACCTTCGCAGGTGTTGGCGGACCCATAGCAACCCGGCAGCAGATTATCGGATTACGGCTTGTCGAAGTCGTGATGTGCCGCACAACGTCCGGTGGAGCAGAATGCTAGAGTTTCGTTGAATCCTGGGAAAGTAGCAAACCGCGCCGCGCACACCAGCCGTCACTGCCAGGCTATCAATTGCAAGTCTCTAGATATGACTAAATCTGAAGGCGCAACGCCCGGTGCACAGGATACAGGCAGCCTTCGACGGCCGCATATTCTTATCGGCGTTACCAGCCATCAGACCTGCCTCGTCCTGCAAGTAAGGCTCCGCGCTTTGCGCGAGTCTGGCTTCCGCGTCTCTCTCCTCTCTGCTCCGGGCCAACTGCTTTATGACACAGCTCAAAATGAACAGATTGCTGCTTACGCTGTACCTATGGAACGCGGCATCTCGCCCGTTGCAGACATCATCGCCATGTTTCGCATCTGGCGTCTGCTGCGCAGTCTTCGACCCGACATTGTTGAGTTCAGCACCCCGAAGGCAGGTCTCCTTGGGAGCCTCGCAGCTCGACTCTGTCGTATCCCGGCACGAGTTTACTTCCTGCGTGGGCTCAGGCTAGAGACAGCCTTTGGCCTGAAACGAATTCTGCTGCTGATGACCGAACGCCTGGCTTCAGCCTGCGCCAACGTCGTGATCTGCAATAGCTGGAGTCTACGCAAAAAAGCTTTGGCGCTTCACGTTGCTCCCGCTTCGAAGCTTGTTCTGCTCGGTAAGGGAAGCAGCAACGGTGTCGACCTGGAGCGGTTCTGTCCTGGCGCCTCGTTCGTTCGTCGGCATCTTGGAATCAGCACAGATGCTTCCGTGATTGGGTTTGCCGGTCGATTGACCCATTATAAAGGCCTTGCTGAATTGCTTGAAGCCTTTACTGTAATTCTCCGCGAAGAGCCAAGCACCCTCCTTCTTCTCGTAGGATGGTTCGACGCGGCTGAGGATGCATTGGGCGTTGGGTTGAGAGCACGAATTGAGGGCCATCCCAACATCGTATGTACTGGGTTCATCGCAGACACTGCGCCCTATTACCGGGCGATGGACTTGCTGGTGCTTCCTACCTTGCGGGAAGGCTTTCCCAATGTAGTTCTTGAGGCTGCCGCAACCGGAATACCTGTGATCGGAACATTGTGCACCGGCTCGCGCGACGCGATCGTGCCGGAAGTGACAGGGATGCTCGTTCCACCTGGGAATCCCGAGGCCATCAGCGAGGCAGTCCTGCGATTGCTTCGCGATCGGGATCGCCGTCTTGCAATGGGCAAGGCGGCCCGTGCGTGGGTGCTCGAAAACTACGAAAGTAAGCGAGTCTTGGGCTTGGCGGTCGACTTCTACCAGGGGATGATCGAGCGGACGGACGATGCGCAACTCGAGGCACCCGAGAAATCAGGGCGGAGAACTACTGGTTTGCCCGTCTTGCCGTAACCTCGGGAGCAATCGACATGGCTGGAGGAGCTTGCAGCGTGTGTGCTCCGGATTCTGTGATGTGAAGAACTGTTCCCGGCGCGATCCCCAAAACCAGCGTTGCGCCTATTGCGAATAGAAGCCCAGCTCCCACCGCAATTCCCATGGGCACTATCGGCAAGCGAGCTTCGTTCGTCTCGTCATCGGGACGCTGCGCCGCCGTAAAGGCTAGTCGCAAATAGTATGCCGCTGCTACTCCCGAGTTCAGCAATCCGATAACGGCCAGAAGCACCGCCCCTCCACCCACTGCGGCAGAGAAAGAGTAAAACTTGCCGAAGAAGCCACCGGTAAATGGAATTCCGACAAGCGATACCAGAAAGAAGATCAGCAGGCTGCCAAGTAGTGGTGAGCGATGCAAGAGTCCTTTGTAGTCCGGGATCAGCGGTCTTTCGTCGTCGTATCCACCCACCAGCGTGACCACCGCAAAAATTCCGACGTTCATCGCAGCATATGCCGCAGTGTAGAAGCTGGCTGCGGCAATACCGCTGGCGCCAAACCCGGCGAACGCAGCAAGCAGGTAACCTGCATGCGCGATGGAAGAGTAGGCAAGCATGCGCTTCACGTTCTGCTGGCGCAACGCTGCAAGGTTGCCGACTGTCATTGAGAGAACTGCAACCACCCACAGTGCGGGTGACCACACCGACCGCAAGGTGGGGAACATCTCGTAGACGACGCGCAGGAGAAATGCAAAGGCGGCGGCTTTGGGCGCAGTGGACATCAGCGCCACAACCGGCGAAGGCGCACCTTCATAAACATCGGGAGTCCAGACGTGAAACGGTGCAGCGGAGACTTTAAACAAGATGCCGACCAGCATCAGCGCGAGGGCGGCATGGATCAGACCCTGGTTTTGCGCTGTGGATGCAGCGCGTGCGATTTCGTAAACCGAGGTGGTGCCGGTTGCTCCAAACACCATTGCAATTCCGTAGAGCAGAAAGGCGGTAGCGAATGAGCCGAGAAGAAAATATTTGATTGCAGACTCGGGCCCGCGGCCGGTTTGCTTTCGATAGCAGGCAAGAACATACGTCGAGATCGAAGAGATCTCAAGCGCGATGAAGACCATCAGCAACTCGACGGCGCTGGTGAGCAGACACATGCCGACGGCACCGAATGTTATCAGCGCATAGTACTCGCCCTGGTGGTGGCTGTTTTCGGGCAACGTGTCGAGCGAAATCAGCAAGGTAACCAGCACAATGCCACAGATCAGCATGTGGAAGAAAACGGTGAATGGGCTGGTTTCGACAGTATCGGAGAATCCGGAGCCCGTCGGCAGAGAGAGCTGCCACTCACTGACGAGCAGTGCCAGAGTGGTACCAAATGCGGCGACCCATCCCAGGCCGCGGCGCGATCGTCCCGGTGCCATTGAGGCATCCGTTAGCATAACGAGGACGCCGGTGATTGTGAGAACTACTTCGGGAAGGATGCGATAGATGTCCGGCACTGCGTTCATCGCTGCACCTCTCCACCGCTGGTTCCCGGAATGACGTCGGGCTGTCCAAGCATATCGATCGAAGGTGTCTGTTGAAGCATGATGGGTCTTGGCGCCACTTCGATGGCATGAAGCCAGAAGTTTGGTGAGACTCCCATGACAAGCATCAGGACAGCCAGAGGCCATAGCACGAGTTGCTCACCGAGACGCAAATCCAATGCGCCTGCAGAGGTTATCTTGCTCTCCTGACCGTAGAAGACGCGCTGTACAAGCCACAGCATGTACGCGGCACTGAGAATTACTCCGAGCGTTGCCACGGCAGCCCATCGATGACTGACACCTGCGAACGTGCTGGAGAGAATCAGGAATTCGCCGACGAATCCATTCAGCATGGGAAGGCCGATCATGGCCAGCGAAACGATCACGAAGATGGTTGCCAGTCGCGGTACACGATTTGCGAGTCCACCGTAGGCAGCAATCTGACTTGTGGCGTAGCGAATCTCGAGTGCTCCCAGCAGAACAAACAAGGCGGCATCGATGAGTTCGTTGTTGAGTATCTGATAGGTTGCGCCGCTCCAACCCACGAATGTGAAGCCGTAAACACCAAGCGTGATCAGGCTCAGGTGACTCAATGCTGCGAAAGCCAGGAAGCGCCAGAAGTCGCGCTGCACCAACGCCAGGCACGCTCCGTAAAGAATGCCAATGACGGCAAGCGTGATCAGCAAGGGCGCTATGGCTTTCGACTGGATAGGGAACAGACCCACATGAAAGCGCAGCATGGAGTAGATGCCCAGCTTGCCTGCAACTACCATCGCCATCGCCACGGGAGCTTCACCAAATGTGTCAGCGAGCCATCCATGAAGCGGGAAGACCGGAACTTTGACGGCGAACGCGAACAGAAACGCCAGCGCTACCCAGAACAGCGCTCCAGCCGGCAATGCACCTGCGCCAATCAATATTCGAAGTTCGCTGAAGTTGAACGTTCCGGTTCGTGCATAGAGCCACAGGATCGCAACCAGAAGCGGCGCCGAAGGAATGAATGTGAAGAGGAAGAACTTGGTGGCAGCCTTCGATCCTTCCTTGCGCCCGTACATGGCAATGAGAATTGCCATTGGAACCAGCGAGAGCTCCCAGAAGCCGTAGTAGACCATCAGGTCCAGCGAGATAAAGACGCCGTACATCGCTGTCTGCTGCAGGAGGAACAGCGAGTAGAAAACCTTCTGCCGCCGGGTGATTGAATTCCAGCTTGCGAGTACGCCAACGGGCCCGAGAAGCCCGACGAGGACAGTCAGCCACAGGCTTAGACCATCGACGCCGACGTGATAAAAGATTGCCGGACTCTCGATCCACGGCTTATTCACAACAAACTGGAACCCAGACTGTTGGAGGTTGAAGTGTGCGGGAAGGTGCAGCGTCAGACCAAAGCTGACGAGAGTGGTCAGCAGCGTTACCCACGCGGAGAGCTTCCCGCGATCAGGCAAGAGTGCAACCAGAATTGCTCCAGCCAGCGGCGCGAGGAGAATCAACGTGAGTATCGAACTATCCATCGTTGTCATCTCCTAGTGCCCCGCCCAGAACATGCCGGTTCCCGAACTGAATACATACGGCGCCAGAACAAATGCAAGCAGGACAGCCGCCCCGAGCGTCAGCCACGCGGCGTACGATCGCAAATTACCGGATTGCCAACGTTGCAAAATGGCGCCGCCAAATGTGGCAATACCGCCAAGCAGCCATGCCGCACCACCCAGGATTGCAACATCGACGATCCATTCCAACCCGTATTTCGAAAGCGCAATGATGGGTTTCACAATGGCCGCGCCGTAGATTTCGTCAACGTAATACTTATTCGCCAATAGCTTGTAGCCTGCCGGCATCAACGCCGCATCCTGCGGCGGAAGTGCGGACTTGCGGCGATACATGCGATCGGCGATGAGCAAGCCGATCAAGGCTGCAGCAACCGCCAGGACGCTCAGCAGAAGGTCGAGTTGCTTTCCTCCCGCCGCAGTGGAAGGATCCGTCGTTGGCCCAAGAACGGGAGCCAAGAACGCGCCGAAGTGATCCATGCCGATCCATCCGCCACCAACGGAGAGCAGGGCGAGAATGACGAGCGGACCGAGCATCGACCACGGGCTTTCGTGCGGATGCGTGTGAGGATCGCGAGCTTCACCGAAGAAGGTGAGGTACCACAGCCGGAACATGTAGAAACTGGTGAGCAGAGCTGTCAGCAGGCCAACGAACCAGAAAATCCGGCCGGAAGCACCATGCTGGAACGCCTCGTAGAGGATCGCATCCTTTGAGAAGAAGGCCGCAAGCGGAGGAAATCCGGCGATCGCAAAGACTGCGGCGCCCATGGTCCAGAAGGTGATCGGAATCTTCTTGCGTAAACCGCCCATCTTACGCAGATCCTGTTCGCCTCCGAGCGCGTGAATTACCGATCCAGCTGCAAGGAAGAGCAGGGCCTTGAAGAATGCGTGCGTCATCAAGTGAAAGATCGCCGCGGAATATGCTGCGACGCCGCAGCCGAGGAACATATATCCGAGCTGCGAGACGGTGGAGTAGGCGAGGACGCGCTTAATATCGGTCTGCACGAGGGCGATGGTGGCTGCGAAGATCGCCGTTGCCGCGCCGACGACTGCGACAACAGTAAGAGCGAATGGGGAACGATCGAAGATGAAGTGGTTGCGGGCGATCATGTAGACGCCGGCCGTGACCATGGTGGCCGCATGGATCAGCGCGGAGACGGGGGTCGGGCCCTCCATCGCGTCTGGCAGCCATACATACAGTGGAAGCTGCGCGCTTTTGCCTGTTGCACCGATCAGCAAGCAAATGGCGATTGTGGTAAGGACGCCCCCAGTCATTGCTGGATTGGCGGCAATCTTTTCTCCCAGTTCACTGAAGGTGAGTGTGCCAAAGTTCGCCAGCAGGAAAAAGAGTCCGATCAGAAATCCGAAGTCGCCAATGCGGTTGACGATGAACGCTTTCTTGCCTGCATCTGCCGCAGACGTTTTCTGAAACCAGAAACCGATCAGCAGGTACGAAGCGAGACCGACGCCTTCCCATCCGACAAACATCAATAGCGCATTGCCGGCGAGCACAAGCACAGTCATGAAGAAGAGGAACAGATTCAGGTAGGCGAAGTAGCGCCAGTAGCCTTCTTCCTCGTGCATGTAGCCGACAGAATAGATGTGAATCAGGAATCCAACGCCGGTGATGACGAGCAGCATTACCAGGGAAAGCTGATCGAGAACAAAGCTGAAGTCGATATGGAGCGTAGCGACGTTGATCCAATTGCCAAATGTTTCTACGTGGGGCAGGGAGCCGGATTGGAATGCAAGTCGGGACGCGCTCAGCACAAGCAGCAGTGAAGCCAGCGGCGCGAGGAGCGCAATTGATGTCACGAGTGCTTTGGGCATCCGACGGCCGAGCAAGCCATTCAGCAGAAAGCCTGCGAACGGCAGAAGCGGGATCAACCAGAGATGGAGATTCTCGTTCATAGTTTCATAAGGTCGATGCGATCGACCGCAAGCGTTGCGCGTGTGCGGAATACAGCAATAATGATGGCGAGTCCAACGGCAGCCTCAGCGGCGGCCACCATCATCACGAAAAATACGAAGATCTGTCCTCTTACCTGATGCCACTGGTGTGCGAAGGTCACAAACGAGAGATTCACCGCGTTCAACATCAGTTCAATCGACATGAACATGGTGATCAGGTTGCGCTTGATCAGGAATCCGACGACACCCAGGCAAAACAGGACGGCGCTCAACAGCAGATACCACGTGAGAGGAACTTCGTGTTGAACGAGGTGTAGTGAGTTCACTTGGTGTCCACCTTTTCCCCATCTCCCTGGCGGGCCAGCGCAACGGATCCAAGAATGGCGACGAGAATTAGTACCGACGTGACTTCAAACGGCAGGAGAAGTTTAGTGAATAGAACGGCGCTGAGATCTGCAGTGCTGGTGATCTGGTCTTCGATGGCTGCGTTACCGATACCCTGGGAGCGAAGAATTGTTGTTGCAATCACGGCAAGGATTGCTACCACTGCCGGAAAGCCTACGGTACGCGCGGCTCGACTGCCCAGGGTGCGCTCTTCGCGGCCCGCATTCAGCAGCATCACCACAAACGTGAAGAGGACCATGATCGCGCCTGCGTAGACGATGACTTGTGCCGCCGCCAGGAACTCTGCTCCGAGCAGCAGGTAGAGCACCGCCAATGACGTCATCACCACAATCAGCGAGAGCGCGCTGTTGATGGGGTGCTTCTGCAGCAGGAGATTGATTGCTCCTGTCAGGCAGAGTGCAGCAAACACGATAAAGAGAATCAGGTGCATCGTTCCGTCACTTAGAGCGGCTCTCCATTTTGTGAATCGTTTCCGGTTCTGTTTAAGGCGGATTCTTCGTGCGGAAGAATCCACTTGGCAGAATCGCTTCGCCCCTACATCTCCTGGAGAACCGCTATACGGGCGAGTGCCGATTGACTTCTTCGGCAGGTTGAGGGGAGGAACTGTGCGAACGGGGCACTCCCGTTGCTTGAAATCCCTTCCGATTCTAACTGAGCGCATCCGGCTAAACCGTGATCTCAAACCGCTATCGAAGAACAGCGATTTAAGTCGGTCCGGCTTCGCTCAGCGATATGCAAGCCATAAACTCGTTCCCACAATGTTGAGGATGGCCAACGGCATGAGCCAGCGCCACCCGTAATTCATTAACTGGTCATAGCGGAAACGAGGCAGCGTGCCGCGCACCCATACGTAGAGAAACAGAAAACTGAAAACTTTCAGAACAAACCAGAAAATCGGAATGAAGGCGCGCAGGATAAAGGAACTTGGCGCGGGAAGCAGATTGCCGAAGGGGCTAGTCCATCCGCCCAGAAACAACAGCGTGGCCACGCAACCCACCATGATCATGTTGCCGTATTCGGCCATAAAGAACATGGCGAACTTCATGGAACTATATTCGGTGTGATATCCGGCGACGAGCTCGCTTTCTGCCTCAGGCAAATCGAATGGCGAGCGATTCGTCTCAGCGTAAGCCGCCATCAGGTAGATGAAGAACGCGACAAACTGCAACCCGCCGAAAAGATTCCAACTCAGCATGCCGTGGTTCGACTGGCTACGAACGATGACATCGAGATTAAGCGAACCGGCACGCATCACCACGCCGACCAGCGATAGCCCCAGAGCCAGCTCGTAGCTCACCAATTGCGCCGACGCGCGCAATGCTCCGAGTAAGGAATATTTGTTGTTCGATGACCATCCTGCCAGCGCGATGCCATACACGCCGATCGATGTGATACCAAGGATGACGAGCAGGCCTATATTCACATCGGCAATCTGAAAGAAGTGGAAGTTGCCGGATCCCACGACTCCGGGATCTCCGAACGGCACTACTCCAATGGAGATGAGTGCGCAGCTGAGGGCGATGATCGGTGCCAGCAGATAGAGAGGCCTATACACGCCCGTCGGGATGATGTCTTCTTTGAGAAATGACTTTGCCCCATCGACTAGCGGCTGCAACAACCCGAACGGTCCCACACGGTTTGGCCCCCAACGATTCTGGATGCGACCGACGAGCTTGCGTTCAAGCAGCACCGTGTAGGCGACGCCCATCAACAGCACTACCGTCACCACCACGACCTTAAGCAAGCTCCAAAACAAAAACTGCCAAATCGTCACGTGCCTTTGCCTCTCTCGTCAATCTTTCAATCTGCAGCCGAGGCTGCCACTTCTGCTGCCTGATGCCGCTCCAAATCTTTCAGTCCGTTGCTGTAGTGCCCGAGTGTTCCCGAGGTAAACAATCCGTTGTGCGCAGGTTTCACCAGTTCGGGATGCGCTGAACCAAGGGCGGAAACCGGGACGAAACCAAGCTCGATTTTTATGTCGTTTCCACCAAAGAGATTCAGCCGATCCAGCTTGTAAGCCGGAACAAGCCGCTCAATTTCGTCTAACAATGCCAGCGGATCGAACGGGCTCAGTTTTGGCTCTAGTCCATTCGCGGAAAGCCACACAGCATGTCTGTCAGCCTCACCCGACTGCGCACCGCGAGACTGCCCGAGATCAGCTGTTACGCCAACCTTGCCGAAGGGCACCAGCGCCTTCACATCCGCGCCCATGCTGCCTGCGAGTCGAACAAGAATCTCGAAGTCTGACTTTACGCCAGCACGATCCGCAGCTTTCCGCGCCAGCTGTAAATCGCCGAACGTATTTGTCACCGTGCCGGTCTTCTCGTAAAGGCTGGCGGCAGGGAAGACAACGTCGGCGATTGCTGCCGTCTCCGTCAGGAAGATATCCTGCACCACAACAAACGTGTTCTTCAGCGTACTCAGATCAATGCTGCCATTACTAAGGGGATTCGCGCCCACAACAAGCAGCGCGCCTAGTTCGCCTTTAGCCGCAGCGACGAACATCTCCGGTTGCGTTTTGCCGGGCGTGGTCGGCATTCCCACGTATTCCTGCGCGAATGTTCCAGATGCGTTGATCGGAACATATCCCGGCAGTAAATCGGGCAGCAGACCCATATCGGCAGCACCGCGCGAATTGGCGTAGTCGCCGAGGTAGGCAAAGCGGACATTGGGGCGTCCCAAACCCCACTGCACCAGGTCAGCAACTGCTGAATCGCGATATTCCTGACCAAAGATGATCAGCAGTTTTTCTTCGCCGAGAACTGCTGCGCGGAAGGTTGAGTCCTTGATGGAGTTGTCGCTGCCGCCGAGGTAAGCACTGAACGCTGCATATCCGCCCGCCGGCAGCTGCAGCGCTGCTTTGGCTTGCCTCTCCAGTTTGATTCGTTTTTCATTTGCCACGTAAAGGCGGGCTTTATTCAACCGCACGTTGGTGCGCAAAGTCCATGCCAGCAGCGGATGCTCATTGGTCGGATCGCCGCCGATCAGCAGAATCGCCGGTGCAGAGGCGATTTCGCGAAGGCTTGCAGCTCGTCCGTCGTGTCCAGCAACGGCACGGGCAAACGCGACGTAATCCGTGGTGCGTTCATGGTCGATATTGTTCGTCTGGAGCACGGTGCGCGCAAACTTCTGCAGCAGGTAGTTCTCTTCGTTGGTGGTGTGGTTCGAGCCGATCACCCCGATCGCTTCGCCACCCTTGGTGTCGCGAATTTCTTTAAGCTTGGCACCCACCAGACGAAATGCATGTTCCCAGGTAACCGCCTCGAGTTTGCCCTGTGCATTGCGTGCCAGCGGAGTCGTCAAGCGCTCCGAGCTGTCAACGAAGTCAAAGCCAAAGCGCCCCTTGGCGCAGAGAAAATCTCCATTGATGCCGCTCTTGTCGCGATTGTCGGCGCGAACAATTTCTGAACCGTCGTTTGCCTGGCGCACGCCGAGTGTGACCTTGCATCCATCGCCGCAATGCGTGCAAACGGTGGAAACGTGATTCATTTCCCACGGACGGGTTTTATAACGGTAGCTGCCGCTCGTAAGAGCACCTACGGGGCACACATCGATACACATACCGCATTGCTCGCAGTCGAGGCGCTCGCCTTCGTTTGGTGCGATCACCGAGACGACACCGCGATTCTGGATGCCGAGCGCCCACACGTCCATGCCTTCGCCGCACATACGGGTGCAGCGATAGCAGAGAATGCAACGCGGCCTGTCGTAGAAGACTGCCGGAGACCACTGCTGCTCGTCCCGGTGGCGCTTGGCGTCAACCATCAAGCTCTCGCCGGCGCCGTATTTGAAGGTCATATCCTGAAGTTCACACTCGCCGCCCGCATCGCAAACAGGGCAGTCGAGTGGGTGGTTTCCGAGAAGCAATTCGATGGTTGCCTTGCGTGCCTGTGCGATCTCCGGTGAATCGGTTGTGAATACCTGACCCTCGGCGACGGTTGTGGTGCAGGCCGTCTGCAACTTCGGCACCTTCTCCTGCCTGACGACGCACATGCGGCATGCAGCCTGCAGGCTCAGTCCAGGGTAGTAGCAGAACGCAGGAATCTCGATGCCCGCCTTGCGGCACGCTTCAATCAGCAGCGTCCCCGCGGGAGCCGTCAGCTTGTTTCCATCGACCGTGAATGTTACGTCTGCCATTCTTCTCCAGAACTCCCTTTACGTTTCGCGCAGCTCAAACCACAGCCATTTCGGTATGTTTGGCAAACGGGCACGGCTTCCCGTCCAGATGATCCTCAAATTCTTTGCGGAACTTCTTCACAAACCCAAGTGTCGGCATCGCCGCAGCGTCGCCAAGCGGGCAGAAGGTTCGGCCCATCATGTTCTCGGCGAGGTAGCGAATGTTGTCGATGTCCTTTGCAGTTCCGAACCCGGCGTGAAAGCGCGTCAATGATTTCTTCAGCCAGTCTGTTCCTTCGCGGCAGGGAATACACCAGCCGCAACTCTCGTGCTGATAAAAGCTGATGGTTCGCAGCGCGAATTCCACAATGCAGGTCTGGTCGTCGATCACCACTACACCGCCGGAACCCAGCATCGAGCCGGCCTTGCCGACCTGGTCGAAATCCATGCCTAGATTTTCGATTTCTTCGGGCAGCAGAACGGGGGTTGACGATCCACCGGGAACGACTGCCTTCAATTTGCGACCGCCACGGACCCCGCCCCCGACTTCGTAGATCATTTTCTTCAGGTTGTAACCCATCGGCAATTCGTACACGCCGGGCCGTTCCACGTGGCCACTCAAGCCGAAGAGCCGTGTGCCACCATTGCGCGCGGATCCAACAGCCGCAAAGGCCGCACCGCCCATGGTGATGACATGAGGCACAGTCGCAATCGTCTCGGCGTTGTTGATGACCGTAGGTCCGCCATAAAGGCCGACGACAGCGGGGAACGGAGGCTTGATTCGAGGAACGCCGCGCTTGCCCTCGAGTGATTCCATAAGCGCCGACTCTTCGCCGACTTCGTATGCACCGGCGCCGCTCTGCGTGATGATTTGGAATTCGTTATCCGATCCGAAGATATTTTTGCCTAGAAATCCTTTCGCATAGGCATCGGCTACGGCTTTCTCCATGATCTCCAGAAGGTATCGATACTCGCCCCGCAGATAGATAAATCCCATCTTCGAACCGATCGCTAGACCGGCGATGATGGTGCCCTCAATAACAGCGTGAGGATCGTGCAGGAAAATCAGGTGGTCCTTGCAGGTTCCGGGCTCACTTTCGTCGCCGTTGATGAGTACATACTTTGGTTTCGCCGACTGTTTCGGAACGAACGACCATTTCATGCCTGTAGGAAATCCCGCACCGCCACGCCCACGCAAGTTCGAGGCTTTCATCTCCTCGATAATCCAATCGGGGCCCTGCGCCACGCATTTGCGAGCAGCCTCGTATCCGCCAAGCTCGATGTACTTATCGATATTCGCGGCGCCCTGACCGAAGCGCTTCGAGACGATCTTTACTTCATCGGGATGCGAAACCAGCCTAGGCATTTTTTTCCTTGTCTTGGACTTGCTGCCGATACCGGTCCAGAATTTCGGGTACGCCGGATGGCGTCAGCTCATCGTGAAATGCATAGTTCACCTGGATCGCTGGAGCCCAGCAGCAAGCGCCGATGCATTCCACTTCTTCGAGTGAAAACAGGCCGTCCGCAGTTACGCCCTTGTGCCCAATGCCAAGTTCTTCCTGAAATTTCTCATACACGTCGTAGGCACCGCGCAGCATGCAACTGATATTCGTGCAAACTTGTACATTGAATTTGCCCGCAGGCTTGAAACGCAGCATGGAGTAGTAGGTGGCCACGTTGCGAACATCGAGTTCGGTAATCCCGATCCTCTGTGCTACTTCCGCGATCACGGAGTCCGACAGGTAACCGATTTCGTCCTGCGCATAGAGCAGCATCGGGACGAGCGCCGAGCGCCTCAGGGGATACTTTTCCACCAGCGCATCAAAACGTGCCGCCACTTGGGGCGAAAAGATGCTCATGGACTCGGGACTCGTATTGACGGCACTCATCGCATCAGCTCCCGAGCCCACGATTCAGCCGCCATATCCATCTCTTCTTCGCCAGCCGAACTGCGCAACCGGCCATTTTCTGTCAGTTCCAGCATTCCGCTCCGTCCGTCGTCGCGCTTCCACATCACGTGCGCGCCGTTCCGATTCAGATCGAGCCACGCTTCCGCATGACGCACCGTAATCTGTTCTTCCCCCAACTCGACCGTTGCCTGCCGATTCCCATTCAACCCGTGCACCGCGGTATAACTGCGAAGCAGGGAAGCAAGCGATACCCAAAGTTCCATGTACAACTGCGCCGTTTCCGGCATCAGCGATCGATCTCCCCAAGCACAATATCAATCGACCCGATTACAGCTACAACGTCCGCAAGCATGCGTCCCTGACACATCGTTTCCAGCGCCTGCAAAGTCGCAAATCCTGGATACCGCATATGCACGCGATATGGTTTTGCGGTTCCATCTGATACTACGTAATAGCCCATCTGCCCGTGGCCCGATTCAATTCCTTGATACACTTCGCCCGCCGGAACGTTGAAGCCTTCCGTCACGATCTTGAAGTGATGGATCAACGCTTCCATCTGCGTTTTCATCTTCTCGCGATCCGGCAGAACGATCTTTGGCGCATCAGCCTTGATCGGGCCGCCCGGCATTCCATCCAAGGCCTGTTGAATGATGCCGATGCTTTCGCGCATCTCCAGCAAACGTACCTCGTACCGTCCCCAGCAATCGCAGCGGTTTGAAACCGGAACTTTGAACTGAAATTTCTCGTAGCTGGAGTACGGCATGTCGCGCCGCAGATCGAAATCAATGCCTGAAGCGCGCATCGTCGGACCAGTGACGGCAAGTGCAATTGCGTCCTCAGGCGAGAGATGTCCAATGCCCATCAGCCTGTTCCGGAAGATT
The DNA here is from genome assembly GCF_039994875.1 of Telmatobacter sp. DSM 110680. Lineage (GTDB taxonomy): Bacteria > Acidobacteriota > Terriglobia > Terriglobales > Acidobacteriaceae > Telmatobacter. The sequence goes on along the minus strand of NZ_CP121196.1, from coordinate 3,999,515 downwards.
GGATTTCCAGTGAGCAGATTCGAGTATTCGTCGATTTTCTCCGGAAACGTCTTGATGAAGGACTGGATGCGATCGAACAAGTCCAGAGGCGGCTCCATCGACAGTCCGCCGATGCGGAAATAGCTGGTCATCATGCGCTGGCCGGCAACAGCCTCGAAGATGCGCAGAATGTCTTCTCGCTCTCTGAATGTGTAAAGGAATACTGTAAGCGCGCCGATGTCCATGGCGTGCGTGCCCAGCCAGATCAGGTGCGAGTTCAGGCGTGTCAGCTCCGTTAGCAGCACGCGAATCCATACTGCCCGCTCGGGAACCTCCAACTGCAGCAGCTTTTCGACTGCAAGGCAGTAGCAGAGATTGTTGGCCATGGGGCCCAGGTAGTCCACGCGATCCGTCAGCGGAACGACTTGCTGATAAAACTTTGCCTCGCAGGTCTTTTCAATGCCGGTATGCAGGTAGCCGATTTCCGGGTACAGGCGGACAACTATTTCACCGTCAATTTCCAGCACCAGGCGCAACACGCCGTGCGTTGACGGATGCTGCGGTCCCATGTTCAGGACCATGTGCTGGTCGCGCGCGCCCTCGGCGGGCGGGGCAGAAAGGATCGGAGTGCCTACATCCACCATCAGCGATAGCCCTCCACCGGGTAGTCCTTGCGCAAGGGATGTCCCACCCAATCATCAGGCATCAGGATGCGGCGCAGATTCGGATGTCCTTCAAAACGAATCCCAAACAGGTCGAAGACTTCGCGCTCGTAGTAATTGGCACCCGACCAGACTGAGGTGATCGATTCAATCGCCGGATCGCCGCTGTTTAGCCAGGTTTTCAGACGGATCCGCTCTTTATATTGATGCGACAGAATGTGGTAGCTCAGCTGGAAGCGGGGTTCGGAAGGAAGCCAATCCACCGCCGTCATATCTTCGAACGCGTTGTAGCCGGCATTCTTCACGGCAGTCACTGCTTCGCAGATCTTCTCCGGAGTGACAGTCAGTGTCAATTCGCCCCTGTCAAAGAGTGCATCTGTAAATGCATCGGCATTCCACGCGAGAAGCGCCTTGACTGCCGGGTGATCCGGCAATCCTTCGAGCACAGCTTGCTTGCCGGCGAGAGTTTCCTTTGGAGCTTCTGCCATTCTTAGAGATCCGCCTTGTCCATGCTCCAGTTCAGAATGCCCTTACGCACGATGTAGTACAGACCAACCGCGACAAAACCCAGGTAAACAACCATCTCCCAGAACCCGAATAATCGCTGTCCGGTAATATGCGGGAGCTGGCGGTAGATCACCGCCCAGGGCATCATGAAAACCGCTTCAACGTCGAAGAGGATAAAGAGCATCGCGACCATGTAAAAACGCACGCTGAATCGGGCCCGAGCGTCGCCAACCGACACGATTCCGCATTCATATGTCGCCAGCTTGACGGGAAGATTGCGATGCCGGCCGATGAACCAGGATGCCAGCACCATCATCGCAGCAAGTCCAATAGCAAAAAGCACTTGCATTAGAAGTGGAAGATACTGCCAGTGGTAGGGAATCATCTGCACCCTGTTCTCAAAAGATCTGTAAAATGTTCGAATTTGTCGCCGGGCCAGACTGCTCCCATTGCGACAGGCCGCTGGTTTGAGCTTAGGTTCCAAACCTCATCCCGTCAAGGCGATCAGACGCATCCTGATTTGTCGCATCGATTTTGATTCCGTCACAGAGGAGCCGCTCAATTCCCCTTCACGGAACCGCACTTCAGCCCCACTTCGTGAGCCTTGACACTTTTTGACGCTGAGGTCTGTATACCCTTCGAAGAAATTACCCATCTGTGAGGCGTGTCACATGAATTCGAGAACGGGAAACCCATAATCGCTCAGCCCAAACTGGGCATTAAGAAAATGCTCGCTAAAGAATCTTGCTGAAGAGGCCGATTACAGAGGCAACATCAAGTCGGCTCTCGAGAGTTGGAATTTTATGGCTGTTACAGGTCTACCCTTAGGCGGATTGAACCGCAGCGTTACTGACTCGCTGGTCCATGCCAATCGTTGCCGTCACATTAGTCCTCAGGCGGGACGCGCCCTTGAAATACTTGGTCACGCGATCGAGTACCTGACGGACGAATATCTGCAGGAGGCCGAAGAGATTTCGGCTCACGACCCAAACGTGCAGGCAATCCAGCTCTTGATGGCGCTCAATCGCGAAATTTATTACGCATGCCCGTTGCAACCGACCTTTACCGAAAGAGTGCGCGGATTTTTCCACCTCGCTTTGCGCTAGACCTCGTCGCTTCTTCTCGCCTATCGGCATTTTGGCCGAGCAAGGCCGCAATGTTAGCCTGAACCTGTGCAGCTACCACTTCATGAAATCCTGAGGCGGCGGGCGCGAGTAATCATCATCTTCGTTTTCGCGTGCGCATTTGTTATTTCCGCAGTTGCCGAACCCCCAGAAAAGATCGATGTAAATCCCACTTTCACCATTACAAAATACTCTGCCTTGTCACCCATCCATATGGTGGGCTATGGCGACATGCGCTTCACTGATCCGGCGGTAAAGATAGGCACCAATCCTCGCATCAGAAAGTACCTTGCGGAGCGTGTTGCCGAGGAGAGTCCCGAGGTCTTGCTGCTCACCGGCGATATGCCTTATATAGGCTCCAGCGATGCCGATTGGCAGGTATTTCGCGACGAGACGGCTCTCTGGCGTAAGAACCAGATCCTGCAGCTTCCCACGATGGGGAATCACGAAGTGCGCACCGACATCCACAAAGGGATCGCCAACTACCTGAAAAACTTTCCCGGCATCCAGAACCACCGCTACTACTCGGTTCTCATGGGCAGCGTGGAAGTCATCTCGCTCGACATGACCTCGGCGTCGGGCGGCACCAGCCCGCAAGCAACCTGGTTCGCGGCTCAACTCGATCACCTGCCAGCGCAAGTGGATTTTCTCTTCATCCTTTATCACACCCCGTGGGTAGTTGATGAACAGTCCAAGCTCTTTACCAACTTACCTTCGAAGGAAGCGCTCACGCTGCGGCATCTCCTTGAGATTCATCTCCACAAGATGCACGCCAAAGTGATCGTCTTCAACGGGCACATCCATAACTACGAGCGATTCGAGCGCAACGGCGTTGAATATGTGACATCAGGCGGTGGTGGCGCAGAGCCTTATCCACTGCTCTTTCGCGGGTCGGAGGACCTGTATCAGGACACGGCATTCCCCGTGTACCACTACCTCACCCTGGATTATCGCGACAGGAAACTTCACGCAGTGATGTGGAAGGTGAAGGACCCGGATGCTGCCAGCCTTTCGGTGGAGAAGAAAGACGAATTCACCTTGGTTGCGGAACCAAACAAGACTGGCAAGTTCATTCCATGAAGAATGCCGCATCGCCAAGGACGCGGCATTGATTCTCTGAGCCCAGCGAGTCGATTTTTACTGTCCGATCACCAGGACGGCAAACAGCACCATCCAGGCAAGCCCCATCGCGTGCCAGTACCACGCAGTTGCATCCACTGCGACTTGGCGCAGTTCTACTCGCTTCAACCTGCGAATGACTCCCAGGGTTACCGCCAGCGCAACGACGCCCACAATCAGGTGAGCAGCATGGAGACCAGTGATGATGTAGAAAAAGTAGCTGGCGGGCGTCGACCAGTGATCGAATGCGAATCCCTGCGCCGTGAGTTGACGCCACGCCACCCATTGTCCGGTCAAGAAGAGGAGTCCGAGGCCCAGGGTGGCACCCATCCAGGGTAGAGTGCGCTGCAGTGCTGGATGGCCAAGGCCCAGCCATTCCTCCAATACGTCGATTTCGCGAAAGATGCTCTGGCGCGCAATCTCCATCGTGAGGCTGCTGAGCAGTAAGAGGGCAGTATTGAGGTAGAGAATTGGAGGCAGCAGAACCGGATGCCAGTCTCCGATCTGCTCATGGGTGCGGGGATCCATGTGAGTGCCGGCCTGGCGGGCGAAGAAGAGTGCCACAAGGATGGCAAAGAACATCATGTCAGCCGCGAGAATCGAGAAAACAGAAAAGCGAATCTTATGCAGCAATTCGCGCGGACCTCTACGCTCATGCTGCCGGTCATCGTCGCCGCCCCCCCCGCCGCCGCCCGTAGGCCGTCGGTCAACCGGAGGTTTGCCGCCAATTCCTGGCTCTTTCCGTTCCGTTTCCGCAGGGGAATGCGTAAAGGTCGCGGGCATTCAGAAGCCTCTGTGCAAATCAGAGTACACCACAAAAGCATTTCCGCAGCCTTTGCGTTTCGAGGGTATTGTGTTCGATTGGCCTTTTACCCGGGACTGGAGCCAAGCGCATTCAAGAACCGGAAACGAAGATTCACCGCGGAACCGCTCTAAGTCTTTGGACGCAGACACCCCCGAACGGGATGGCCTTTTTTATTGAATTCAATAACACCGCTGTACAGCGAGTTGTTACGACTGAAGATTGGCTTGGACCAGATCAACAAATGCTTTGTGGACGCGCCGGTCGGAGGTCAACTCCGGATGGAAAGTGGCCGCCATCAGCTTGCCCTGCCGCACGAGTGTTGCCATGCCATCGCGCTGCGCCAGTATCTCCACTTGAGGACCTGTCTGAACGATCCGCGGTGCACGGATAAATACCATTTCCAGCTTTTCGCCGTGCAGTTTCGTATCGGAAAAGAGGATCGAAGAATCGATCTGACGTCCGTAGGCGTTGCGTTCTACCACCGCGTCCAGCACCCCCAGGCTTCTCTGGGCTGGATTTCGCACCTCGCGCGCCAGGAGAATTGCGCCCGCACATGTGCCGAACACCGGTCGGGTGGAACAGAATTGTTTCAATTCATCGAAGAGATGGCCCCGCTCCAGGAACTTCAGGATGGTAGTTGATTCGCCACCCGGCAGAATCAGGCCATCCAGCCCGTCCAGTTCCTCGCGCTTCCGCACCTCGACAGGCGTCGCGCCACATTCGGTCAATGCCTCAGCGTGGGCAGCATAGTCACCCTGGATAGCCAATACACCGATGCGCGGCCGCTTTACTTCCGCGTTCAATCTCGTTCTCCCGTGCTGTGTCCCACTTTCGAAACGGAAGCCGGAAGCGGCAGGCACTTCCGGCTCGAATTTTTATCTGCCTGTCTACCAGCCACGCGTTTGCAACAACTGTGACTCTTCGATCGCTGCGGCCGCCAGACCCTTCATGGTGCCGGTTACCTGTTCGCTAGCCTCGGCCAGGATTTTGGGGTCGTTGTAATGCGTGGTCGCGATCACGATGGCCTTGGCACGGGAAACCGCCTCTTCGCGCTCCTTTGGATCGTTCTCCACGTCGAGCGGCGTCGCCCGCTCCTTCATGAAGATTCCTGAACCCACAAAGATGGCTTCGGCGCCGAGTTGCATCATCAACGCGGCATCGGCCGGCGTCGCGATTCCGCCTGCGGAGAAGTTCGGCACGGGCAATTTGCCAGTCTGCGCAACCATACGAATCAATTCGTAAGGTGCCTGGTGCTCCTTGGCGGCAGCGTAGAGTTCCTGCTCACTCAACACCGTAAGCGCCTTCATCTCTTTCACAATCTGACGCATATGCTGCACGGCATGCACCACGTCGCCGGTTCCCGCCTCGCCCTTGGTGCGAATCATGGCTGCACCCTCGGCGATCCGGCGAAGAGCCTCGCCCAGATTGCGTGCCCCGCAAACGAAAGGAGTTGTAAAGGCGTGCTTATCAATATGGTGGGCCTCGTCAGCCGGCGTAAGAACTTCGCTCTCGTCGATGAAGTCCACGCCAAGCTGCTGCAGAATCTGCGCTTCGGCAAAATGGCCGATACGAGCTTTTGCCATCACCGGAATCGATACCGCCTGGATGATCTGCTTGATCAGGCTGGGTTTGGCCATACGCGCCACACCACCTTCAGCGCGAATCATCGCCGGTACGCGTTCCAATGCCATCACGGAGACGGCTCCGGCTTCTTCAGCTATACGGGCCTGTTCGACGTTCATCACGTCCATGATCACCCCGCCCTTCAGCATCTCGGCGAGACCGATCTTTAGGCGCAGACCAGTTCCAGAAAAACTCTTATTTTCATTTTGTTGGGGCATATCTTTGACCTCAAATCTCAGCCGTCGCTCACAAATGTCTCAGGCAATCTCTGCTTCTAGTGTAGCAGCGAAGTGAATGCCCAATTGCGGATGCTTACGCTGGGGCTGGGGGCGATTCCCGCGCAATTATGAGTCCCTTCTAAGGAAGCTGCTCCATTTGCGGGTTCTTGCTTGCTCCAGTCTCCGCCATATGGCGACGCAATCCCAGCTTTCCACGATCTCCACTGCCAACGGTCTGGCGGAGATGAAGACTGAAGCCGTTCTGGCTCAGCCGTCTCCGGCTCCGCCGGTGGAAGGGGTTCTCAGCATCAATCCGCTGGTTGCTCGCCTTCCTGTCGAGATCGATGTCGCCGTCCCCGTCAGGGGTTTTCGGGTTCGCAATCTTCTGAATCTCAGCGCAGGTACGGTGATCGCTTCGAAGTGGATGAACGGAGACGACATGCCCCTTGGAACCCACGGTGCGCAGTTGGCGTGGGCAGAGTTTGAAGTGATCGATCAGCTTTTGGCAGTTCGCATCACCCGTCTGCTTTAAGGAGAGAGCTTGGGAGTCTTTGCAAATGCATTGAGCTTCGCTGTAGGACACCGGCCGCCTGCTGCGCGTGTGCTATCTCTGCAGCGCTTTCGGTTAGTGGCGTGGTTTCTGAGCCGGTTCCACCATCGTGAATTCCAGCAGCCTCGCCTCGCCCTCGTGCAGCGAATCGTGCTCGCTCCCCGTCAGACGGTTGCTCTGATTGAAGCCGATGGGCAACGCGTGCTGGTGGCGACTTCTCCCGAGGGTACGCCTGCATTCTTTTCTCTCCTGCCCACACCCAACAACCGCCGGACAGCGCAATCTCTGAAGAATGCCGCGGAAAAGGCGCGTCCATGATGACGCTCCTTGTGGCAGCACGCGTAGCTGTTCCCGCAACCTCGCAACTTCTGCCCGATCTCAACGCACGTTTGCATCCTTCCGACTCGACGCCGTGGACGATTCTCTTCGCACTCACCCTGATCACGCTTCTTCCGGCAATCCTGATGTGCATGACGCCCCTGGTCCGGCTGATGGTGGTATTCCACTTCTTGCGGCAGGCGCTCGGCACGCAGACTGCCCCCTCTAACCCCACGCTACTCGGTCTAGGCCTGATGATGACCTGGTTCCTGATGACCCCAGTACTCGGCCAGGTGGATCAGCAGGCTGTACAGCCGTATCGCGCGGGACAGATTACGGGCTGGGACGCGATCGATCGCGGATCGCAGCCGATCAAGCATTTTCTGTTGCACTACTCCCGCGAGAAGGACCTCGCGCTGTTCACGGCGGCGGGTCAGATTCCGCGCCCCAACGCACCCGACGATCTTCCTATGCGCGTCGTCGTTCCGGCTTACATCCTTTCTGAGTTGAAAGCAGGGTTTGCGATTGGCGCTGTGCTGTTTCTGCCATTTCTGCTGGTTGATATGGTGACGGCCGCGATCACAACCTCGATAGGCATGTTCCAGTTGCCGCCTGTGGTCATCTCCACGCCACTCAAGATTCTGCTGTTCGTGATGGTCGACGGCTGGAATTTGCTGGCTCACTCGCTGCTTAAAAGCTTCTAAGGAAGACTGCATGACTCCTGATCTTGTTGCCGAGCTACTTCGCCAGTTAATGAAGGAGGCCATGATCCTGAGTGCGCCGGTGCTGGTCGCAGCAGTTTTACTTGGCTTCATTCTCACGCTTGTCCAAACCCTCACCAGTCTTCAGGAACAGTCGCTGACTGCTGTGCCGCGTCTCGCGGTCGTGGCGCTCATCCTGCTGGTGGGCATGCCGTGGTTTCTCGGGCGGCTGGCTGCTTACACCCTTCTGCTGATGTCGGACCTTCACCGCTATCTGGGCTAAGGGACCGGGTGATCTGGACCTGATCGGAGTTGCGATTTTGATGGCCACTTGGGCGAGCTTTTTGAGTGCGATGGTTCTAACTTTGATACGCATCAGCGGGATTGTTGTCTTTGCGCCCTTTTTCTCTTCCTCCGCTCTTCCAGCCCGGACCAAAGCTGTTTTCGTCGGCGCGGTTGCGCTTTTGCTTGCTCCGCTGGTCGCCTCGTTGCCTGCTGGACACACCGAAATCTCCTTCACTGCTCTGCTGAGCGAGATCGCTGTCGGACTTGTCTACGGCCTGGTGCTTTCGCTTATGAACGAGATGCTTTTGTTCGCCGGGCAGATTGCCGGAGTGCAATTCAGTTTCTCGATGGTCAATCTTCTTGACCCCACTTCCAATATCCAGACACCGCTGATGGGTGACCTCTTTCAACTGATGGGAACGCTGGTTCTAATCGCAGCGGGCCTTGATCGCATTCTGCTGGCATCGTTAGTGCGCAGCTTTCGTGCTGTGCCTCTGGGTGCGTACACCCTCGCACCGCTCACCGCGCATGCGATCGTTCAGGCGGCGGGTGGCATTTTCCTCGCCGCGGTGGAATTGGCGGCGCCCATCCTTGCGGCCACCATGCTGATTGAGGTTGCGGTTGCGCTGCTCAGTAAACTCAGTCCGCAGTTGCCGGTTATGTCGCTGACTGTGCCCCTCAAAACCCTTGTCGGATTTGCCGTCCTTATCGGCTCTCTGGCCTTGTGGCCTCGTTTTATCGAAGCGCGCTTTGCGGGACTTCTCGACATGGCGGAAAAGCTGTTGCAAGGACCTGCAAGATCGCCAGGCTTTGGACTGGGAGGGTAGCCAATGCCTGGAGATCGCAACGAGCAGGCTTCTCCCCATCGGCGTGAGAAAGCGCGCAAAGATGGCGATATCCTGCATAGCCGGGAACTTTCCTCGGCTGTGGCGACGCTCGCCGGAGTTCTTTCGCTGGGGTTTTTAGGCCAAAACGTTCTGGACACCTTCCGCTCCTCTTTCTCCGCTGCACTCAATCTGTGCGTTGCAGATGCATGGGAACCCTCCACGCTTCAGCCGACCCTTTTCGCGATCCGTCGTCTCGTGATGAGCGCGTTGCTTCCGGTCGGCGTGATTATGGGATCCATCGCTGTTGCGGCTGCCTTGGCCGGGGTCCTTCAAACTGGCGGTCTGCAAATCAACATGGGCGCTGTCGGTTTCCGGCTCGACCGCGTTAACCCGGCTTCAAACATACAAAACCTTTTCTCTCTGCGAGCCGCGGCCCGTCTTGGAAAATCTCTTCTCCCAGCCAGTCTGCTGGCTGTGTTTGCTGTTCAACGAATCGCACGCGAACTAACCATCCCTCCCTTTTCGACGTCACGGCTCGATTCGCTTTCGGCCGATATTTACGGCCTTCTCGTTGCATCCGCATGGCTGCTGCTTGCATGGGCGGTAGTGGACTACATGGTCGAATGGCGGAGCCGCGAATCGCGACTCATGATGAGCCGCGAGGAGATGAAGCAGGAGTTCAAGGAGACTGAAGGCAGTCCTCAAACCCGTGGTCGCATTCGCAGTCTGCAGCGCCAGATGCGCCGCCGGAAGGTCAAGACGGATGTCTCGAAAGCCGCAGTGATCCTGACCAATCCCACGCACTACGCCGTTGCATTGGGTTTTGACTTCATCGCGATGGATGCACCCAGAGTTCTGGCCAAGGGCCGCAATCTTCTTGCCGATGAGATCAAAGTTGAAGCGCGCTGGGCAGGCGTGCCGATTGTTGAAAACCCGCCTTTGGCCCGCTCCCTCTATCGCACCGTGGAAGTAGGACACACCATTCCGACAGAACTGTATGCCGCAGTCGCTGCGATTCTCGCCTACCTCTATCGTCAGCGCGTTGAGACCGAAATGCGGGAGCGCCGCGCACGGCAGGCTGCAGCGCAATCCGCTGCTCGAACTCCAGTTCCGCAGCAGCGTAATGCCGGAGCACCCCCCGGAGCGTCAACCTCCAGGAAAACATTCGTTGATTCTGATCTTCCATTCGATCGAGGCCCACGATGAGTACCGCTATCCTGAACCCCGCGCCACTCGCGCCTGCCGGTATCCTCCACCGGCTGCGTGACTACGTTCTGCCCATCGGCGCCATCAGTGTCATCTTCGTCATGCTGATTCCGCTTCCGGCCATGGCGCTTGACCTTCTTCTTACCCTCTCGATGGCCGCTTCGATTATCGTGTTTCTTTCGTCCATTCAAATCCGCCGCGCCGTCGAGCTTTCCGTCTTTCCCACGCTGCTCCTGTTGCTGACGTTGTTCCGACTTGCGCTGAATATTGCTTCCAGCCGTCGAATCCTGCTGCACGGGTCCGAAGGAACGGGTGCCGCCCGAAAGGTGATTGAAGCCTTCGGCCAGTTTGTGGTGGGCGGCAATTACATCGTGGGATTCGTCCTGTTTCTCGCTCTTGTTGCGATTCAGTTTCTGGTCGTCTCCCACGGAGCTGTTCGCACGGCCGAGGTGACTGCGCGCTTCACGCTCGATGCGCTGCCGGGCAAGCAGATGGCCATCGATGCAGATATGAATGCCGGCCTGATTGATGAGGCCGAAGCGCGGCGGCGCCGCCAAAGCATAGCGCGGGAGGCTGAATTCTATGGCGCGATGGATGGCGCAGCGCGCTTCAACCAGCGCGATTCGATGGCGACCATTCTTATCACCGCCATCAATATCATCGCGGGTCTGCTGATTGGCACATTGCAGCAGGGAGTCGAACTCGGCGAAGCTGCCCGAACTTATACCGTCCTGACCGTAGGAGACGGACTGGTAACGCTGGTGCCTTCGCTGCTGGTTTCAGTAGCTGGCGGCATCACGTTGACGCGGGCTAATTCAGCCGGAATGCTAGGGACCGAGATTCGCCAGCAGCTTTTCGCGCGACCTGCGACTCTTTATATTGCGAGCGCGGTTTGCGCTGCCATGTGCCTGATCCCGGGGCTGCCGGGATTTACATTTCTGCTGGTCGCTGCTGTCCTCTTTTTGCTCGGACGCAGGATTGCAGCATCTCCGGAACCGGCCTTGATCTCTGAGATTAGCTCCAATGAGAAGAAGAAACAGGACCAGGCTCCATCGGCTGATCTGGCCGGTCTGCTTCGCCTTGAAGAGCTTTCGCTCGAGATTGGCTTCCAGCTTATCCCGCTTGTGGATGAGAAGCAGGGCGGCATGCTTTTGAATCGCGTTCGTGCACTTCGCCGTCATCTCTCCGCCGAGATGGGTTTTCTTGTTCCCCCGGTGCACATCTCCGACAATCTCCGTCTCCGCCCGCGTGAGTATCTTGTGTCCCTGCGCGGCATCGAGATCGCCCGTTGGCAGCTGGAAGGTACGCAGATGCTGGCGGTGTCCGGCGATCCGCAGCGCCGGCCGCTCCCCGGCAAGGAAACTCGTGAACCGGCGTTTGGCGTCCCGGCCGTCTGGATAGCTTCTGCCATTGAGGAACAGGCTATCGCCGCAGGATATTCGGTCGTCGATAGCGTCACCGTGATTACGACTCATCTCGGTGAGTTGATTCGCAGGCATGCACACGAACTTCTGGGGCGCGCCGAATCCAAGCGACTAATGGACACTTTGAATGACAGCCACCCAAAGCTGCTGGAGGAACTGGTCCCGAAGCTGCTGACGCTCGGAGAGGTGGAGCGCGTCCTTGAGCAGCTCTTGCGCGAACGCGTATCGATTCGTGATCTTGGAGCAATTCTCGAGGCCTTGCTCGAAGTGGCTGCCGTGAACAAGGGCCTCGTCGCTTTGGTCGAGGCCGCGCGCCAGGCACTTGGCCGCAGGCTGATTGCTCCGCTGCTCGATCAGGATGGGCAATTGCCGGTCCTGTTGCTGGATCCAGCAATCGAAGAGGATATCCTCGCGTCTTTTGCGCCAGAAGGCAGTCAGCGATTTCTGCCCACAAACTCGGTGCCTACCATTCCGCTGGTGCGCCGGCTTGCCGATTCTTTGAAGCATCTAATCGGTGCCTCCAACTCCTCGGCCCTTCCCGTGCTCCTTTGTCCAAGTCCGGCTCGTTACCACGTCAAGCGGTGGCTGGATCCGGTCATGCCAAGACTTGCAGTGGTGGCGGCTGCAGAGATACCTGCGGAAATTCGCCTGAAACCGGCGGGGACTATCCGGTAAACGCGAGCGGCATCGGGTAGAGGCGACAAGAGTATTGCGAAGGCGAGGGAATGGCATGGGCATTGATACCGTAGCAATTCCGGAAACACGGCGGAGAGCGGCCTCTCAGGGAGGCTATCCGCCGGCGATTCCGGCCGAGTCGTTGAATGGCGAGCAGGAGCGATTATTGCTTGAGCATCTGCCCATCGTTCGATATCTGGCCCGTCGCATTCATGAGCGACTGCCGCAGCACGTGGATATTGAAGACCTCGTATCGGCGGGAGTGGTAGGCCTCATGGACGCCTTCGCGAAGTTCGATCCACAGAAAAAAGTGCAGTTCCGCAGCTATGCACAGTTCCGTATCCGGGGCGCGATTCTAGACAGTCTGCGAAGTCTGGACTGGAGCCCGCGCGAGCTGCGCCGCAAGGGCAGGGAGGCTGAAGAAGCAATTCGAGCGCTGACGGGTCGTTTGGGTCGATCTCCCGGCGAAGCTGAGATCGCCGCTGAAATGAAAGTAAGCCTTGAGGAATATCAGTCGCTGCTGGGGGACCTCAAGGGGCTCGAAATCGGCACCCTGCACGTGGAGCGCAATGAGGACTCGGGCGAAGAAGAACTAGCCTATGTTCCGGGACGTCCGGAAGAAGACCCTCTGTTCTGCTGCTTGCGAGGCGAACTCCAAGACAAGCTTCGGGAAGCGATTGAGCGACTTCCTGAACGCGAGCGGCTGGTAATGACGCTCTACTACTTCGAGGAATTGACAATGCGCGAGATTGGTCTGGCGCTTGGGGTGGTGGAATCCCGCGTATCGCAGATTCACGCTTCGGCGGTAGTGCACTTGCGGGTGGCGATGCAGGATCTTGCGGGTCGGGGGCGTATCGGACGAGTTACGCGTCGAAGCGCAACAATCTGAATCGATCTCCCGGTCTATACCTGACGTGTTGGGAAGAGTAAGGAGTCTGTCCGAATGGAGAAGATGCTCAAGCAAGACGAGATCGACGCTCTGTTTCAAGCTGCCCGGACCACCACGCCGGCCGCGGTCGAGGATTTGGATAGATCCACCAGCGTGGTTCCTTACAACTTCAACCGTGCGGGCCAGATTTCCAATGAGCAACTCCGCGCCATCAGTATGCTGAATGATTTGTTTGCGCGTAACCTCACCCACAATCTTGCGGCTTGGTTGCGGTGCAAGTTTCAGGTCAACCTGGTTTCGGCCGAGCAGATTCCGTTCAATGAATTCCTAATGCGCATCCCCGAGATCAGTTATGTCTCTTCGGTTCGCCTTGAACCACTTGGCGCCTTGTCGGTTCTGCAACTCGACCTTGCGCTCGCGCCGCCCATCATCGATCTCCTGCTGGGAGGAGAGGGACGGGAGGGGCCACTTCGCGAACTCACGGATATCGAAGAGGCCATTCTGGGCAGCGTGGTTGAGATCATTTGTCGCGAATTGACAGCGGCCTGGCAGTCCGTTGGTCTCAGCTTCAATTTTGAACGTCGACAGATGCAGACGCAGGTTGCGCGCATCATGTCCGTCACCGAGAAGACGCTTTGCCTGAGTTTCGAAGTGCGCATGCCGCAGGGTTCCGGGCTGCTCAATCTTGCTTTTCCGGCTGTGGTAGCCAATACAATCCTTCGCCGCCTGACCTCGGACTGGGGGCGACATCGCCGCCACGCACCGGAAACGCGAGCCAGCCTGGAGACGGCGGCCCGGAAGATTAGTTTTGGCGGATGTCTGCAACTGCCTCCGGTCCGTCTGCCCGCGTGCGAAATTCAAAACCTTTCGCCCGGAAGCGTGTTGCGGCTGAATCTTTCGGCCGCAGTACCGGCTGAATGGAGGGTGGGCGGACAGTATCTTGCTCCAGCAGAACCCGTCCGGCATGGAGCGCACCGGGCCGCGCGAATACAAGCGCCTCAGGAAGAGCCGCGCACATGAAGACCTACATGGATTGCTGGATATCGGCCGCGACCACCCTCTTTTCGCAGGCCCTGGCGGGCGAGCCCCACTTGGCCGAGTGTGAATTGCCTCCGGCCGTCGTTCCGGGGCAGGCTCTGGTTGCAGAAATCTCCGGCGATGTCACTGGAAATTTCACAGTCATGCTTGATCGCGAGATCGTCAAGTCCCCGCTTCTCGGAGAAGGCGCGGATCAGACAGGTGCCTGGGTCGAGTTTTTGCGTGAGATTGCGGAGTCCGCGGCGGGCGACTTCCTCTCAACCTCGGGTAAATCCTGCCGAATTGAAGCGATTCATCCTGCTGACCCTTTGGACGTATGTACACGAGGCTTCCGGTTGGTTTCGCCGGGCGGCTCATGGATGATCTGGGTTCTCGATGCATTGCAATACCGGAATGCACGCGATGAAAAACAATTCCCGGCACCACGATTGCATCCATCGCCTGCTGAGGATGCGGGGGACCTGCAGCCAGAAGCGAGTTCGGGCGTTGAGTTGCTCCTCGATGTTGAGCTTGAGGCAGCCCTGCGATTTGGCTGCCGCGAATTGCCCCTGGGAGAGATTCTGGAACTCGGCCCCGGCGATGTGGTGGAACTGGATCGCCATGTGACTGATCCGGTCGACCTGATTGTGGGCGACAAGATTGTTGCGCGCGGCGAAGTCGTTCTTGTAAACGGGAATTTCGGATTGCGTGTCACCGAAGTTGCAACACCGCAGAAACGGCTGGAGAGCATACGATGTCTCTTCTGAAGCGACGCGCAGATCCGTCATCGCTCCCCTCGCAGGTCGCAGAACCAATTTCCTCAATCGATTTTGATTTGGAAACTGCGTGGAATCGCAGCTTTCGTCCGGGTCTGCTTAGGAGCTGTGCGAATCCTGGTTGCCATTCCAGCTGGATGCATTTGTTTCGTCATCGTTCGACACCGATGTTCGAAAGTGGATGGACATGTTCGCTGGAATGCACGGAAGCTTGCCTGTTGTCCGCGTTGCGCCGCGAACTAGACGGACGCGCAGCCCCCTGCGAGAACTATCGCCACCGCATCCCCCTGGGGTTGCTGATGCTCGAAAAGGGATGGATCACGCGCGTGCAATTGCGCGAGGCTCTCAAGGCGCAAACAGCGGCTGGCTCTGGCAGGCTGGGCGAATGGCTGATCGCGCAGCGCGCTACGGATGAATCCGTCGTCACGCGTGCATTGGCTCTGCAGTGGAGTTGTCCCGTTCTTTCTCCAGACTCGCAGGACGCAGCCGTTCTGACTTCTGCAATGCCACGTCTCTTTCTGGACGCGTTTGGCGCTTTGCCGCTACGCGTGGCAGGAGGGAAGCTGATCTATCTCGGATTCGAGCAAACTCTCGACCCCGTTCTGGCCTTCGCGGTCAGCAGAATGACAGGAATGCGCGTGGAGAGCGGAATCGTTCCATCCACGGCATTTCGTCCTGCCCTCAGCGGAATGCTCCAGAAGAAGTTTCCGCCGGTACAGCTGGCGGAAGCAGTTTCAGTGTCGGCTGCTGCCCATCTGCTGGCGCGTTCCATCGAGAGGCTCCATCCGGTGGATTCGCGCCTGGTTCGGGTGCGCGACTGTGTCTGGCTGCGAATGTGGCTCGGCCCTACATCTCAATCGATTTCGCATATTTCTGCAATCTCTGATGTGATCTGCTCCGTGAGTGCTTCTTGAGCACCAACTTCTCAAGGGTTGGGAATTTATGCCGATCTTGTGGTCAGAGGAAGAACGCATGAGCGAAGTCCGAGCCTTGATCGTTGACGATTCTTCGGTAATGCGCAAGATCATTGAGAGATCTTTGCGGCAGGCGGGCCTGGAGTCTCTCATAGTCTTTGAGGCTGCCTCAGGATTAGAAGGACTCGAAGTTCTCAGATCGAAAAAGGTCGACCTTATCCTTTCCGACATCAACATGCCATCGATGGATGGGTTGGAATTTGTTCGCCAACTCCACTCCCAGCAGCTTGCTCCGGGAGTTCCGGTGGTAATGATAACGACCGAATCCAGTGAAGAACACGTCAAACAAGCCATTCAGGCCGGCGCCAGAGGGTATATTCGCAAGCCCTTCACTGCCGATCAGGTGAAACAACGCGTGCTGTCGCTGCTTTCGCCAGCATGAGCGAATGGAGTTGGCAATGATGCTGAATGGCGTCAGAAGATCTGTACATGGCTATCGCAGCATTCAGGCCTCAGGTGGCGGGGAGAAGAACATGACGTTGAAGGATTCGATGCACCTGGTTGCGGACCCGGAGAATATGCACCACAGCGTCCGCGAGGTATTCGAGACGATGCTGGGCGTGCAATGCCGTCTGGAGGAGGGTGTCAAATCCATCCCGGGCGTCAAGGATGCAGTGTCGGTGACGGCAGTTGTAGGGTTCGGCGGAATACTGAGCGGCGCCTGCGTCATTCGCTGTGATGCTCTGGCGGCCTGCACCATTGCGGCTCGCATGGCCGGCATGGAATTCGAAACTGTTGACGACATCGTGAAAGACGCAATCGGAGAAATCTGCAACATGCTGGCGGGAACATGGAAGAGCAAAGTTCCCGACCTCGCCGCCAACTGCGGGCTTTCAGTGCCAGCGGTAATCACAGGAAGCGACTACAACTTGCACGTGCAGTCTCCCGAGTTCAGAATCTGCCAGAGCTATGCGTTCGACGATACGTCGTTCGAGATGATTATTGTTTGCGACGCATTGCAATAGTGGAACTCAATACGCAGGTTCCGCAAAATCCGCTTTGACCTCCGGCTGACGCCCTGCCTCCTTGTTATTTCGTCATTCTGAATATCTTCTAATACATTCCTCTCCGCAATGGTCCTTCTTCTGCACGTTGAACGCACGAGAGGATCGCCTCATGGACAGTGGCTATTACGCTGCGATGACTGGCCTGATGGCTCGCACCCAGGCGTTGGATACGGCAGCAGCCAACCTTGCCAATGCGCAGACGCCGGGATATCGCGCTGAGCGGGAGTATTTTCGTTCGACTCTGCTGGGACCCGATGGCGAAGAATCGCAACTTGGACAGGCCGTCAATCGCTATGGTTTGCTCGGCGGAGATCGGTTGAGTATGGCGCAGGGTCCGATGCAGCAGACGGGCAACCCGCTCGATCTGGCTATTCAGGGCAATGGATTTTTCGCAGTGCAAACGGCGAACGACATCCGCTACACGCGCGACGGAAGCTTTCATCGCTCGCAAAGCGGTGTCGTTGTAACCGCCGCCAATGAGCCGGTACTTTCATCAACGGGCAAGGCGATTTCGATTCCTCCGGGGGAGGTGGCCATCGGATCCGGCGGAGTGATCTCAGTCAGCGGCGGCGCGGTTGCCACGGTTGGTGTGTTTTGTTTCAGGGACGGTGTGCAGCTCAAGCCGGAGGGCGCAAATCTCTACGCCGCAGCAGACGGCATCACGCCAACTCAATCAGGGGATGCGGTCATTCAGCAGGGAGCGCTCGAAGGAGCAAACCAGGATGTTGTGCAGGGAGCTCTTGATCTTATCATGATGCAGCGTCAGGCCGAGATGATGCAGAAAGCGCTCACCATCTTCCATACCGAATTCAACAAGACCGCTACCGAGGATCTGCCCAGAGTGTAGGGAGAGATTTAAGAAGGGGAGATGTGATGATTCGAGCACTGTACACCGCAGCCAGCGGCATGACCGCTCAGCAGATGAATTTGGACACTATCGCCAACAATCTGGCGAACTCCTCGACGACTGGCTTTCGTCAGTTGCGGCTTCAGTTTCAAGACATGATTTATCAAAACCTGATCACTCCCGGCGCAGCTCAGAGCCAGTCAACCGTCTCGGCGGGGCTACAGATTGGGCTCGGCACTAAATCTGCGGCTACTGAAGTGATCATGACGCAGGGAGCGTTGAATCAGACCTCGAATCCACTTGACGTCGCCATTGAGGGTCCCGGCTTTTTTCAGGTGCAACGTCCCGATGGCACCATCGCCTACACGCGCGCCGGTCAGTTTCACCTCAACAATCAGGGAACGATTGTCACCACCGACGGCGATCCGGTGTTGCCGAACGTCACCATTCCATCCAATGCAACCGCCGTGACGATCACGCAGTACGGCATGGTCAATGCCACGCTTTCCGGGCAGCAGAATCCTTCCCAACTCGGTCAACTTCAGCTAGCGACATTTCCGAACCCCGGTGGACTTGAAAGTCTTGGCTCGAATCTCATGCAGGCCACATTGAGTTCCGGCGATCCGGTACTCGGTAATCCTGGCGGAGCCGAAGGCCTTGGCACTTTGCAGCAGGGGTACCTCGAAAACTCGAACGTGGATGTGGTCACTGAATTTGTCCAGATGGTGCTGGCCCAGCGCGCCTACGAATCGAATTCCAAGGTCATTAAGGCGGCGGATGATATGTATTCGCAAATCAATAACATGACCCGCTAGAGGTTAACAAAAAGATGAACTCGGCTCCTCTATTCCGTATCCTTCTGATTGGATTCGTTCTTGCACCGATCTTTGGGTTGTTGTACACGCCGCAGAGAGTCGACGCGGCCACTTTGCGATCGAATTGTCCTGACGATCCTTATGTTCGCTCGGATTCGAGATCCCGCTATCACGCTCTCAGGGAGCTTGAAGATCCCGGTACCCACCAACGTTGGCTGCTGGTTCGAGATATGGACCGCGCGACCGGACCCGCCTTGTTCGTGCGAGAGTCGCGACATTCCGAGTGCGCGTTCTTCGCTGCGAAGGAAATGAACGTCACACCGCTCCGAGGACAGTTGAGCTCGCTGCCCGTCATCCATGCAGGCGATCAAATCATTCTTTCCGAACATGGAATCAACTCCGATGCAGAACTGGAAGCCACGGCGCTCGATACGGGTGCGGCAGGAGATTCACTCCGCGTGCGCATCAAGTTCGGTGGTCGAACCGTTCGTGCGATCGCCGCTACGCGCGGACATGCCACACGAGGCGTCGAAGCAAGCGAGATTCGGCCATGATGCGCCTACCTGTCATCATCAGTCTGTTAATTGTCGCGGCATTCGCATCTGTCCCAGTCCATGCCACAAAAAAGCAAAAGGCGTCGGAGCCGACCAAGACGCCGCCCGAAGTTGCACTGCACTCCTATATCGACCGCGTCCGCGCGCAGCATGCGGCACAGACCAGCACGGAAGGATCCATATGGAGTCCCGATGGCCGCTTGGTGCGTCTCGGTACCGATGCGAAAGCCGCGCGCATCCACGACGTTGTTTCTATTGTCGTGATTGAGAGTCTTGCAGCCTCTACCGACGGCCAGGTGAAGAATGTGCGCGCTTCTAATGCCAGTTCCAGCGTTACTTCGCTCTTTGGCGCGCTCAAAGCCTCGAACAGCCTGCAGAATCTCGTGGGGCAAAACTCCTCATCCGGCCTGACCGCGCAAGGCCAGAGCACGACCAATTCCAGCCTTGCGACAACGTTCGGCGGCGAGGTGGTGGATGTGCTGCCCAACGGCATGCTGGTAGTGCAGGCCACGCGCCAACTGACGTTCTCGCAGCAGACACAACTCATCAAATTGCGAGGTCTGGTGCGTCCGGAAGATGTGAGCGCACAGAACCAGGTTCTCTCCACTTCCATGACTGACCTCGAACTTGAAGTGACGGGAAAGGGAATCGTGAGTGACTCTACCTACCGCCAGAATCCGCTGGTGCGCTGGCTGGAGAAATTGCTGGTGTTCTAGAACGCGGAGCTTTCAGGAAAGCGAGAACGATGAACGACGCCATGAATCCGGCTGGAAAAATGGAGATCACCGAGCCAACACTTCACCATCTCCACCTATTATCGAGAATCCGCTACAGACCGCAGGAGAGTGTGCAGTGGGCAATGTTTGTTGCATGGACTCTTCTCGCAGCTGCGATTGCCATTTCTGCTGGGCTAGCTCGCAGCGAGACGCCGGGCCAGCTTGCGCGCGTAAAGGATGTTGCCACCATCGAAGGAATTCGCGATAACCAGCTGGTGGGCTACGGCCTGGTCGTTGGACTGCGCGGAACGGGCGACAGTTCGCAGACCGTTTTTCCTGCGCAAACCTTGATTTCCGCTCTCGAGCGTATGGGTGTTACGGTACCGCAGACTGGTTCCAACAGTGCCAGCAATATGCAGGTCAAGAACATGGCGGCGGTCTTTGTGGTCGCGACCCTGCCACCCTTCAGCCGTCCCGGTTATCGTGTCGACATTACCGCATCTTCTGCGGGTGATGCACGATCGCTCGAAGGTGGAATTCTACTGATGACACCTCTATACGGGCCCGACGGCCAGATCTACGCGCAGGCCCAGGGAGCGCTGGTTCTCGGTGGATATATGAGTACCGCGGCCGGGAATACGCGGCAGCTCAATCATCCAACGACCGCCAGAATTCCGGGTGGCGCTCTGGTGGAGCGGCCCGTTCCATTCGAACTCAAGCAGATGCAGACTGTCAGCGTGATTCTCAATGATGCAGATTTTCATACCGCTGAGCGCATGGCGCTGGCTCTCAATCATTCTCTCGGATCTATCCGTGCCCACGCGGTTGACAGCAGACGCGTCGAATTGACTCCCCAGCCAAACGAAGATATCCCTGCGCTGCTGGATAAGGTTGAAGCCGTTGAGATCGAAGTTTTTCCGCGCGCCCGTGTTGTGGTGAATGAGCGCACCGGAACTGTAGTTATCGGTGGCACGGTCCGCCTCCAGCCGGTTTCCATCCTGCATGGAGGTCTTTCGGTAAACGTGATCGCGCAGGCCGAGATCTCGCAGCCGGGGCCGCTATCGGGCGGAATTACTCAAGTCGTGCAGCAGACATCGATCCAGGCCATGGACAAGCCCGTGAACCGCATCGATCTCAAAGAGGGTGCAACCGTCGAGAATCTGGTTCAGGAACTGCAACGCATCGGAGCTGGTGCCCGCGATGTTATTTCGATCCTGCAGGCCATGAAAGAGGCTGGCGCCCTTGAGGCCGATCTGGAGGTGCTATAGATGAACACCATTGCAATCACCGCGCCGGCACATGCGCCAGCGACGCCGCAGCCACGGCTTGTTCAGGCTGCGCATGAGTTTGAAGCGCAGCTGATGAAGGAGTTGCTTAAGCCGATGACAGACAGGGAAAGTACGGACGGGGACGATTCCGCTTCTGGCCCCGGAGGAGTCATGGCTGACTTTGCCACCGAAGCTCTGGGGCAATCTCTCAGTCGACAGGGAGGGTTAGGGATTGCCGCCCGTGTCCTTCGAAGCCTCTCCCAGAACGAGACGGATTCGCCGCATTCTCCTAATGCGGGAAGAGAAATCTCCGATCTTCAAAGAACTTCGCTGCGGCTCTCAAGTGAATTCGAGAACAGCCGATAAGCCTGCTAAGGAGGAATGTGTATGGAGATCCGAAATAATGCTGAAGCACTGAAAGCTTTTCTGGGTGTGTCTTCACCCGCCTCTGCACAGGCACAGCAGGTCCGCAGCAATGAAAGCAATACTGTCCAAGCCGGGTTTGCGGGCGATCAAGCAACTCTAAGCCAAGCCGGCACTGAAGTTTCGCAGTCTGCGGCCTTAGAGGGAGTGCGTGCCGACAGGGTAATGACAATCCAACAGGCGTTGGCGGCAGGCACCTACAACGTTCCGGCGTCAGCAGTTGCGGATAAGGTGATCGACTCCATGCTAGGGGGCGCGCCTGGCCTCGGCAGATAACCGGTCATCTGCCAGACGATCTGCAATGGATGACGATTCTGCGACGGAATGCGAATAGGGGATGAGTTCCTTGGACCCAACTATCATGAGCGCGAGCGAGAGACAGCCCGGTTTGAGAAGCATTCTTACTGATGCCTCGCAGGCGCTGGCGCATATCGATGGGGACAAACTGGAAGAGATGGCGGCCTATTGCGCGGCATTGATTCAGGACGAAGGTGCGAGCGACGATCTGTCACTGCTCGTGGACCCCGAATACGGTACGGCGCGGAAGGAGATGGCGATATTCATGCGTGTCCTTGAGGCGACAAGGGCCAATCTGAACGTCATGCGCCGGCTGCGGGAGATGCACGTGGCGCGGTTGGAGTATGGTTCGAGCGCAGGGTTGAACATTACGTCCGATGGGAGCGATCATGGCGACCATTAGTGCCGCGTTCAATTTGATCTCGGGAGCGCTGCAAGCAGACCAGTCGGCTTTGAATATCGTTGCCAACAATGTAGCCAACGCAAACACGCCGGGTTACACGCAGCAAGTGGCTAACTCGCAGGAGAACACTCCTGTTCAGATCAACGGCGTCAGCTATGGCACGGGAGTTTCGAAGACCGGAGGTACGTCTTTGCGAGATCGCGTGCTTGAGGAGCGCCTCCAGCAACAACAACAGGCTGCTTCCGCCTCGGGCACTCGTCTTGCCGCGCTCGAATCGGTGCAAGCTCTCTTTCCGCCTGATTCCGGTTCTTCGAGTGCGACTGCCGGAGACATCGGCAGCGACGTTACGGGATTTTTCGCATCTTTTGCTTCGCTTGAGGCGAATCCAACCGACAATTCATTACGGGAACAGGTGCTCTCGACCGCGCGGACTTTGGCGGGAGATATTTCGAATGCCGCGGCGAGCCTGACAGCCCAACGAACTTCGCTCGATCAGGAGGCTAGCAGTGTCACCAGCCAAGTAGACTCACTTACGTCGGCGATCGCTGGGCTGAACGTCCAGATCCAGTCTACTTCACCCCACGCTGACGCCGGCACTCTTGAAGACCAGCGCCAACAGGACCTGAGCAAGCTGTCGCTGCTGATTGGCAACAACCAAATCACGACCGAAAACAACGGCATATCCCTGACGACATCCTCCGGCGATATGCTGGTCTCCGAAGGCACGGCCTATCCACTTACTACCGGCACGATCAACGGAGAGACACACTTCTTTGTCGGTACCAGCGACATCACTTCGTCCCTCACAAACGGCGGCGGTCAACTTGGCGGCTTTCTTACTGCGCGCGATCAAGATATTCCGCAGGTCATCGCGGCGCTCGATCAGCTTGCATACGGCATTTCCATCCAGGTCAACGCACTGAATAATGCAGGCTCCGACCTCGCTGGGAATACCGGAACCGCTGCCAATCCTCTTAATATTTTCCGCCAACCCGCTGCGGTTGCCGGCAGTGCGATGAACATGAGTATTGTCATGAGCGATCCTGCGCAGATTGCCGCGGCGGCAGCTGGACAGGGAAGCGGAGACAGCGGCAACTGCGCTGCATTGGCTGCATTGGCAACCCAAGCCATCGCCAACGGCCTTACCCCATCTGACTTCTACTCCAACTTTGTGACAGCATTGGGTTCCACCGTTTCGGGTGTTCAGATCGAGAATACGGCGCAAAATGCCTCCGTTACGCAGTTGCAAACCGCGCGGGATTCGCTATCGAGCGTAAACCTGAACGATGAGGCTTCAACGATGCAGGAATTTGAGCGCAGCTACCAGGCGGCCTCGCAGGTCTTTGCCATCCTCAACACGGTGATGAACTCAGCTTTGAATCTTGGTGTCCAGACAGCTGTTTCCTGATTTCGTCATTTCAAATGCGCGACTTTGCTCCTTAATATCCTGCGCACGTACAACCGGAGTTCAGAATGCGAGTTGATCCTTTCTACGTAACCAACCTTGTCAGCGCGCTCGATCGGACGCAGGGCACGGAGCAGGCACTGACAAACCAACTCTCCAGCGGCATTCGTTTTAGTTCCATCGGAGACGATCCTGTGTCCGCCGGGCGCAACGTCCTGCTCTTGAACCAGATTCAAAAAGACGATTCCTTCACACAAAGTTCAAGTCTGGTGACGGGGCAACTGCAGGTGGCTGATTCAGCGCTGGGCAGTGTTGTAACGCAGCTGACACAGGCCATCTCGCTGGCTACCAGCGCGAATAACGGCACCATGAACGCGAGTGACGTGCAGTCCATTGGATCTCAAATTTCAGGCATCCTCAGCGAGGTCGAATCGCTGGCCAACAGTAGCTACCAGGGGCAATATATCTTTGCAGGTGGTCAGACGACCACTACGCCGTTCACAACTTTAGCAACAACTTCGCCAGCGGTTACGACCTATAACGGCGACAACGACGTGAACTATCTGCATACACCCAACGGACAAAAGATCCAACTCAACGTTCCAGGCGATCAGATATTCCTTGGATCAACCAGCGTATTTGGGGTGCTCAATAGTCTTGTGGCCGATTACGCGAGCGGCACGGTGAATACGGCTCAGGCAACGCAAGACACCCAGGCCTTGACTTCTGCGCTCAATACGGTCTCACAGCAGCGCGTGACCATCGACAATTCCATGACGCAACTAACCGCAGCTTCAGGCGCAATCACAACCGAGAAAACCCAACTCTCCGCTGCGCAGACAGATCTGATGCAAGCTGACCTGGCCACGGTCGCCACGCAGCTATCGCTCTCGAAGACGCAGGAGACGGCGCTAGAATCGGTGATTTCACAACTTGGCGCGGGAAGTCTGTTTGACAAGCTCTAACGGTAGTTTGGAATCGCAGCATGAGCTCTGAGAAGCCCCGCACATCATCCCCGGCGATCAGCATTCTGCCATAGCTTCTGGCCCAGCCTTCGCAATAGGCAGCGTGACTCGAAACTCCGTGCGGCCCTGCTTCGACTCCACGTGAATGGCTCCGTCGTTGTGGCGTACAAGCCTCCGTACGATATCCAACCCCAGCCCTGTTCCCTGACCCAGCGGCTTGGTCGTAAAGAAGGGATCAAAGACACGCGCCAGGTTCTGCGTCGGAATGCCTGGGCCATTGTCGACGATGCGGACGACCACCCGTTGCTCTTCGCAACTTGCAGACACGTCCACTCGTCCACCGACGGGTACGGCATCTAATGCGTTGTCGATCAGGTTTCCCCATATCTGATTCAGTTCGCCGGCGTAGCCTAGTACCGCGGGCAAGCCCGATTCGAGTTCCACCGATACCTCGGCCGATTTCTCACGCGCTCGCGATTGCAAGACCGACAACGTGTTGCGCAGGCTCGGTCCTAGATCTACAGGCTCGGCCACCATCACCTGGTCCATATTTGTGAATCCCTTGATTGCCATGACCAAACCGGATATGCGCATTGCTGCGCCCTGAATACTGGCCGCCAGGCGACGAGCCGCACAATTCGCTGCCGCCCAGCGCAGCACTGCGTCCAATGCTGGCCCCGACACCACTACCGCAAGTTGCTCGAGTGCATCGAATGTCACTTCAGTGTCGGCCAGCATCGCTGCGTTAGCGGGATCCAATTTGTGTGCAGATAACCAATTCCAAATAGCCTCTTCGCGGTCCGACTGCTCGAGACAGGATAGGCCCACTTGCCGTTGTCCGGCGAGGCATGAGGCAAGAACCGCATCCACGGCCGCAAGTTGCGAATCACTGAGTCTGGCCGCGCCCAACGCACGCGTAGCTTTCTCGGAATCCACGAGCCGGTCTTCAAGCAGCGAGGCACTGCGTTCAATAGCCGATGCTGGATTATTTAACTCGTGCGCCAGGCCCGCCGACAACTTTCCCAGGGAGATCATCTTTTCGTTGTGCAATTCGCTCGATGTGAAAAGCCGCGCCCGGTCAAGCATAGTGCGCACCAGGATCGATGTAATCTCGAAGCATTCGTGAGTCAGCGCGCGGATGTGTTCACGGTCGAGAGATAGAATCTCTGTCGGCTCCTGCGCGATCGCATCTCCCGGTGGAGTCACCAGTCGTGAGTACGGCAAGACTCCGGAGACATCGCCCGCGCGCCATTCGATCATCTTCTGGAGCCCGGCGCCTCTGTCGGCCGACAGGGACACGTGACCCGACAGCACCACGTACAGGCCCTCAACTTGCATGCCTTTGTGCGACAAAACTTCTCCGGCAGCAAGCCTGCGCAGCGACCCATGTTTCGCCAGCCAGGCAAGCTCCTCCCGCGGCGCTGAGCCAAGCGTCTTATGTTCTGCCAACCGATCAATCAGATCGCCTGATGCCGTGTTTGTCGCGTCTTTCAAGGGAAGTGTCGCTTGTTCTTCAACAAAGTACCAGATTGCATGATTGCTTCGGCTTTCTAATTCACAAGTCAATTGGGCAGATCGGTCTCTAATTCAGTTTCCCGGCGGAGTTGTCGTTCCACCATACCGTTTGCGATAGCTCTCGCACTCGGCAACATCCATGCATGCAAGGGAGACAAACAGTTCTGAACGAAGTTTCCAGTGGCTGGCGCTGTTGCGCCACATAGCAAGGTACGTTCCACTGAAGATAACGGCGCCGCCGGGCAAACGCCCTACCCAGTGTCCGTGTTCCGCAGCCAGTGGAACCGAACCAGAAATCTCGATTGAATCAATCATGCGTTCAAACCGCACGGAGCGCGGATCTTCGAAGTCTTTTCGAAATGCCGCAATATAGGCATCGCGTGAAAGAAACGACCCGTTCCCGGTAACCACCACAAAATCATGATCGAGGCTCACGGAGAAACCTACAATATCTCCTGCCGCGATTGCCTTGTTCGATGCCACTCGCAATGCCTTGATTGCATCCTGATCGGGACTGTCCTGGGCGATGCCGAAGATCGACGAGATACCGAGAAAGATTGCCAGAGCCAGAGCTTTCATCCCCCGATACTATCGCCCGGCGGTTCCTCACCAAAAAGCCTTTCCCAAATTTGAATCTTCACGATCTCTGCTGGCCATGAGAGGATTACTCTGCATTTCATGGCTCCGGAACTCCCAAACTGATCGCTCGAATGGAAGGTGATCGTCGTGTCCAGGAGAATAGCGTCCGTTCCAGCACAAAAGATCACAGCAGAGCAGGCCGCGTGTTTGGTCCGGTCGGGTATGTGGCTGGACTACGGTGTGGCGCTCGCTCAGCCTGATGTGTTCGACGCGGCGCTAGGATTTCGCCGCGATGAGCTGCACAATGTGAAGATCCGATCCTGCCTGTCCATGCGGCCGCGGGCAGTCGCGGAGTGCAACGGAGAATCGAACTGTTTCTTCCTTTTCAGCTGGCACTTCTCGGGCTACGACCGCAAAAAACATGATGCAGGGCGCTGCAACTACATGCCGGTAAATCTCGGTGAAGTACCTGACTACTACCGGCGTTTTCTTGCGCCGGTAGACATAGCGATTTTGAAGACATGCCCGATGGATGACAGAGGCTACTTCAATTTCAGCGCTTCCAATATCTGGCACCGCGCGGTTGTTGAATCGGCACGCATCGTTATCGTAGAAGTAAATCGTCACCTTCCCGTCGCCAACGGCGAACAGAACGGCGTCCACCTTACCGAGGTCGATTACGTCATCGATGGCGATGACCAACTGCCGCCGGAGCTGCCCAATCCCGACCCCACCGAAGTCGATCGTGCCGTTGCCCGGCGGATAGCAGCTGAGATTGAAGATGGTTCATGCTTGCAGATCGGAATCGGCGGCATGCCAAATGCAGTCTGCAGCTTGCTGCTTGAAAGCGGAGTGCGCGATCTTGGCGTCCATACCGAGATGCTGACCGATGGCATCGCGGATCTCTACAAAAGCGGACGGATCACCGGTTCGAAAAAGATCCTCGACGCCGGCAGAATCGCTTACACTTTTGCGCTCGGGTCGAACTATCTTTATGAAACTTTGAACCGCAACGAAGACTTCTGCTGCCACCCTGTTGAATACACCAACACGCCCAACATCATCATGCAGAACCACCGCATGGTTTCGATCAACAACACCACGCAGATCGATCTTCAGGGCCAAGCCGCATCGGAGTCTGATGGCCACCGCCATCTCAGCGGCACCGGTGGGCAACTGCAATTTGTGCGAGGCGCGTATGCCTCGAAAGGCGGCAAATCATTCATCTGCCTGGCGTCGACATACGAGAAGCATGGAGAACGGCGCAGCAGGATCGTCCTCAACATGACTCCCGGCAATATCGTCACCACTCCTCGCTCCGACATCATGTATGTCGTGACCGAATACGGCATGGTCAACCTGAAAGGGAAGTCCGTCGCTGAGCGCGCGCTGGCGGTCATCTCCGTCGCTCATCCTGATTTCCGGGAAGAACTGGAGCGCGAGGCCTATGAAAACCGGCTCATTCCACGCGGCGTCTCGTTCTGAGAAGTGGCGATGGAACATCGTGCGGAGTATGCTTGTTTCGCAGCGGAGGCGTCCTCATGAAGTTCGCAAAATCGATCGCTATTTTACTCACGCTTGTCGCGCCTCTAGCCTTGGCCAAAAACAAAAAGAAAGATATCCTTCCGGCCGTCTTCTCCAGCGCCCGCTTTGTGTACGTCCAGGCCGAAGATGGCGACACTCTGAAGCCCGGCCTTTTTCCAGAAGATCGCGATGCTATCGCAAATGTTCAGGACGCGTTGAAAGACTGGAACCGCTATTCGCTGACAATGCACCGGAACGATGCCGATCTCATCATCATCGTGCGCCGAGGACGACTCGCTGCTGCCCAACTGCATGGAGGGGTAGGCGCTGGAACGCCGACAGGAATCGGCGCTTCCTATCCCGGCCGAAATCCTGCCGGACCCGGCAACCCCAATCCCGGGGGTAACCCGGACCGCTCGGATAATGTCGATGCCATAGGAGCCAGAGGTGAAGCTGGCCCCGCCGACGATACGCTACGCGTTTTCTCGCTGACCCCACAGGGAAAACTGAGCGGCCCGCTGTGGTCGCGTGAAATGAAAGATGGTCTCGACGCGCCGGAAGTCGTGCTTCTGCGCTTCCTCAGGGATGCTGTAGATCACGACTATCCACCGCAACCCGCCAGTCCGCCAGCTCCAACCCAAAAGCCGTAGCCGTAGCTCACTTTTCGAGCATCCCGCCAACCTCGCAATCTGATGAACTTTAGAAGACGATTGCGAGCGGACCAGACGCGGGTATATCCTCCCGTCGCCGGAAGAAAACAAGTTCGAATATCCGGACACAATTTTTGGGAGAGCCGCCCCATGAAATTCCGCCCCCCTGTAGCGAAGCGTCTGTCTATCGTCGCGTTCGCACTCCTGCTGTTAGGCCTGCTGCCATCCATCGCCGCACAAATTCCCGCCGGTCACATTCGCGTTCACTACCACCGCCCCGATGGCAACTACTCCGGCTGGACTATCTACGCTTTCGACAACACCACGGAAAACACCGGCAACTACAGTGGCGGTCCTGTCCAGGTAGCAGGCAGTGACAGCTTCGGTGCCTTCTTCGACGTAGGAGTCACCACCGGCGCGCAAGAAGTGGGCATAATCATTCACAATCCCACGGCCTCCGGCGGCGACCAGAAAGACACGCCCAATAACCTCTTTGTCGATCCTGCAACGCAGGGCGTTGAGTATTGGGCCTACTCCGGCATCGCAAAGCTCTATACGTCGGCTCCCAACCTCGCCAATCCCACAGCTTTATTGCCGGGATACGTGCGCGTTCACTATCACCGCACTGACGGCAACTACGGCGGATGGACCATGTATGCCTTCTACGACACCACCGAATACGGAGGCGACTACAACAGCGGCCTTGTTCCGGTGACGAACTACGACGCATATGGCGCATACTTCGATGTTGCCGTGCCTGTCAGCGCGCAGAATGTTGGTCTCATTATTCACAGCATCTACACGGGCGCAAAAGACACTGGTCCCAATGAGTTCGTCGACCCCGCTACCGAGGGCTTTGAATACTGGGCGTTTACGGGTATCGGCAAACTCTATAAGAGTGCCGTGAACCTCACTACTCCCAACGCACTGCTGCCCGGTTATGCGCGCATTCACTACTACCGTCCAGACGGGAACTATTCCAACTGGACCTGCTACGCGTTCAATGACACCGCGGAGTATACCGGCGATTACAACGACGGGCTCACCGGCGTGACTGCCTTTGATTCTTACGGCGCGTACTTTGACATCAGCTTGAAACCCAATCCGCAGAACCTCGGATTCATCATCCACAACATTTCGACCGGCGCCAAGGATCCAGGTCCGAACATGTATCTCGACGTCGCTACGAATACCGAGGCATGGGCCATTTCCGGCAATGCCATGGTCTTCACGACGACGCCAACCGCAACACAGATCTTGAATAGCCTGCTGAATATCGAGCAGGCCTACTGGATCGATCGGCAGCGCGTTGCTCTTCCGGCTCAATTCGCTACCAGCGGCGCAACCTATGCTCTTAACTCGAGTCTGAACGGTGGCTTGTCGGTTACCACGACCGGCATCACTGGCGGCATCACGATCCCTCTTACTGCGGGTGGCAGCCTCACCGCCGATGAGTTCGCGCGTTATCCGCAGTTGGGCAGCTACACCGTCTTGCAACTCCCACCTGACACGCCACTCTCCACCCTGCAGACTGCGCTTCAAGGCCAGCTTGCGCTTTCGGTGGTCGGTCAGAGTGGAATGCTCCAGTATGCAACCGGCCTACAGTTCGCCGGCGTGCTCGACGACCTTTACTACTATCCCGGCAAACTCGGCGTCGTCTTCCATGCAGGCAACGAGCAGACATGGAGCGACTGGCCCGATCTCGAAAACTATGCCGTCAAACTGAAGCTGTGGGCGCCCACGGCGCAGAGCGTGTCGCTTCTCATTTTCGACCACGCCACCGACACAACTCCGTCCGCCACAGTGCCGATGATTTATCACAACGGTGTATGGGCCGCAGGCGGCGACATTAACTGGCAGGGCAAGTACTACCTCTACAGCGTGAAGGTCTGGGTCTCGGCTGATGGTGCTGTGGATACCAACATCACGAGCGATCCCTACTCAATCGACCTGGCACTGAACGGAACCAAAAGCCGCATCACCAACTTGGAGTCGGATCAGACGAAACCCAACGGCTGGGACGATTCGAATTCACCAAGGCTAAACAGCCTCAGTGATCTGAGTCTCTATGAGCTTCATGTACGCGACTTCAGCGTGAATGACCTCACCGTGCCGGCATCCCATCGCGGCATGTATGACGCATTCAACGATCAGAATTCTAATGGCATGAAACATCTTCGTTCGCTCGCACAGAGCGGACTGAAGGCGGTCCACATTCTTCCTTCTTTCCACTTCGCCAGTGTCAACGAAGACAAAACCACGTGGATCATTCCCAGTGGCCTGGCGCAGTATCCACCAGACGGCACGCAGCAGCAGGCTGCCGTCACTGCCAGCCAGACGAATCCCGCCTACAACTGGGGGTACGATCCGGTGCACTTCATGGCGCCGGAAGGTAGCTATGCGATCAACCCCGACAATCGCGTCAGCGAGTATCGGACGATGGTGGAAGGGCTGCATAAAGCAGGTCTGCGCGTCGTCGAGGACGTCGTCTTCAACCACACCAACGCTGCGGGCGAGAGTCCTAATTCAAACCTCGATGAAGTGGTGCCGAACTACTATCACCGCCTCGACGCTAATGGCAGCCTTGAAACCGGCTCCTGCTGCGCCGATACCGCTGCCGAACACAAGATGATGGAGAAGCTGATGATCGATACACTTGTGCTCAATGCCAAGGAGTACAAGATCGACGGCTTCCGCTTCGACATCATGAGCTTTGAGTTCACCTATAACATGCAGAATATTCAGAATGCTCTGCAGGCTCTGACGCCGGAGAAAGACGGCGTCGACGGTTCGAAGATCTATCTCTACGGTGAAGGCTTCAACTTTGGCGATACCGCCAACAACCAGATCGGTCCCAACGCGTCGCAGATCAATCTCTACGGATACGGCATCGGTACATTCAACGATCGCATCCGCGACGGCATACGCGGCGGCAGCCCGTTTACCGATGAGCGGGTGCAGGGATTCGCAACCGGTGAGTTTACTGATCCCAGCACTTTCACAAGCGGTAGCCAATCTGCGGATCAACAGAAATCCCAGTTGCTGCAATACTCCGACTGGATCGACGTCGGCCTGACCGGCAATCTTCGCGACTACACCTTCGTCGGTAGTTCCGGCGGCACGGTGACCGGAGCGGAGGTCAACTATAACGGCCAGCCGACCGGCTACACGAAGAGTCCGATTGAGGCGGTGAACTACGCATCCGTCCACGACAACCAGGATCTCTTTGACGCGGTGCAGTTGAAGTCCAGCTTCACTAACAGCATTGCCACGCGTGCACGCCGGCAGGTAATGGGCATGGCGCTAGTGACGCTGGGGCAGGGAATCCCGTTCTACCAGGGCGGCGACGACATGCTTCGGTCGAAAGACATGGATCAGAACAGCTACAACTCCGGCGACTGGTTCAACAAGATCGACTGGACGGGCCAGACTGCCAATTGGGGGATCGGCCTTCCGATCGCCAGCCAGAACCAGGGGCAATGGCCGCTGATGACGCCGCTGCTCAGCAATCCGGCCTACACACCTCAACCTGCAAACATCGCCTACACCGAAGCTGCGATTCAGGATTTGTTGAAGATTCGCTATAGCTCCGGTCTCTTCCATATGGCCACGGAGGGAGAGATTCAGCAAAACCTCACCTTCCTCAACACAGGCCCCAGCCAGATTCCGGGCTTGATCGTGATGAAGCTCGATGCCAACGGCGGGAACTACGGGATGTATAAGCATGTCCTTGTGGTCTTTAACGCAACCACATCGCAGGTAAACTTCACGAGCAGTACCCTGCAGGGCCTCACACTTCACTTGCACATGGTGCAGAAGCAGTCCAACGATCCATCTACCCGCCAGTCCAGCTTCAACTTGAAAACCGGTACCGCCACAGTCCCCGCGCTGACAACCGCGGTTTTCGTAGCCGAGGCCAACTAGCGTCCGCGATTCACTGCGTCCACCCCATTGACCCAATTCAGTGGGGTGGATGTCTTTCCCGAAGCGCCTCGTGATCCCGAGATAAGTCGAGGGACCAGCTCTAGCACGTCCAGAACTCTCCGTGCCCATCCATGCTCCAACCGAAGCCTTAACGAGGACTCTTCAAGACTCCACAGAATCTGCGATCTACCTGCCAACCGCCAACACCAATGCCAGCAGTTGTTTCAGCCACAACCTTCTCGCAGCCATCTCGTCCGAAATCTGCACAAAAGGACAATACCGTACGTTACTTGCGTTACAGCAGTAATCCTCCCTGCCGTTACTTATCCCTTGTTTGGTAACACCTAGGTGCTACACAATGCCACCAAGGGTTGACTATGAGAACAGAAACTTACCGATTCGCATTGGACGAAGCGACCACCGAACTCAGCGACATCGTCACTAAGTTTGAGTTGCTTAAGGCAAGAAAAGAGCAGATCGAAAAGATCGTTGAGGCTTTGAGGCCTTTCATCGGTCTTCAGGCCGAAACCCCAACCGTTGAAATCAGCGCCGCCACAACTGAGGCTGCGCCTGAGGTCGAATCCAAATCTTTCGAACCCGTGGGCTATACCTTCATGCAGATCTCCGGACCTGGCATGGAAGTGACAACAACCGAACCTGCAGTGGTTCACATCGTGGAGGAAGAGCAGGTTCCAGAACCGGTGCATGCGATGGCCGAGGCCACGGCGGAGCAGGTCGCCTATTTCCGGCAACCTTCCGCGGACCCGTTCCAGAGACGCATCGACGACGCCCTGTGGGGTTGGCAACAGAGGCCGGAAGGCCTTCTGTCGCCCATCTAAGGGCAACGGGCCAAAACAGAGTACGCAGACCATAACCGGGCTGGAAAATGCGGAGCGATCCGCCTTTGGCAAGTGTGAAAATGGTCAACCCAGCAGGCGCTCCCCGTCTTTCGATGGGGAGCGCCTGATCGCGTCTATGTCCTGCAATATCTTAAAGATGTGACTGACCTAATAGTTGCAGAAGCAATATTCTAAATCATGCTAAATTTTGCTCTGGAGATCGAAATGAAGCCCAATAGTGGAGAAGTTTATCGCGTTGCGTTTGACTCGGCGAACTCGGAACTGAACGACATCCTCGGGGCGTATGAGGAACTCCGGGCGCGCAAAGATCGCATTGAAAAAGTTGTTATGGCTCTCAAGCCTCTACTTGGTGCGGAAGAAGCCGCGGCCGCAGCAGCCGCCGTCCAAAGCGCTTCCGACGCCGCCAACGAGGCGATTCAGTCTCAGGAAGAGCCTACGTACCAGTATCAAGCCACCAATGGCAACGGCGCTTCGTCCGACCCGTTTGCGCGTCGCCTCGACAGCGCACTTGGTCACGGTGTGGGGCGCAAGTTCAGTCGCCAGTTTTAACGCTGACCGCGAGCCAGCGTGTATACGGTGAGCGGTGCGGAGCCGGCAGCACGGCGGGGCACCGCTGACCGTTTTTCGTGAAATCTGCCGGGTTGTTCCTCGGCTTCTTCTCGTTCCTCATCCTCTCTTCCCAATGCAATAAATTGCCTTTGTTTGCGCGGTGATTGAAGACTTGAATGTCACGCACTGCGTCCGGTAACTCTTACTATTGACTCTTACTTTCCAGCTTCACACGCGTGCTAGACTACGCGCCTGTGGGGGTATGAAATTGGAAGGTTCGAGAGAGATTTATCGTGTAGCATTCGAAGCCGCAAAGACGGAATTGATCGAGATCAATGCCGAATTTGAAAAGCTGCGTGTGCGCAAAGAGCAGGTTGAGAGACTCGTCACCGTGCTCAAGGCGCTGTTCGGGGAAGACCCAAACACCGAGGCAGTTTCCCAGGCTGTAACCCCTGAAGTGACCCAACCTATCGCTACACAAGCGGCCGAGGCGAGTGCTGAGCTGCAACCGGTGCCATCTGATCCATTTCAGCGCCGTATCGACCACGTCCTGGGCATCGGCGCGGGCATTCGTGATGTGAGGAAATACACCCGCCAGTTCTAAGCGTCCTTTCGTTTTTGGCCCAATCGAGCGAGAGTTGGGGATCGATGGCAATCCGCAATCGATTCTCGGCTCTCCTTTGTCACTGTAAAGCAGGCAAAAAAGCAGAAGGCACGGTTTGGGTCAGCGGGTTTGCTCACGGCCATCTGTAACCCGGGACTACCCCTGGTCCTGGGATGTTTGCTGCCGATTGGTCGGCAAACATGTTCGTGAATTCCCCCCCCCATTTGATGAAGCTTGCAGACAGGAGATAGGTCGAAATCTGCATCCAAGCTTTCCAGGTATGGTCTGATCGAACCAGGATGTCCAAATCTTCATTTGTAAGTAAGAAGGCTTCTTCAATATTTGAATGTCTAATAGATAAGTAGCTGAATCGCTGCGTTTCCCGGCCCTATCACCAAGATTTCCCGAATCAATCTTTTCAGGAGGCCTGCAGGCTTGAAGTTCCCTACGTATAAAAGATCGTGTTCCGAAGCAGAGCATGTCGACAGCAGTAGAAAGACGAATAAAGAAAAATACGAATTGATCCCATTGCAGCGATACCTTTTGCTATTTCGCAACCTTATATTCACCGTGATTTGCCTGTCCGCCTGCAATGCAGCATTTTCACAATCCGCCGACGTCGGGCAAGAGGCACCAGTCGCAGTAGCCGATCCGCCTTCGCGATCCGATCAAGTACCGAACTCCGCAGGAAATGCATCGTCCATCCCAGATGCGCCGCTTCCAGCAGCACCCGTTCCGGTGCAACTCAACAACATCCCCTCCGGGCAGATGCCGGTATTGGGTGAACCGTCATACGCAGGGTCTCCATCGACATCCGCTACTCTGCCGCCGTTCAATCCTGAGGCTTGGAGCGCGTCCACCGGCGAAGCTTTCGAACCCCGTGTAGAGCCGCCCCCGCATCAAGGATACGTACCGCTTAAGGACTGTCCCACGGACACAACTCGTGCGCGTGAATGCCGAATGCATTGGGGACCGATGGTGATTGAGTCCCTGCTGTTTAATTCATTTGAAAACGCCGGCAATGTCTACACGGGCTACTGGTATCGCACCGAAACGCTCACCGGGAAATGGTGGGACCGTTATATCGCGTCGGCTGCAGAGTGGCGTTGGGATCGGTGGTCCGACAACAACCCGGCGCTCGACGACTATGTGGGCCATCCCATGATGGGCGCCATCACCAACAGCATCTGGATCCAGAATGACCCAAAAGGAATGACCCTCGACTTCCAGAATGATCGCGCTTATTGGCACTCCCGCATGCGTGCGCTCGCGTGGTCAACCTTCTACAGCTTTGAGTGGAAACTCGGCCCGCTCGGCGAAGCCAGCATCGGTCACAATGGCGATCACTATTTCTACGACAAGGGTGTATTAACCAACGAGACCGGATGGGTTGA
Source organism: Telmatobacter sp. DSM 110680 (assembly GCF_039994875.1). Lineage (GTDB taxonomy): Bacteria > Acidobacteriota > Terriglobia > Terriglobales > Acidobacteriaceae > Telmatobacter. Next base: position 3,963,537 of record NZ_CP121196.1, on the reverse strand, counting down.
GCTTGTCACCACGCCGCTCGGGGGCTTCGGATGGACCATTGCCGAGGATTATCTCGACAAGCATGTAGTGACCAAGCTCGAAGACAAGAGCCACAATCCGATTCTGCTGACAATGGCGAACTTCCTCACACCGGCGCGCGGCTTTGCCAACATTCTGCGCTTCCGCCCACCATGGTATCGCGACTCGCGCATCGTCAAGGCGAACAGCTTCTTCAGCGATGCCGGTGAAGGCGTGACCGCATCGACTGCCGAGGCAATGCGCTATGCCTCGCGGCATCATGACAGCGGCGCCGAGGCCTACCTTGCCGAAGTTGAGCCCGCTCCTGTCGCAACCGCCCCGCCAAACTGGCAGGGTCCGGGCGGCAAACACGAATTTGGTGCATGGTGGGGAATTTCCGCGATGAGTGGTCACATCTGGGGATATGCCGGCGACGTAAAGTACATGCCAATCGATCTCCGCTACTCTTATGAACTCTACCGTCATCATCAATCGTGGACCTTGCGCTATTCTCCCGAGATGACAGCGCTGGCCATGCTCGACTGGCCTACGCCGAACACAACTTCGACAGGGACTTTGTTTAACCAGCGCAAGCGCGTCTACGGCAGCGGACTCAGTCCAGTGGGATTTCAGGCAGACTTCCTGCCGCTTCATCGTGTGCAGCCGTTCTTTTCTACCGACGGAGGATTCATCTACTTCAGCGATCGCGTACTCAGCCCGCAGGGTTCGCAATTCATGTACACGATTGATTACGGAACTGGAGTAAACATCTTCCACCATAAAAACCAGGCAATCACGATTGGCTATCGCTATCAACACTTGTCCAACGCAAACATCAGCCAACACAACCCGGGCACCGATGCGAATACGTTTTATGTTGGTGTTTCACGGTTCAAGACCAAGGGCGATCAACGAACCGAGCGGGACCTCCGCTAAGCACAATCAAGGTGCACGATCTCGGCGACGGGATCGGTATCTTTCTCGATTGTCATCATTCCTATCGTGACAGGGAGTTCGAAGCGGCGCGGTCCACAAGATCCCGGATTGAAGTAAAGCACGCCCTTGTGCCGCCTAAAGCCCGGCTGATGCGAGTGGCCATAAAGCACCGCCGCGAATTTGGCAGCTGCGGGGTCCAGGTGCAGGGTGTGCACATCGTGAAGCATATAGATGTACTTACCTTCGAGCAGCACAACTTCGGTCGCGGGTAGAAGGCTGCAAGGCCCGCTGCGATCTATATTGCCGCGGATCGCGGTTAAGGGCGCCACCGTTTCAAGTGATTTCAAAATCTGAGGGTCGCCGACATCGCCCAGGTGAAGGATGTGCTCAACTCCTGTTAGCGCCGGAATTACTTCAGGACGCAGCAGCCCGTGCGTATCGCTGACTATTCCAATCTTCATCGGCCAAAATTAAACAGGAGCGACCAGCGCCTCTTGGTCTTGACAAGTTCCGGTGCGATCACGGGATCCACAATCTGCAGAGGGGTTCCTGGATTTTGCGGATTGTCGATGGCCATGCAGTAGACGCCGCTCCAGTTCTGCTGCCAGCGCCATCCCTTTCCCGCGCCTTGTGCCTGTGCCTGAATGTGGCCTGCTGCATGTTTGGCAGAAAGAGGCTCATTACAGAAAGGGCAGCGCGGCGATGCACCTTTACGGAATCGCCCACCGCAGGAGCAAGGCCGCAACAACGGCTCCCATGATTCCTCAATTTCGGCGTATTGCGTCGTGAGAGGCGGGAAACCTACAACAGCCGGATTTTCGTAATTGATCGAGGCCAGCATGCCGCAATCGTCGCAGTATGCGTAGGAGTTGTCTCCGAAGCCGGAGTGCCAGAGCGAATAGCGGTAGAATCTACCGCAATGCTCACAGTCGCCTTTTTTCACAATCACCATAGCTCTATCACAACCCCATTTCCAGACGTGTGCGCGGACCGAATTGGTCGCACAGAGCGTCTCCCCGGAAGTTGAAGCCAAGCACTGCAACTGCGACTGCCGATAACCCAATGCAGTGAATCAACGAGATGTAATCTCACGTGACGAGACTGGGAGCGGGTGAAGCCATTCGTGGTACGTTGACTCTGTTGGCTCTCCTACTTCTGATTGGCCAGCACTGCTCTAAGATTGATTCCTGCGATCCTTGATGCAAAAAACTGAAGTGCTACAAAAGGCTGATTCAGGATACCCGAAAAACTGAGATGACTGACTTACCCGGAACCAACGAAGTACACGCTCAAACAAACTGGCGTAAAGCGGTCGCAACCTACACTGAGCCACGCGTGCTGCAGGTGCTCGCTCTTGGATTTGCCAGCGGCCTGCCTTTGCTTCTCACGTACTCCACTCTTCAAGCATGGCTTGCGACTGTCGGCGTGCGGCGTTCAACGCTTGGCGCCATCGCTTTGGTTGGCACCGCTTACTCATTCAAATTCGTATGGGCGCCGCTCATTGATCGAGTGCCTCCACCGCTGCCCTTGGGACGACGGCGCGGCTGGGGAATCACTATCCAGATTCTTCTCATCGGTGCAATCCTCGCTATGGGATCATGCGATCCGAAGCACAACCTCTCGCGCATGGCTGTCCTGGCGGTTGTGGTTGCGTTTCTGTCTGCGAGCCAGGACATTGTCATCGATGCCTGGCGTGTGGAGAGCCTGGACAGCGAACAGCAGGCCCCCGGAGCGGCCATGATTCAGTCCGGCTACCGAATTGGCATGCTGGCTGCCGGAGCGGGCTCCTTGTTCATCGCGGCCTCGAACGGGTGGTTCGCAGCCTATGCCACCATGGCTGCACTGCTTGGGGTGGGACTACTGGTCTTTGTGTTCGGTCCCGAACCGAAGCTGCCCGCGGAGAAGTCGTATGTCGCTCACTCGGTGTGGCAGACGATTCTTCACGCGCTTTTCAAAGCCGTGATCGAACCGTTTCGTGATTTCATGAACCGGCCGCTTTGGCTCGTCATTCTGATTGCCATCTTCGCCTACAAAATGGGCGAGGCAATGGCGGGTGTGATGTCAACGCCGCTTTATATATCGCTGGGATTTTCGCTCCCTGAGATCGCCACTGCTTCGAAGATATTCGGATTCTTCTCGATTGTGACGGGAGCCCTGATTGGCGGTGTCGTGACGACCAGATTCGGGATTCTCCGCTCGCTGATTCTTTGCGGAATCTTACAAGCAATCGGGAATCTGTTTTTTGTTCTCCAGGCCGTAGGCGGGCATCGGGTCGGATACCTTGCCTTATGCGTTACCGCCGAAAATCTCACGGGGGCGATGGCAGGGACCGCGTTAATAACATGGCTTTCCAGTTTGTGCTCGCCCGCTTTTACAGCAACCCAGTTCGCGCTGCTGTCGTCGCTCGCATCGCTTAGTCGCACTGTGATCGCATCCTCGGGCGGAGTGTTGTCAGAGAAGATAGGCTGGACACAGTTTTTTGCGCTTACCAGCGTCGTCGGATTGCCGTCTCTCCTTCTGATCCTCTGGATCGGATCGCGTGGCGGTTTCAGTAAGGACTACCGTAAACCAGCTATCTAAATCTGGGATCGCAGATCAGGGGAGCCGACCTGGGTTCCAAACCTCCAGATGATGTCAAAATATCGCGACGGAAAGATCCTGTATTTTTGAAAGTGGGCGTGACTAGTTTGGATAAACGACTTTCTCTCTTGTTCGTGGCTTTCTGGCTTCTGATTGCAATGTCGCTTCCCTTGTTAGCGCAGGAAGGCCGGGAAATTCAGCCAGAGGCAGAACAGTTGATGCGGCTGGCCAATCAGGCTCGCGCCGCGGCGGGAGTGCCGCCGCTCCAGTGGGACCGCTCGCTTGCCGAAGCAGCACGCAAGCACACACTCCGGATGGCCTCAGAGGGGCCAATCGCTCATCAATATCCCGGAGAGTTGAATGTCTCTGAACGTGCCGGCCTGACCGGTGCGCACTTCGACTTGATCGAAGAGAATGTTGCAGTCGCGCACACGATAGAAGCCATTCAGGATGGCTGGATGCAGTCGAAACCGCATCGGGAAAACATGCTGAGTCCTGAGGTAGACAGCGTTGGAATTGCCGTCGTTGCCAGTCGTGGAGTGCTATACGCCACGGCGGATTTCTCTCGAAACGTGCAGGCGCTTACACAGGAACAGGTTGAATCACGTTTCTCTGAACTAATCCAACGAACGGGTGTGAAGGTCTTGGCTGATCATCGGGCCGCGCGCGCCGCCTGCATCATGGATAAGGGATTGCCCGGCTCCGACAGCCTTTCGCAGCCCGCATTCATCATGCGCTGGGAAAGCTCGGACGTGACACATCTTCCGAAACAACTGGCCGATCATCTCGCCTCCCATCAATTCCAGGAAGCGGCGGTAGGCAGTTGCGACGCACGCGGAGATGATGGCACCTTCACTTCTTATCGCCTTGCGGTGCTGCTGTATTGATCAGGATCCGGGAGCTACGGGTTTCTGAGGGCTTTTCGTGTAGATGAAATCATATTCCACGTGCCAGTTTTTTCCGCCATCGTTCGATCCCTGCGAAAACTGGCGGACTTTGTCCGGACCAAGGTTGAAGAACTGAAGGTGCCGCAGAAGCGTGCCGCCTGTTGGCAGGGGTACGTCGTCCGTCCAGTAGTCCATGACCCCGTCTTTGATTCCGCCGTGAAAGAAGATGACGCCCGCGGCGTTATCAACCCAGTATTGTTCCCAACGCTTGAGATTCACGTTCCAGGTGTTGTAGCTCTTACCAAAATAAGGACCGCCGGCCGAAGTCCAGTTCTCCCAGATGACGCATCCGTCCATCTCTTTCGCAACGTGGCTCGAACCCTGGTGCGTACCATCGGAAGCTGACGCGACGTCCCAATCTCCAATCCAGAAATCAAACTGCCGAAACTCCGCATCTTCGCAGGGGGCAGCGTTGTGCTGCACCTGCTTCGAAAGCGCCATAAACTGCGGATTGCTGCGCAAAGAACTCCATTCGGGATCATTGGCGAGCCGGTTTGGTTGAGAGAATCCACCATTAGCCGAGGCTTTCAACGACGCGAGCGCGCGATCCGCATCACCCATACCGGCAAGAATGATGGCGATTTCGTAGTCCGCGATGAAATTGGGAAGATTCTTGCTCGCACCCAGCGTCTTGGCTTTTTGCATCGCGGAGAGCGCGACCTCATAATGCTTTTCTTGCCGGGCAGAAACGCTGAGCCGGTACCAAAAGCGCGGATTCTCAGGGCTACGTTGTGTGAGGGCTGTATATTGACTCTCGGCGTCTGCCCAGTTTTGTGTTGTGTATGTCTTGTCAGCGGCCGCTACCGCAGGATCCGTGAGTGAAGGCGATTGCGACCACCCCACAAAAGGAAGCAATGCTGAAATCAGAATTCCATTGCGCATCGATTGCACGAAATCTCCTCCGCGTCGAAGCCGTGTGATGAACAGTGCTATACGGACCGTAGCGTTTGAAGGTACTTATCGATTCAAGATTGTGACCAAGAAATGGTATCGGGTGACGATTGGTGATTCAGAGAAGTATCAAGGCTGACCGGCGTTGCTTGCCGACTTCAGTCGAACTCCCTTTAGAAAATCCCAGGCTTTTCCATTTACCTGGTCGGAAATAGCGTAGTAGTTGTGATCGTGATTCGGAATTAGATTCAACTTGATCTCGTATCCGTTTGCGGCATAGAGGCGTCTCGTCGCCTCAACCGTATCGACCGGGAAATTGGGATCGTGATCGCCTACCCAGATTGCGATCGGCATCTTTCTGTCTGCCTGCTCAAACAGTCCGTCAGGGTTTGCCTGCAGCGCACCTGCATGAACGGCTGTGGCCGCAAACAAATCTGAATCCATGACGGCCAGAAATAGCGCGTAGGCCGCACCTGCAGAGTGACCAAATAGGTAGATGCGACTCTCATCGACGGCATGGATTGCCTTTACCTGTTCGACTACAGCCGAAAAAAACTCCGGTGGATCCATAAGCGAACCCCACGAAGCAGGGTCGAACGCATCGGGAGCGGCGACGATGAAACCCTCTTGCCCCGCCAAGTCCTTCCACGCTTGAGCCATGATCTCGCCGTTGCGTCCGGACCCGTGGAGCAGCACCACGACAGGCATCGCTTCTGGTTTCTCAGGCACGACCACATACATCACTCTTGCGTGTTCTGAAAAATCAAAGGTGAGCTTCGTAATTCTACTCTTTGCCGACGCAGGGAACGTAAGCAGAATCGCGCACAGCATGATCGTCCAGCAGCGCAGCATTTGCAAGAGAAACTCCGTGGATCGGTTGAAGGAGACCAGTATATTCCTTACAACTCTGGCCTGGGCTGTTGCGTGCGTCATCCAAACCGCTCGTGATTCTTCCAGAACACGGGCCAAGGTTGGCGTGGCGGCCCGCAGACGAAAATATCGGTGTGGTACTCACTCTCTTCATTTTTAACGCCGAGAGAGTTGCCGGTGAGGCCCGCGAACCTGCACCCGGTAAAGTTGCTTTCGATCCACTCCCGCGAAGATCCGACAATAATCAATGTCGAAGGCGTCGGTGCAGGATAGCCGCGCAGCCATGCCGAGTTGGTCATGCTGATGGGTGGGGGCAGATGGTAGGCCGGACCAAATAACTCAATCGCGCCTTGCTCGCCGTAATTGCCCACGAGGATGCCGACATTATGCTGCTGATCGACGGGCAGGGAATCGCGCACCGCAGCGACGTTCTTCACCAACTCATCCCATCCGATCTCTTCGCGCAGGTCCTCGCTATGTCTGAACGCAAAATCACGCAGTGGACCGCTCGAGGCGAGCGGCACCCAGCCCGCAAAGAAATATCCCCCCGCGAAAAGTGCTGCAGCAAAGAACACAGCCTCAACCGTGACCTGTGTCCATCGCGGAATCCGTCTTATCCACGCTTCGCAAGCAACGGCGCCCATGGCCAGCAACACGGGATAGGCTTCTGCGACATAGTAGAAGCGGCCCTTGTCGATCCAGAACACCAGCAGCGGGACGAAATACATCCATGCCATCATGCGATAGCGGCGGTCGCGCAGAAATGCATACAGTCCCATCAGCCATACGGGCACGCTGAAAACATTCGCACATACCAGAAACTGGTTCAGTAAAAATCCATCCGCGCGTCCCTCGCCGACATCGCGCACATGAATGTGCTGCAGGAATTTGTAGGAAATGAAATCGTGCCGGATAAGCCAGATGAGGTTGGGTAGAAAGATGATCAACGCAAGGGCAACGCCCGCCCAGAACCACTTCGACGCGAAGTATCGACGCGCCGGCGTAAATGCCATGCCGGCCAGAATCCCGGCAATATAGAACACGATGGCGTACTTGGTCAGCAGGCCAAGGCCGAGAGCCGCACCGATCGCCAGCCACCAACGCGGGTTTTCAGTCTTTAGCAGGCGAATGGTGAACCACGAGGCCAACACCCACCACAAAAACGCGAAGGAAGTGTACTGAAATTCGGTAGCCTCGAATATGGGAAGAGGCGAAAGCGCCACTACAAGCGCGGTGGTGATCTGCGCGAGTCGTCGTCCACCCAGATCCCGAGCCATCAAAGCGCACACAACAATCACGAGCATCTGTGCGATCACTGAAAATAACCGCAAGCCCACCATCGACAAGCCAAAGAGAACGAGGCCGATGCGTTCGATGAAAGGCGTCAAAGGCGGGTACGAAACATAGCCCCAGTCGAGATGCCGCGCGTCGCTGAGAAACTGCAACTCGTCGCGATGGAAACCGTAACGGCCATTGGTGAAAATGTGAAGCAGCCCAGCCGCCGCAGCGATGAAAAGCACCGGAAGCAGGGAATTGCGATCGTGGGCGCCAGAGTCGCTTTCAGCAGCATCACGTTGTGCTGCGGGCACACTTAGCTCAGCCACTTTCGCCTCCTGAATTCAACCTACGCTTCCGCTATCGCTCCGGTTCCCAGATTCTCGCGTACAGGTTGCGCCACCAGCACGGATTGCATACCGGCGGCTGTCGCGGCCTGAATTCCGAGGTCCGTATCTTCGAAGACAAGGCAATGTTCCGGTGCCACGCCTAGCTTCGATGCCGCCAGCAGAAAACCATCCGGGGCGGGCTTGCCATGCGCGTAGTCTTCGGCGCAGACCAGCACATCGAATTTATCCAACAGATGAAGCGCAGTTAGCGATCCAACCACCGAAGCTCGCCTGCTGCCCGATACCACCGCAAATGGAATGTGCCCGTGCATCGCTTCGATATGCTCAAGGACCTCAGGAATTCCCTTCAACTCAGGTAACTGGGCATGGTAAAAACTTTCCTTTCGCGCTGCAAGTGCATCTACCGGCATGTTCAGGCCCTGCATATCGTTTAGATCGGCAATGATCTTCCGCACCGGCTTGCCGCCCCACGCATAAAACAAATCCTCGTCATAGGAGCCTCCGTATTCAGCCAACGCCTTCTTCCATGCCTTGTAGTGCAGCGGCATCGAGTCTGCTATGGTCCCGTCGCAGTCAAATAGGTACGCGTGGAATTCGCCCGTGGGCAATTTCAATCTCATTAAGCTAACAACTCCTCATCGAGTTATGTTGCAGACGAACAACTTGGCGACTGCTCCGGCTCAGTCCCATCATTCACCGGTTCGTCCCGGCAGTTTGCTTTTCTGGCGCTGCGCGACCGCCCTCACCCGGTTTGGTCGGCTCCATGCGGAGAGCATTATTAAAACGGTTGAAGTAATTGAAAAGCCCGATGGCGCACAGCAATTCCACAATCTCGCCCTCCGAATAAAAACTCCGCAGTTCCGCAAACTGCTCATCGGTCACTGCGTGAGCATCACGCGTCACGGTTTCAGCAAGGCGTAGCGCAGCCTTCTCCGCGGTTGTGAAATCATCGCGCTTGGGCCACTCGGCCAGGTGCGAAAGCTGGTCATCCGACCATCCCAACCCCTTCGCCAGAATCGTGTGGCTCGCCAGGCAGTAGGGAGTCTCATTCACCTGGCTGGTGCGGACAATGATCAGCTCCGTGAGCATTTCTTATCGTAACGACTTTCAACATTGTCCAGCAAGCGATACAGGCTCACGACCTCACCATCTTTGATACGTATGCGTGGAATGTACAGGCTTAGCAGTTTGCGTCTATCTTCCTTCGGTCTGGTATCGAAGCCGGCGAACACCTTGAACATCTCCACCAATTGACTCGATTCCGTGGGCTGTGCCGATTCCCTGAGCCGAGAGATCTCTTCCTCCAATCGTCCGAGTTGCTGAGCGATGACTCCAAGTCTCTCCGTCCGCTCCTGTTTCGTGATGTCCCCATCAGCGTATATGTCGATCGTTCGGACACGCTTCCGTTCCAAGGCTTTCTGTTCCAATTGCAAGCGATCAATTACAGACGCATTCTTTGTATCCCTGGAATTCACTTCCCATCGCATTACCAGGCGACGTAGAAAAGCTGGATCAGTCATCTGCCAAGAGAGCAGGGAATCAACCCGCCCTTCCATTTCCGCTATGCGGACGTAGCCCTGAGAGCAATTCCTTCGCTGGTAGCGGTTGAGGCAAACATAGTAGCCCTTACCCGAGCCACGAATAGGGGTCATGATTCGGCCACATTCGTTACAGAACAAGAAGCCATTGTAGGATGCGATTCCTCCGACTCTGTCACGCCTAGATGACTCGCTTTTCACATCAAGAATCTTGCAAGCCCTACTCCAGACCTCCGGAGAGACAAGAGGCTCCTTTATGACCTGGGCACGGATAACATTCTCAGGTGACCGTTGCTTCAGTGGTCTATATTTTGGCTGTCTTCCGTTCTTGCTCGGTCTCGCTTCTGCGCATTCCCGCTCGTATATCCTCCAGCCCTTATAGATGGGGTTGTGGATCATGTAGCGGACTCCAACAGGAGACATGCCGAGGAATCGTCCGATTTCATTTAGCGACTCGCCACTGAGAACCAGCTCGTATGCTTCTTTGACGCGCTGTGCCTGGTCGGTGTAGAACCAGCCTTTCTCTTTTGAATATCCGACCCCTTTGGGAAGTGTGGACGCAAAGCGTCCGCCACTCTTCCGGTTTTCTTCATTCCCGCGGTGCAAACGTTCACGGATGGTGCTCCGTTCAAATCCTGCAATCGCAGCTTGAACGGAAGCCATCAGGCGTCCGGTCTTTTCGCTCATATTCACAGGGCCTTCGGGGAGATAGAGCAATGTCCTCGTCTGCTGAAAGACACCAAGCAAGGTGTAATCACTGAAGCTATCCGGCCTCATCAAGCGAGAGAACTCCCGAGCAACGACACCTTGAATCCTTCCCGATTGCATCAGGTTGATTAGCTCAGCAGTCTCCGGAGCCAGCATGATGTCTTTGCCGGACACGTCAGAAACTTCGAACGTTTTGACTACTTCGAGATCGTACTGCTTACACGTTTCGCGGTTTACGGTGCGTTGGGCCGGGATGCCAAAGCGCTCCGGAGAAGCTTGGCTCTCATCGCTGACTCTGATCCATTCCGCGACCTTGAGGCTCATCTGGTTACTCTACCTCCTTTGATGCTTCATATGGCTTACTGAGAATGGCTTATGCCGCTTTGATATCATCCTCGACGGCCTTAGGGACGAATTTAACCCCTACCAGATCACTTGCGAACTGGATGGCTTGTGAATATTCCCCTGCTAGCAAAGCGGCTTTGAGCTTGCGGCGGATCGCAGCGTCACGGTTGGCTATTTCGAGGGTGGCCTGGATGAGGCCATCTACGGTGGGGTCAGGCGGACGGAAAGGTTGAGTAGACAAAGCGAAGATCCAACTGCCCCAGGTTGGGGATGACTTGCTGGATTGGAATTGGGGTTTCCATCTGCCTTATCCCCGGGGATCATTCTCTCGGGTGACTCAGGTCTCGCTCGCAAAATGCTAACGCGTGGGGCGGAACGCGCTTGTCCGGTCGCCAATGGCCTCGTTCCCCCGAGGTTAATCATGGCCGCCACTGCAGTTCAACACCGTGGCCGTGGATTCATTATTAAGATTAACAAAGATCGGCACTAATTCAAATGGAAAAACAGGAGTTCGGGTTGAAAGGGGTCTCAGGTTTTCCTTAATAGCGATGCGAAGACCATTACGGCCAATCAGACTTTGACACGGAGGGCCTCAAGACGCCGCCGTCCTTCTGCACGATTTGGAGAAATGCAAATATATCCGATAGCTCGGTATCCTGTGAGGCAGCGGTCCTGTGTGTCAAAAGGCTCTCTCAAGCTTAAGACACGGGCTTGTTAGGGTCTGTTTGGGGCGATGGCTTACCTTGCCTCGTCATCGATCGTGCGTTCCGAATTGGTCTCGTATCGGTTGAATTGATGATTTCATCCAACCGCCGAATAGCCTCCGGATTGATTTGCCTTTCACGCAATTTGCTGTATTGAGCAACCAAGTCTGGTTTTGATTCGTGCTCTGCTGATTGGCTCTGTTGATTGCTCGATGCGCGGTTCACAAGCGGGCGTGCTTTGATACTCGTTGACAAGGGGGAAATGACCTTTTGGGGCTGCTGAATGGTTAGGGAGGGCAAATCCTCTTTCGCAGGGTGCATCCTCTTGATGAACGATTTCTTCTTCGGTGGCATCCTCGCCTCGCGACTGGCATCCAGGCGAGAGAGCTCTTTCTTCTGCTTTGGAGGCCTTTTAGCGATGGTTGAATTCATCAATTCGATCCATCCGCTCTCTGGTTCCGGTGAATTTGCGAGTGCAATGTCCCTGCGGATATTTGAAGCCGGCTTAACCAAATCATCAGCGATCCCACGAACTGAACATCCAAAGCCGATTAATCTAAGCAGCTGTTCTCCCCGTTTCTTCGCGCTTATGTCGTTCCAACGCTCTCGGAGGTCGCTCAGAGCCGCTTGAGTTTCAGGGTTTTCTAGAGCCCGCTGATGGGCAGTGTTATTCACGCGTTTGGCTTTTTCCCTTTTGCTAGCCTTCTTTCCCTTTGTCATGGTTTAGGCAACTCCTTGAGTTTCAAACGGTCTAGCACAAAATGCGCCAGGTGATAGGTCCTGCTAATGTCTGCTCTGTTGGCTAATAGAAAGGGGACGGTCCAACGGCCCTGTCGGCCGTCTCGAGCATACTTCGCATAAAGTCGCATCAAGCGTCGAAGCTCATCCTCGTCCGCTGGCCGATAGCCTTCATTGCGAATGCCACGCTTCGCCATTGTCACTAGATCATCTATGTTCCGTTGTCGTTGTTTTCGGAGGTGATGATTCGGCTCCCCCCACGGCTTGTGATAGGAAATATGCAACTGCATCCATCGTAGATGCGCCTTCCATACAACCGTTTGCGCGGTGTAATGTTCCTTGTCGACTGCTGTCATTAGCGCTCGATTCGCTCTTTTCATATGGCGTTCTAACGAATGGATCACGCGCTTCGACTTCGCCTTTAGCTGCGCGAAGGACTGATCGTCAACGTGCAACGACATCCTGTCTTCTTCATGCTTCTTCAGACGGAGCTGGTATCGCAAGTGGCGTACAAAGTCGATATATGCGCGGATGGCGAAGACAGCCGCGCGGATCTGAAAGGTATCCATCCGCACAGATGCACTGTTTCTTGTATTCGCATTCAAGCCCTTCCCGAGTTCAAGGAGTTTGTCCATGAATTGTTGGTTGAAGGTACCGTCTTTAAAACCACGAATAGGGGGATAAGAGTGAAGTGGGGGGAAAATGCGGAAGGGGTAAGAGAAAGCAGAACGTCCCTCGCGTACGTGAACCCGATAGGACCCATTGATCTGCCCGAGGGCGTTTTTAAGGATATTGATTTGCGCTTTGGTGAAGCGAACTTTCACGGTGATGTCGGACCGATTCCCATTTCCGAGCATATGGTTAAGATGCATTTTGAAACCCGAGCGACGGGCGGTTGATTGTTGATTCCGCCGCCTAGGAGAATTTGATCTTCATTGGACAGTTCAGCAATACAGACATTCAAACGAGCAATCAGGCATAAGGGTTGGCAACCTGGCGGCCCAAAATAACGAACGGAGTCCCGGACAATAATGCTCATGTGAAGGATCCTGTGGCGCAGTTTTCATCCGATGCTGGAGTGAATGTGGCGCAGTTTTTGATGGGTGCGCAGGCCTGATGTGCGCCGGCGGGAAATCCGACACAAATTGGACAATTATGGCCCATGGATATCCAGCATAAGCTATGCATATATAGGGAGATACATAGATATAATCTCTCTTTACGGTAGTGGTTTTCGATGATGCCGAAACAGGGCAAAAGACGAGAATCCCTGGTCTTTGGCCGCCTCTGCTCGAGTCAGATTATTCTGTTCGCCCAGGATCCGCGCCGACATGTCGGCAGCGCTCATGCCCACGGATGAGAACTGGAACTTGCGGCCGGGGAATCCCTTCAGGGTGATGCCGCTGGAGAGACGGATGCAACCGTTCCTTCGATCTCGTCGACCGGGGCGGTGAAGCGGCAGTTCTCCATGCGAACGACAGAGTCCTTGGTCTGACGGACACGATCGAGGATCCGCTGGTATTCGATCTCGAGTTCGGTATTGCCCTGGGCTTCTTTACCCACCTTCTGGCGGAAGGTGTTGTACTCGCGCGAGTAGGGCGCGATGTCGGCGAGGATCGCCATCTTGTGAATGTCGGGATAGTCTTCGGGGTTTACGTCCTTGAGTTCAGAGCGGCAGCCCTGAAAGATACTCGTCATTTTCATCTGTGGGGGTTTGACTCTAAATCCTAGTTGAGTATATACTCATCGTGTATTATCAATCCCGGCGGCTGATTCCCCGAAGGCCGTCCATCCGGAGACACAGTATGAAGGTTGCACCCATTTCCCCTGCCGTTTTCGCCGAATATCGCCGCTACGCCTCGGCCCGCTTGTTCGGCCGCTTCATCCAGGGCGCCCGTCTGGCCCGGGGATGCTCGATCACGGAGTTAGCCCCGCTGGCCTGCATGGAGTCCTCTGACTGGGAGGCTCTTGAGGAGGGACAGTGGTTCCCTGACACCATCAGTCATATGCAGTTGATCCTTGATGCCCTGGCCATGCCGTGGGATGCAATGGCCGAGATGCTTCTGTTGTGCGACCCGGTCTGGAACACCCCCGGTAGCGTCCATTACTCATAACCAGATAAACTCACCTCCGAGAGGGGGTGAGAAAGATCAAGAAAGCCGAAGAACCGGAGTTGAAACGCATGAATCTCAATGTTCCCATCGAGTTGCACAACGCTTTTAAGGCAACCACTGCTTCGCAGGGCCTCAACATGACCGACGTGCTGATGGAGTTTATTAAGGACTACGTCGCCAAGAACTCTCCAAAGGGACGGCGCAAGTGAAACGCGCCGTCCTTTATATGAGGGTCTCGACCGTCGATCAAAATCCCGAGACCCAATTACACGACCTACACCAGATGGCCGCACAGCGCGGTTATGAGATCGTGCATGAGTATGTCGACCGGATCAGCGGCACCAAGGCAAAACGGCCAGGCCTCGATCAGATGATGACCGATGCCCGCCGCGGCCGGTTCGACGTCGTCATGGTCTGGGCATGCGATCGCATCGCCCGCTCCACCCGGCACTTCCTTGAAGTGCTCGACGAGTTAAGCAGAATCGAAGTCGAGTTCTTGAGCTTCCGGGAAAACATCGATACCGGCGGTCCGCTCGGAAGAGCCATCGTCGTGATCATCGCCGCGATCGCTGAACTCGAACGTGGACTGATCGTCGAACGGGTCCGCGCCGGCATGCGCCGGGCACGCTTGGAAGGTCTCCGCATCGGTCGAGCTCCGCTGACGCTGGACCGCGAAGCAATCCGTCGCGATCGCTGTCACGGCCGCAGCATCAGAGCCATCGCCAAAGAACATGGCATCTCAACGGCAACGGTGCAACGCGTTCTCAAAGACCCGCCGGCTCCTCCAACGTAAAATCGCAACCTTATATATGTGGTGTGACAAAAGCCTCCGAAAAAGCCGCCTCATAAATCTCACAAAATCAATGGCCGGATCTCAACGATCCGGCCGTGTCAAAACGTATACGTTACGTCACACATGCTTGAGCCTCCCAGTTGGAATCTTTAGCTCCGAGTGAAGAGCATGCTCAGCGGTTGATCAAGTAGCAATTTCCGGATGCCCACTATTCGCTCGGAACTCGCTGAATGAATCTAATGCCGAGATTGTGTCAATGAAGGAATTTCCCAACCCCGATCGCAACAATCAAGAGTTTGATTAGCCAGCCGGTTGCATAAGACGCTACGAACACGCGGTGCAGCTTCATGAATGCGGCATTGGTGAGGATGAGAGGTAATGGACCTATCATCCATACCGCACCGGCAAATGCCAAGGCAGCCGGCACAGTGTGGATTCCAAGCCTTGCGGCGGCATACACAAACACGCCGCAGGTTAGAAATGGGAGTGGACTCGTCAATGCGATTGCTTTCATCTCGTCAACTTGACGCCATATCTCGGGGTAGGTGAAGTGCCTGTGAATCCAATCACCAGCGAAAAGCCAGTCGGTTAGCGAAGAGACGACACCGGCACCGAGAATGACTGCAATGAGCCGAATCCAGTTCATAACGGGAGTTCCTCAAACGCGGTCGGATCATACGTGTACAAGTGGCTTTGTGCAAGGCTAGTGCAGAGCCTTTTCACAAATCGATGTCCTTCCCTAATTGGTTTGCGATTGCTCCGAAGATGGGCCCGAGCGACCGTCCCGCAGATATACATCATGAAATGACCATCTGCCCCTTCTAGGTCGGCGGCCCAATGCACGAAGTGGTCCGAGATGAAGTGACCGAGTCAGCTCAGCCACAATAAACTAGTCGCGGCTTCCAAGCGCGAAATCGGAAGGCATAAGGGTTCACGTCGACCTGCACACCTTCGAAACCCACGGCCTTCAGGCGCTGGGGAAGCGTTTCCGGATTGACCACGACTAATGTATCGAATAAATGAATCAATCTCATGAAATGGCTTTTTAGGGTATCCGTTCCCACAAAGACCCCTCCGGGCCGCAGAACGCGGGCTACTTCCGCAAACAGCTTGTTCTGCATCTCAATTGATCCGACGTGATGGAGCATTGAAAAGCAGACCGCGCCATCGAATGATGCGCTCGGCAAGGACATTGAGGTCGCATCTTCACATCGAACGTTGACATTCCCGTTGAGCTTCCGCTGGAGATCATCCGCGAGATCGCGGTCTGATTCCACGCATGTGAGGTGTGAGACCTGCTGCAACAGCACCTCCGTAGAAACGCCGTATCCGGGGCCGATCTCAAGCACCTCACACCCTAGGTCAATCTGTTCGAGGGTCCAGGGCAGAGCATAGCGCTGCGTCACCTCTTTCCATCTTGCCGAAGAACAAAGCTTGCGGTGAAAATAATTCATCTGCGTGTCTCCGGAAGGGCCAAAACAGAGCTTGCCTTGTCTCTCATTCCTATGATGACCACGGACCTCCGGTGGCGCAAGGGGCGCCTTGCGCCATAATATATCGCGTATGCGACAGGCGGAGATTTTGCGAGAATTCGATCCGCCGCGGGGCGCTGCGGTCTCAGCGCTTGCTTACGAATACCCTGCGGGCGCGTTGGTTCCCGACCATGCCCACGGATCGGACCAGTTGATCTATGCAATCGAAGGAATTATGGAGGTGTCTTCCGGTCGGAGCGTCTGGACGATACCTCCGCAGTTTGCACTCTGGATACCGGCGAAGGCCGTTCACCGGATCCGGATGATTGGTGAGGTCCGAATGCGCACCCTTTATTTTCGCCCTGGCGTCGTGTCACGCAGACCGCCTCAATGTTCGGTACTCTACGTCGGTTTGCTGCTCCGCGAGTTGATCGTCGAGGCAGTTCGGCTCCGTCTCTTGCGCCTCCAGAACAGGCTCGAGCGGGCCCTTCGCGATCTTCTGAGCGCACAACTAGCCAACGCAACTGCTGCGCCAATTGGCCTAACCATGCCCTCGGAGCTTCGCGCCCTGGCGATAGCACACGCGATCGCTCACAACCCAGCGAACCTAAAACCGCTGGCGAGCCTATGCGCGGACGCGGGCGTCAGCGTAAGGACGATTCAGAGGATCTATCGAAGAGAGATTGGAATCGACATTGACACGTGGCGCCGTCAGGTTCGACTCACTCGCGCGGTACAACTGTTGGTGGCGGGGGGGTCTGTGAAAGAAGTTGCCTTTGCTGTGGGCTATCGCCAATCCAGCGCATTCGTTAAAGCCTTTCGAAGATTGTTTGGATTGACGCCCAAGGTTTGGACGGCGGGCCTGCGCAGCACGTCGGGGCCGTACGGTCTTCGATGACGGCATGTAACGTCACGAAGGGAAGACGGTGGGTTGCGAAGACTTCCGCAATCATCCTTCTTTTTGAGCTAGACAGATTCCACAAACGGTGTGATGATGCTCGCCTATGTTCAGCACCGGACGGAGGATCTATGAAAAGAATGTTTGGCGTCATTGCCCTACTAGCTGGAATTTCAGTTTTGCAGCTTGGCTTGGCCCAGGTTCCTGCCGGAGCACCTTCGGGCGCAACAGGTCTTTGTAATGATGGAACGTACTCGACTGCAGCTAGCAAGTCGGGCGCATGCCGTGGACACAAAGGAATCAAGACTTGGTATGCGGCCGCCGACGCAACCAAAGCGAAGGCTTCGGCCGGGAAGGCTGCAGCAACTTCTTCGGCTCCCGCACCGGCCGCCGCTCCCTCTCCAGCGGCGCAATCCGCTCCGGCCAAGGCTCCAACTGCCACTCCGGCGCCGGCACCAAAAGCTTCTGGAGGCACGGTCGCGCAGGCTCCTGGAGGCGGAGCGGGTCAAGTGTGGCTCAATACCGCGAGCAATGTCTACCACTGCCAAGGAACGCAGTGGTACGGCAAGACCAAAGCTGGCGCTTACATGACAGAGGATGAGGCGAAAGCAAAAGGGGCTCGTCCTGATCACGGCAAACCTTGCAAATGATCCATTAATAACCATTCAGGCACGAACGAGAGGGCCGAGCATTACACTCGCAAGCTTGGAACCAGAAGCCTGTTTACAGAACAAGCGTTCCTTTACCCGGATCTTAGCCAGACGGGGAAGTTCCAACTCTCGGTTGATCCGACTTTCAGCACGAAGCTCGGAAAGCTCTTCAACGGGCAGACAACATTCAGCGATCGCTACACGTCTTTCCCGCCAACGGAAACATTGAGCAACGACGTAATTCTGACTACCGGGCTGGGAATAACTCTGGCGCGTTGAGCCGGGATGGCATGCGGGTCAGTCGGAACATTTTCACGTGACTGCTTCGTTCGAGGGAACACTTTTCCGGGAGACGAACATGAACTGATCCCGGCGAACTTTAACCGACAATTCACAACAAACTGGAGAAAACATCATGGGTGAAATAGCAGTGTTGTTGCAGCAGAAGGCGGGCTTGAGCCCAGACAAATCCCAGGAAGTCGAACAAGTAGTTGTTCAACACATCATGTCCAGGGTGCCATCCGAATTTCAGGGCATGCTGGGCTCGGTGCTCGGTTCCGGAGCGAGCACGGCGGACGGTCAGCCGGCCGCTGCCGAATCAGGTGGACTGGGAGGTCTGCTTAGTGCAGCAACCAGCATGTTTGGCAACAAGGAATAAATGGGGTATGAACAACGTTCGCTGACGCTGCTCGACGAAACGGGGTTTGGCGCAAGTCAGGTTCTGCGTTTGTTGATTCACAAATCGAGAACTCTAAAATCACAAAGGAGATACACATGCACGTGAAACGTCTCTCATCCGTTCTTGCGGTACTGATGGCCTCTACCCTTTTCAGCATCTTGCCGGCTGTGGCAATGCAATCGGCCTCAAGCACAAAGCATGCCGCGAAATCCAGCGCCCCAGCGGCATCGACCAGCCTCGTCGATTTGAATACCGCAACCAAAGATCAACTCAAAGCCCTACCCGGCGTCGGGGATGTGTACGCCCAAAAGATTATTGATGGGCGCCCTTACGCCAACAAAACGCAGTTGAAAAGCAAGAACATCGTCCCGGCTGCCACCTACACAAAGATCAGTAAACTGGTCATCGCCAATCAGCCGGCCAAGTAAGCACCTGACGCAAAGAGAATGGAGAAATTGACAATGAAACCAAAGCTAACCGCTATTCCGGCGCTCGCCCTTCTTTTGGGAGCAAGCTGCTTCATCATCAGCAAGGCCTCCGCGCTGTCAGCAGGGCCTTCATCTCCAGCGTACGTTCAGGATCATGATCGGGATCATGGTAATTGGGAAGCGCCGCCGGGAGAGTTCAACGACATTCAGCGCCGCGGCTTTCACGATGGGATTGAAGGCGCAAGGAAGGACGTAGGGAATCATCGTCGCCCCGATGTGAACAATCGCGACGAATATCGGCACCCCGATGTTCCTCCTGAAACAAGAAAGGTTTACCGCGCTGCCTTCCGCCGCGGATATCAACAAGCAATGTCGCATCTCATGGAGGATCACGACCGGCACTGAGTCTGTTTGACCCGGTGATCGGCGTCGAGAAGTAGTGAAACTAGGAGGAATGTCATGGCGGATTTGGATCAGCTAAAGCAGAAGTATGCCGGAGTAATCTCGACCATTGAGGGATTCTCTGACCTCGGTGCAAACGTAGAGCAGGTAGATCTCGATGGGGAAAAGCTCCATTTGAAAGCGACGGTGCCATCGACAGTGGTAGCCAACCGCACGTGGGACGCCATCAAAGAGGCCGATCCAACTTATTCCGATCTGCATCATGAGATTGCAACTTCGGGAGGGGCGGAGCAGCCGTACACAGTCCAGTCCGGCGACAATCTTTCAAAAATCGCCAAGCGATTCTACGGCGACGCCAACAAGTATCGCGACATCGCTCAAGCGAACGGAATCGACGATCCAGACAAGATCAAGGTCGGCCAGGATTTGAGCCTTCCGGTAATTTCGTAGACCGAAATCTCGGACCGAAGTCTCTCGACAGAGTGTCCGAGATTTGTTACAAATCAGCGCTCGAGGCAGAGTTGCGATTGATGTTGCCGCGATCAATCTGGAAGGCTCTGTTCCGAAGCTGAAAAGGAGAACGATCACATGGGGCACGGAATCATTGCGTGGATCATTATCGGCGTACTTGCTGGCTGGATCACAGGAAAACTCATGAAGGGATCGGGGTTCGGTTTCTTCATGGATATGATTGTCGGCTTAGTCGGCGCGCTCATCGGAGGATTTCTGTCCAGCTTTCTCGGATTCGGGGGAGTCGGGCAGCACGGTCTTGTCATCAGCATCGTGATTGCCGTCATTGGGGCGGTGATTCTCACTTGGGTGGTGCGCCTTATTGCCGGTAATCGAAACGCCAACCTTTAACACCGTTTCCGTGCTTTGGTTATTTCTGAACAAGGCACGGAGTTGTATGTCGGATTCGAAGCGCGGATCCCGGCAAGAAGCTGTCAATCCATCACTGCAAAGGAGAAAATCATGGGAATCCTTGAAGAATTAGCCGGAGCTGCGGCGGCAGTCGAAGGCGCGAAGAAACTGGATCCAAATGCGGGATTAGTCACGGAAGGTGTAGCCGCGGTTGTCGGTTTCGAGGGAACAGGGGCAATAACCAACTTCATTGAGAAGAAAGAAGAAGAGAAGAAGGACCAACAGAGCTAAAAGATTCACAAGTCGAAGCTGTCGTGCAACACCTTGGCGGCGATCCTGCGCTGCAGGCTTGGCCATGACTCTCGAAATGAAGATTCGTGGCGGCTTGCAGCCTTCTTGTGCCCAGCCCCTTGCCTCTTTTTGAGAAGTTCGAGTAGTGAAGCGCGGTTCGTAGGTCAACCAAGGGAAATCCCAGATCTCAAGGGTCTGCGACGAATCAAAAGGTCAATCGACTGACTAAATTGAGAGATGGGATGACAGACTCTGAACCCGCCACAGAGAGATATGACCAATGCCACGCCTGGCTGTTGCAGCCTTCGTCGTGTTCTTGAGCACGTCCGCAATTTTCTGTGTATGGGCTCTGTTCTATCTCACAAATTGCGTGTTCCATCCACAATGATGATCCGCATCGTCGATGCAAACGAAAACTGAGTTTCGAATCGCGTAGGTCGACTATAACGGATTCGCGTACAGAACCTCGTCAGTGTGACCGAGATCCTGTCCCTGCAATTGGCAGATGCCAACCGCGGAATATGGCCATCACTCTGAGCCAGAAGCATAGAAGTGCACCCGCAGTCATGAACGCGAATGACGGGAAGTGCAGCACATTTCCTGTCACCAC
This sequence comes from Telmatobacter sp. DSM 110680, assembly GCF_039994875.1. Classification (GTDB taxonomy): domain Bacteria; phylum Acidobacteriota; class Terriglobia; order Terriglobales; family Acidobacteriaceae; genus Telmatobacter. The sequence goes on along the minus strand of NZ_CP121196.1, from coordinate 3,942,459 downwards.
CACGACGCCAGCAGCAAGCGCGGCGACAGCGTAAAGATCAGCCCGGAGCACCGTCGGAGTTTCATTCACAAGAACATCGCGCAGCATTCCGCCGCCAATGCCAGTCAACATACCCATAATTGCTGCCATCACGGGATTGAGTCCGGCGGCCAGCGCTTTTTGTGTGCCGGTAACTGCAAACAAAGCCAATCCTGCGCCATCGAACAACAGCACGGGCCTACGCTGCACGTCGATATTGGGATACCACCAGAACGTTACCAAGCCGGCCACGATACAAACCCCAAGATAACGCCAATCGCGAATGGCTGCAGGTGGAACGGCGCCGATAAGCAGGTCGCGTGTAATCCCGCCCGCGTTCCCTGTTGCGAAGGCAAGCACCATCAAGCCGAACAGATCCAGCTTGCTCTTCACACCCGCTGCCGCACCGCTCAAGGCGAAGACGAATGTCCCGAGGAGATCGAGCGCGACGAGAAAGGGGCCGGCCAGGTGTTGTCCGTAAGTCAGAAGTTCGTTCACGAGACTAGCCACGCGCACGCCGCAACCACCAAAGCCTTCACCCCTGTCTCCAAAGTGGGGTGAATGACCGGCGCAAAGCGCGGATTGTGATTGGTTGGAAGCAAGCTGATCGTCCCGTCTTTCTTGGCCCTGGCATATACCTCAGGATCGTCGCCCCCAAAGAACCAGTAAACCGATGGAGCTTGCCACTCCGCTCCAAAACATCCGAAGTCTTCGCTCGCCATCGTAGGCTTCGTTTCTTCTACGGAGCCCTCAGGAAAGTCTTGACGGAATGCCTTAACAACTTTCTCCGTTGCATTGGAATCGTTCGTTACTGAAGAATATCGGTCCAGTGGCGTGATCTCTGGGGGCTTCGGCGCACCTGCCGCTGTTGCCTCTGCGTTTACGATCCGTTCAATGGCTGCAAGTACGTGTTTGCGCACCCCGTCATCGAACGTACGAACATTTAACTTGATGATTGCGTCGTCAGGGATGACGTTCTCTTTTGTGCCAGCCTGCAGAACCCCAATTGTCACCACAGCGGAATCCGTAGGCGAGACTTCTCTAGAGACGATCGTTTGCAGTCGCATCACGGTCGAAGCAGCCATGACAACCGGATCAACACTGGCCTCGGGCATTGAGCCATGTGCGCCACGCCCGAACATCCGAATCTGCAGGCTGTCGGCAGAGGAAGTTACAACTCCCCTACGCCAGTCGAGATGACCGGATGGCAAGCTCATCACGTGCTGACCGAGCACGACATCAGGCTTCGGGAAGCGTTTAAACAGCCCGTCGTCTATCATCGCCTGCGCGCCCTGCGCGGTTTCTTCGCCTGGTTGAAAGACTGCCATGAGCGTTCCGCGCCAGGTATCGCGACTCTTGGCAAACAGCGAGATGGCCCCCATCAAGCAAACCACATGCATGTCATGTCCGCAGGAGTGCGCAACGGGCGTGGTCTTTCCGTCGGGGCCTGTTGCTGTAGCTTTACTGGCGTAGGAAAGACCGGTCCCCTCCTTGATGGGCAACGCATCCATATCAGCGCGCAGCATTACGGTAGCGCCGTCTCCATTGCGCAAGATGCCAACGACTCCCGTCTTGCCAATACCCGCTGTAACCTCAAAGCCGTTGGCCTTGAGATAATTCGCCGCGATTCCAGCCGTTCGCGTCTCCTGCATCGACAACTCGGGGTGAGCATGTATGTCTTTGTACGCGGCCTCGAGCTCAGGAAGAGCTGCGTCAAGATTTACCAGGATCTCAGTTGGCCGGTTCCTTGGCGCCACGCGGGCCTCCTACGTACAACTAAAGCATTGTTCACTAAGAGAATACAGCGGGATAAAAATGTGCGCCACGAGACGGCAAGACCGACTATTTCGTTCATTGGAGGTGCGGCAGTTTCCATATAATTGCTGGCGCGAAGCACTATGGTGGCCGACGGCTTGCCAGCCGCTCGGGAAGGCTTATTTGTTCGACGATTCGTCACCCGAGAATATCGGTGCAAATCAAGAGAGTGAGGACCCAACATGTCGAAGATGCTTCCTGCAATCTTCTTTGGCCACGGAAATCCGATGAACGCGGTCCTAAATAATGCCTATACGAAAGCTTGGACCCGAATAGGTGAGAAAACGCCCAAACCCAAAGCCATCTTGTCTATTTCCGCCCATTGGTTTGTTCCAGAAACCGGGGTAACAGTGGCTACTTCGCCAAGGACGATTCACGATTTCGGTGGGTTTCCACGAGAATTGTTTCAGGTGCAGTATCCTGCACCGGGCGATCCGGCACAGGCGCACAGAGTTCAACGCCTGCATGTCCGCAAGATGGCATTTGATTGAGGAGGCTTCGAATGTACAAGAAAATCATGATCGCCTTTGACGAATCGGCCGAGGCGAAGCACGCACTCTCGATCGCTGTCGAATTAGCAAGGGTGTTGAAGGCGGATCTGCGAATCTTGACCGTAAGCGAGCCCCTTCCTGTCTACGCGGCATTTATGGACTCCGAATTGCCCGGAGCGCGCCAGGCCCTGCTAGAAGAACGTAATGCGTTTTATAGAAACTTGCAAAGTGAAGGGATAAAGCGTGCGGAGGAGCACGAAATCGCTGTGGAGGGAATTATTGTCGAAGGCGATGAAGTGCAGGCCATCATCGACCAAATCGCAAAGTGGGGTGCCGAACTTCTTGTGATCGGCCGGCGTCACCACTCCGGTACGGTCTCGCGTGTTTGGGGCGGTACCGTGCATAACATTGCGGAACGAGTTCAATGCAGCATTCTGGCAGTCTCCTGAGCAGGGCAAGAAGACCAAAAACTCTAGAAGTGATTTTTCTCTCCTTTAGCGGGGATGGCTCTCGAGCGACTCGAAGAGGCAACGAGCCGGCAGGGCGACGTATGGCTAGTTTGATTTCTTCTTGCCGAGGACTCCGCCGAGGATACCCTTTGCTGAACTGGCCACGCCCTTGCCAGTCGTACTACCCAGTCCTCCGAGGCCTTTGGCAAGGTTTCCAACTTCGGAACCCAAATCCGGCCTGAAGATTGGGTTTGAAGCTGTGCCCGTAATGCTGAACGGGATGCCGCCACCCGATTTGCCTTTGCCGAGAAGAGCGACCGGAGCGGCCACCACTCCTAACGCGCCTGTCAGATTGGCCGTCATCTTGCAATCTAGTTGTTGAGAGGCGGTCATGTTGGCGTCACCGGCGATCGTGCCGATCGACTCCACAACGAGCTTGAGATTTGCGGCGTGCGTTCCGCCCGGATCCTGGCGAAGATCCGCATGGAGCGATTGGATCACCGTATCCGAGTTGCTGCCTCCCTTGCCGAGAGCAGTGAAGGAAGACAGAGCTCCGAGCTTCGATTTAAGGTCGAATCCAGCGAGCTTCGCATTCGAAAGATTGACGGGACCGGTGATGACGAGCTTATCCACGGATCCGTTGATCGCGAGATTCAGGTCGAGGGATCCCGTCTGCAGCGAAGCGCCCGACGGCAGTGTAATCCCTGCCGCTGGCAGGGCTCCTTCCAGATCCGGTACCGACATTCCCTGACCATGCAATTGCATCTGCAGAGTTGTTTCGGCTTCTGAGGTATTGTATTCGCCGCTCAACTGTGCCAGTGCTTTCCCCACGTGTATATCGCCTTTCGTCAGATTACCCATGCCGTTTTTGAGATAGTAGGTCGTGGCGTAGTCAATCAATATTGGTACAGTTGCCGGTGATCCGCCCGCTGTGAACTTCAGTTTTTGCCCATTCAAGGAGCCGTTTAGTTTTGCTGATGCGCCGTCAGATGTGAGGTCTCCGTCGAGGTCGACGATCCCGGCTATGCCGGCCGCCGGATCCACGAAACCTGTCAGGGCCAAGTCGAGCTTCTCAATGTTCAGCTTGGCGCTAAGGGGCGTGAGAATGGTGTTCGTCACATTAATAGGGCCAGCCTTTCCGTCGAGTTTCAACGAGCCGTTCCCAGGTGTTTTGAGAGTCAATATAAAAGGAAACTGCGAAGTGTAGGAAAGATTTGAAGCTTCGAGTTCTACATTCTGGTAGGTGTGAATCTTGCCAGGAGTGCTCAGCGTACCCAAGTTCACGACACCGTTTGAGACCGTCAACTTATCGACAGAGATGGCGGGCACTGAAGAGTTGCTTGTCGCTGAAGATTTACCGGCGGTGCTTTGCGGCGATGCCGAACTATTACCCAATGTCGAAAAGTTCCAATCACCGGCTTGCGAGCGAATCAGCGATACTTGTGGCTCGGTAAGAGTAAACGACTTGACCTCGAGTTTCTTCGAGAAGATCAAGGGCACCAAGTCCACGCCCACGTTCACGCGCTTTGCTGTGACGAACGGTGAGTGGCTAAAAGCGGGATCGTCAGAAATGACGAAATCATCCACACGGACGCCGCCTGAAAACAAGGCGAGCTCGATACTCCCAATGGTTGTCGGACGCCCCAGAGCATTGCTCAATTGCGATTCGAGCTCAGGCTTGAAGCGATTCGCGTTAATGACGAAGGGCAAAATGAGAGCAATGAGCACCAGGATGCCGACAACGCTTCCTGCGATCACCAGAATTCGCTTCCTCATAGAAAACCTCCAACTGGGCCCTGACGGCATCATCATACTCCCGCGACGAGCAAGTGCTTAATCTTTGCACGGCGCCAGGTGAGCCGCTCGTGAGATTCCTCGTCAGCACTACCCCATCTCGTACGCGCGTCGTAACAGAACAACGCGTTCACGCAGGGGTGTGCAGTCGGCAGCATGTGTCCCAAAACCTATAGGTTGAATTACACCGCTGCAGAGAAGACAGGCTGTCGTCCCTGGCCTTGCGGATTCTTCAATCCTAGGGCGTTTCGAGGGATCTATCTCGAGAATCGCCAGTATTCGATTCTGGATGAGTGATTTGGTCTGTTGGCAACAACGGAGACTCTTCTGGCCGAAGGCGCCTTCACACAGGAAAGCAGCATCGCGCCAATTGCTGACGCCAGTCATCGGGCTACTTCACTCGATTATCTCGACCGGTCACAGAGGATGGAATCAGGGCGGCAGCCATACGTGTACCGGCGACCAAAACAGCCTTTGAAAAGGAAGGGTCATCGACAGCTCGAGAGAGTTGGAGTGTTCCGACAAGGAGACCGAAAAGCCCAATGGCAATTTCGCGCCCTTTTGGCCCCTCGGGAATATTCGGCAATTGCTTCTCTACAGCATTCACGAGCCTTTTGACCGACGCGGTGTAACTGTGGCGTGTGGTCCGCCCCTGGCGCGAAATCTCAGGAAGAAGCGCAGCAGAAGGACATCCGCTGTCGGCCTGGTCCCGATGTTCTTCTGACAAATAGGCGCGAACGATTTCCATCAAGCGCCCCGACTCAATCGCTTTCTCGAATCGCTGCCACTGCTCGTCGTTCGCCCGTTCGATGCTCTTCGCGATCATGTCTTTTTTAGAAGAGAAATGGGAGTAGAAAGCCCCATTCGTCAGGCCTGCTTCGGACATGATGCCCGCAACACCCGACGCCGCAATGCCTTGTTGCCGGAATCGATGCGCGGCAACCTCAAGGATGCGGTCATGCGTCGCGTCTTTATGACCCTTCTTATACCTCATGCGTTTTCTCTGGCTTCATTGTATCTGCGTTCATCATGACTGCAGTCCTATGGGGGCGGCAGAGTAATGTATCCCGTAGACAGCGAAGGTGGATTCACGATGCCTTGGCTGGCACGAGAGATCTCGACGCCTTCCACAACTGCTTATTGATAAAGCCGGGAGCCAGTCGGCTCAGGAGCGCGAGCATCTTGGTCTGTCCCGGATGAATCTCTAGCGAGCCGGATTTCAGGGCCGAAAAGGACTGCTTCACAAGATTCTCGGTGCTCATCACACTCGCGCCACCCTCCACAAGTTCTGTCGTCATGTCTGTCTTCACGGCAGGGGGCATGATCTCGACAACCTCTACGCTGTTTGCTTCCAACTGGAAGCGAAGCGAAAGCGTGTACGAATGAATCGCTGCCTTGGTGGCAGAGTAGATCGGCGCGGCCGGCAGTGGCACGAACGCCAGGCCAGAAGATACGTTAATCACCGTGCCCTTATTCGCCACGAGGACATGGATGAGCGCCGAGGTCGTTCGAATCACTCCACCTACGTTGATATTCACCTCCGCCATCAAGCCGTCTAGGTCAGATGCCGATGCCCTAAGGTTCTTGTACAGTAAAATGCCCGCGTTATTCATCAACACGTCAAGCCTGGGGAAGTCGTTCTCTACGCGTGCCGCGAGGGCAGCAATTTGCGCAGGGTCTGCGACATCGCTTTGGATGGTGTGGAGTTTCGGGTATTTCGCCTTTACCTCGTCAAGCACCGACTGGCGCCGACCGGTGACAATGACCTCGTTGCCGAATTCCAGGAACTTCAAAGCAAAGGCAAGGCCAATACCTGAAGAGCCGCCCGTGATGAGAATGGTGCGACCAGTGAGTTGCATGCGAGTCCTTTCGTACCCTGAATCAGAGCAATACGCATAAGATTATGACCGTACTACAATAGTTTCAAAGAATTATTGAGACCCCATCGGGCTCCTTTTCACCCGTGATCTGCAGTTATCAAATGCGGGATCTTTTGATCAGGCGATGTTCGGATCTCAATGAGTGGAAAATCATCAAATCACTCGTCGACGGCAGATTCGTACCGGAATGTCGGCTAGTGTTTACGAATCCAGTCCACCTGCTCGTAAAACCGCCTATAGGCTCAATTGAAATCTGGAAAAGACGAACTTTGTCAGAAGATGAATAGGCTTAGAATTTGGATCATATCCGCTTATGTACGCACGTCTTGCCGAGGAAAATGGCATCATCGGACTTGGTTTTCGCTGGGGAAATCGCGTGACGGTCCCTGATTCGCATTACCTGAGTTACCGATGTGGGATTGAGTTCGCGCTGTGGAGGCATATCGTTTGTGTAGTGCATGGGTCGGCAAGTGTTGGAAATCTGTGCACCACGCAAAGGGCCCGCTTAACGGCGGGCTTTTTGCGTACAGCTGGAACCTGGGGCCGGTAGAGTGGGCTTTGAGGTGGAGGCCCTATGAGTCAGCGCTTTGTCCGGGCCTTAGCATCGGTGGTTTATAGAGGCGCGGAGATCGTTGCAGGTCTGCCGTACTTCCTGATCGCGGTGTGTGTGTGGATCGCGGAGCGCTTTGAATCAAAGGACGATCGACAGACCTGAAGAAGACGGTCTGGAATTGGTACAACGTACATGGTGACGTCTGTCAGGTTCGTGATTCCTGCTCGAGATCGCCGAGCTCGGAAGAATACTTGCGCAACATTTCAATCGTAGAATCGAGATGCTCCGCCCATGTCTCGCGGGAATCTCTGTCTATTTCGCTGGAGGAGGAGAGCCTGAGAAGCTGGCGTTTCTTGGTTTCGAGATGATTTACCCTGTCTCTCAGAAACTCGATTCGACGTGCCTTATATTCCATGCATCGATATCAAGACAGCTCCACTTCTATGTCAAGTGCATAATCATGAGTCGAGTTGTATCTATGGTTCTTTTCAGGGCTTGTCGGAGAGTGATACGTTTGCTTGCACCAGCGCTGGTGCTGAGTACGATATGGGCAAGAACAGTTGCGCCGAGCAGAACCGGACACCAACTCCCGTGCCGCGTTCATTGTTCATGGAACTACTCCTCAATCGATGGCTCTGGGTGTCAATGGCTGGGTTCCTTTTGTTGATGTACGGAACTTCATTCATGTTCAACCGTCAGTGGGATCATCGGGTGTTCCATCCGTGGGCTATTGTCGTTGGCGTCGCCCTCGTAGTGATCGCCTTCATGAAACAAAAGGGCGATGGAGAAATGGAATGAGACGATATCGCTCGAAGCGAGCAGGTACCTCAGAGCAGGTCGCGGCGGTCTAGGGCGGCGGCTAGGCGGCGGACTGGATCGGCGAGAGGATAGAACGCTCGTTATCTGACCTGGCGGTGTTGTCCCTCTGCGCTGCGCCTTCTTTTTATCTATGGCTTTTTATCCAGGTGGGTTGTATCAGTGGCTCTCTGGGGGCGCGGGCACCACTTGAATTCCAACATATGCTCGGCGGATTCGAGCTGAGCAATGCGCTGGCGAAGAATGCGTTTGAGCTCGGCGAGAGCCGTGGTCTCGGAGTCGGAATCGGCTTCAGCTTTGCGGAGTGCGTCGCGCAAAGCGTCAAGCAGGGAGCGATCGGGCTGGATACTCATGCGGCTCGTGTATGCGGGTCGGAGAACCCCGGCAAATCTTCGTTGCGTAGTTGCAGAATGCGCTGGGTCAGGGTTTCTTTGAATTCCAGCAGGCCGGGAAGATCAGGATCGAGGCCGGGGGTTTCCTCGATGTGATCGAGAATTGCGGAGAGCGTGTGAGTAAGAAAAACGGTTGTGATTGCCCTCATCGCTGCGTACCTTCAAATCTCTGGTGTAGTGGCCGCGGTGCTCTGGAGCTCGATCAGCTTGAGCAACGCAGCCTCTATCACCTCTAGGCGGTAATGGAGAAGCCGGCTAACGTCTGTATAAGGGCGAATGGTCGGCTGTTCACACTTGTTCTCGCCCGGAAACACCACGCGAGCCACGAACATAACACTTGCTGATTTGGCCCACATGATTGAAAGATGGTGCCATGACTTTGCAGCGCAGAATGTGCGCAGCATCACAGCAGGTCGCGGCGGTTAAGGGCGTCGGCTAGTCTGCGGCGGGCGGCGGAGAGCATGTATTGGAGTGTCCTGATGCTGCAGCCGAGGGTGGCGGCGGTGGCGGCGTGTCCTACTCTGTCGCGATAGGTGAGCACCAGGGCGTATTGGTGCGCGGTGTCCAGCGTGGCTAATTCGCGCTCGAAATCGATCACTCTTACGTTGCGGGCGTCGGCGTCGGTCTCTCCAACCGGCTCGGGTGTAGCGGGTGGTGCGTCCGCATTTGAGGGCGGTGCGTTCTACTGCCCAATGCCAATCCGTAAGACTTGGAACTGCCGTGACAGGGCAGCCGCCTTTCTGTGTTTAATTGCAGCAGCCTACTGGCTCTGTGCCCAAGAGCGGCCTATCACAAAAGCGATTCCATCTTTGCCGAGCACTGGGGGGTATATGTCCTTTTTATCTAGGTTTGCGCCAAAAGCCAGCGAAACTGCCGCAATATTTTCTATGAGTTTACGGTCGAGTTCGGGATGTTGGTCCGACAAGTCTTGCACCAAGGTAAAAAACGTCTGTTCAGAAGGATTGCCGAATACTCCACGTTTCATCGAAACCCATCTGTTGTACACCATAATTCCCGGGGGCACAAATACCCCACGAGTGCTGCAGGGAGCGGGGGCAGGGATAGACCAACCGCGCCTGCGCAGAACTGTAACTAGCTTCTGCGCAAACAAGGCAGTTGCGTTCCCTTCGCCGCAGATGCTTGACACCCAAACGATTCTTAGAACTTTGGGACTGAGCTTATCGAACATACTTGGCTCGAAATCTACATTCGCTGCCCTCGCTGCGAGAATCAGTTCCTCGTACTCCACTTCATCGCGGAGTTTTGTCGCTGAGGCTGACGCCGCAGAGGCCCCATCTGCCGCTGCAATTGCGGATTGTTTCGCGTCTCCGGCCTCTTGGGTCACCAGTGCGACAAGCTGGTCTGAATCTGATCGCAGGTCCCCGCTTTTAGTTCGTAGTTGCGCATCTATCCTGCGCAATTGGCTGTTGATTAAGCCGATTTCTACGCCGACTATCAGTTCGCCAATAATGCCTCCGGATACCAGTGCAACGCTGAGATATTCGGCTATTAATCGGTTGCGAGAGGGACGAAGCGTTCGGTCTACGCCTAAAAATGTGAGTGCCCAGGTTTCTGTGTCTTCACGATGCTCATGCCAAATGACCCAGAATTCTAGTAGGACGCCAATTACGACTAATGCGGTAAAAACCCAACTCCAAGGTTCCCAAGATGCGGACGAACTTGCCAACATTTCAGATCGTTTATCCAAGGCCGATATGCAGCTTTCTAAAGCTGAGATGGATCTCTCCAACGCTGAGGCATCTGAAGGGAGGTTAGAGGCGGATTGGATCAAAGGCGCGGCTATCACAGCAATCGCTCTTCTCTGTTTACTTGTGTTTCGTTGTTTTCGTTGCCATAATCCTAGCAGGGCAAAATGAGTGAACCACCTAAAAACGAAAAGCCTCCGTCGCCCGAACATCGGACATTTACGAGGCTTTGTCTTTGGCGCTTTCTTTTTCGAAAGCCGAGGCTCAGAAACGCATGAACCGAATGAAGTCCGAAAAGGTTTCTCGCTATAAGCGATGGAAGTGCGTCCCCGCAAAGTCACAGTCCTAACTGGGCGCCACCTTGCCAGTCAGCGCCGCATAAGCCTGTCTCTTCCCTGAAATCTGCGACGCTGCCAGCATGAAACGATCCCCGTCGTTTAGGAGATTGTCTTTGATCGTGCGATTGCCAAATCTTAAAACTTGCTCCGCAGATAGCGATCAAGTGGAACGGTTCGACAGCCACATAGGTGCCGCGAAGTATCCTCTTAAGCAGCGACCAGAAATTCTCTATTCCCTGAGTGTGAACGTTGTGCTATTCACATATTTCTGAGACCGTTTTCTGAACATGAAAATCACTTTAGAAGGGCCATTGAGTTCATTTGTTGACTTCAGGACGATGCTCTCATTGCCAGCAGATTATCCGCGGTTGTTGGGATTAATCCCCAAAGCGCCTTCTGATCAGCGTAATCGAAGGGGAGTAGTTCGTTCCGGTGATACATCTGTGGTGGGGTAGGAAACCCACTTCTCAGAATCAAGATGTGTTGCACCCCACTACTGATGCGGGAGTGCCATCCTATTTAGTAGTAGCTTCACATATCAAAGTCACCTCGTGCAGATCGTGGGGTGAGTGGAGAGTCCAGAATGCCTTCTCGGAAATACGCTGCCTATAAGGCAGCCGATCCCTACTTCAGTTTGGTCCGGCGTGCACTGGGTGACCTTGTGGATGGCAAACACTTCTTTGACACCGTCAGCGACGACACCATCTACGAAGTCCTCTATGATCTCGGCTGGCCTCGCGTCATTCGGGGACAGACGAACCTGATGAATGCGTTCAGGGGTTACGTCAGCATCATCCACCTGCAATCCGCAGATAACTTGGTTGTCCACTCAACGGACGCAGGCAGTGCAATCGTCATCGAGTATGAAGTCCATGGAGCAGTCCTCGCGACAGGGGGACAGTACAACAATCGATTTTGCTCAATCATTCATATCGAGAACCGGAAGATTTCGCATTGGAGAGACTACATGGACTCCCACGCAGCCTGGAATGCATTGTCGCCGCCGCCCATTCATTGAGGGGAGATCACAACGAAAAGAATCATGACGGTTGCGGCTCAGGTTCCCAAGTCGTAATGGGACCATTTAAATGCGCATCGCGCCCTGCGTTCGTGACTCGCCAGCAATGTCGGAATTTCGGAACACTGGCCGACATTCCGGTACTAATCTGCCGTTGACGAGTGATTTGATGATTATGCGCAAGTTGAGAAAGCTATAACGCTTCAATCGGAAACAATCACTTGTCCGAGCAGCCGGTTTCACAGCCACTTTGAATTTCTCGCACACCTCTGCCCTGTCACGCAGGGGGCCGCGGGTTCGAGTCCCGTCGCTCCCGCCAGAATTTCAAACTTAGGACGAGGGTTTTGCGGCTTAACGAGCGAGAGTCGTTGAGTAACACGGCGGTTTGTCGCTCATCGAGATCACAGCTGACGAGAACGGTGTTTATCGGGATCGACTGTGGTCTTCCAATCCACGTTTGAGGTATTCCCCTGGGCTGGCTCCAACCACCCGCTTGAAGGCCTTACTGAATGCAGCATCGGACTCGTAACCGACTAATCGAGCAACGTCGACGTGCTTCTTGTCACGTTGTTCGAGTAGCTGCATCGCCTTCTGCATCCGCCACTCGGTTACGTATTCCAACGGTGTCTGTCCGAGCAGATCTTTGAAACGCAGTGCGAATGCGGAACGAGACATGCCCGCTGCTTCGGACAGAGACTCGACTGTCCATGGCGCGCCGACACGATCGTGAAAGGCAGTCAGGGCAGTGCCGATGGGAGGATCGAAAACGGCGCGAAGCCAACCTTGTTTGCGTTCCGGTTCCGACGCGATATACGCCCGGAGCACCTGGATAAAGAGAACCTCGGCGAGGCGGGTCGCGACGATTTCAGACCCTGGCACCTGGTCTGCCATCTCCGACGCCAGAGACTGCATAGTGTTGTGAAGAGCGAACGTGCGTGCCTGATCGGCCCTGATCAGAATGAAATTTGGTAATAACTGAGTGATGGGTTTCAGGCTGGCGCGGTCGAAACTAAGAGACCCACACACGATGGTCGTTGGTGCGCCGCCGCCTCCGCAATGAGCTACGTTGCTCGTGGCCTTGGCCGCGACCTCACGAAAAGTCAATTTCGGCGATGTGCGAGGGCTGTCGCGCATGACGATCGAGGTGTCACGGGCGAGCAAGATGAAATCACCACCGGTGAGCGGAATCGCCTCCGCAATGCCCTCAACGTTGAGCCAACAATTGCCACGCGAGAGCATGGCGAAGTGCGCCAATTCTGTCGGTGGCCGATTCTTGCCGGTATTTGGTGCCTTCTCTTCGTTCTCCGCTCCTCCACCTTTGAGTCCCCATGGGGCGGTGGCTTCGAGCCTGTGCTGACCGAAAGCGGTTACGTGTAGCGTGCGAAAGACATCTGTTATCGGGTCCAATTGCGGCCTCCTTGTTTGGACGAATAGACAAAATCTTTGGACTCCTGGGCAGTTCCCGTCCGTCTCATGAGGAATCTACTCCCATGTATCGGATGTTATGCGATTACGAAAAGGAGCAAGTATGGGAAAGCTTGGCGGAAAAGTTGCAGTCATCACAGGCGGAAACAGCGGGATTGGGTTAGCCACAGCCAAGCGCTTCGTTGAAGAAGGCGCGCACGTTGTAATCACCGGTCGACGCGAGAAAGAGCTGAAAGAGGCCGCAGCCATCATTGGGAGAAACGTCACGACGGTCACTGGCGACATAACGCGCCTGGAGGATTTGGACCGGCTCTATGCCATCGTGAAAGAGAAACACGGGCACATCGACGCACTCTTCGCAAATGCCGGCTGGGGTGAAGTCGCACCACTTGGGGCGGTTACCGAAGCTCATTTCGACAAAACCTTCGATTTAAATGCGAAGGGAACATTCTTCACCGTGCAGAAGGCCATTCCCCTCTTCAAAGATGGAGGCTCGATCATCCTGAATACTTCGGTCGCAAACGTAATGGGATTGCCGACCTTTGCTGTCTATGCCGCGGCTAAGGCGGCTGTGCGCAGTTTCTTGCGTGCCTGGGCCGTGGAACTGAAAGACCGCAAAATCCGTGTGAATGCGGTAAGCCCCGGACCAATCGAAACTCAGGCACTTGAGAAAGCTGGCATCCCCCCTGAAATGCTCGAACAAGCGATAGCAGGATTCGCTTCACAGGTTCCGCTCGGCCGCAGAGGCAAGCCCGAAGAAATCGCGGCAGCAGTTGCATTCTTCGCCTCTGATGAAAGTTCTTACATTACCGGCGTCGAGCTCGCCGTCTCTGGCGGCATGGCGCAGGTCTAATCGCGAGTCCTGCGGCGGGCTTTCGAGGACGGCCAGTCGCGGGACGACGCTTCTCAAACTTTTGGTTCTCACACAAGATCGGAGACACACTATGAACTATGCCATTGTAGGATTCGGCAAGATCGGCCAGGCGCTGGCCCACGCATTTGCGCGTAAGGACATGGACGTGACGGTCGCAAGCCGCCGCTCGCCTGCGGAGCTGGAACTCCAGGCTCGTGCGATTGGGCCGAAGGTTGTTGCCAAATCGCTGGAGGAAGCGCTCAAGGCCGACATCATCTTTCTGGCGGTCCCGTTCGGCGAGCATCGGAATATTGCGAAGGCGCTGCCGAGTTGGGAGGGCAAGACGATCATCGACGCGATGAATTCATTTCCCCTCCCACTTGAGGAGCTGGACGGTCTCCCGTCGTCAGCGTTCGCAGCGAAGTCGTTCGCCGGCGCCAAGCTCGTGAAGGGCTTCAATCACCTGGGTGCGGCCAAGCTGGCGACCGATCCGAAGGTCGAGGGAGGATACCGGGTGGTGTTTTTGTCGAGCGACGATGACGATGCGGTCGCTCCCGTGGCGGAGGTGGCTAAAGAGCTGGGCTTCGCACCCGTGAAGCTGGGCAAGCTGAACGAGGGCGGATGGCTTGTGCACGCACGCGGAGGCACCTGGGGGCACCTGATCTTTCAGGATGTGTTCAAGAAACAGCAGTAATCGGTTTGTGATTGCGTGATTGCGGCCGAGAGAGATGATTGCGAAGGGTTCCATTCATGCGGACGCACTTGACGACAGAGAGGAGAGATTCGATGAGCAACGAAGAAAATGTGCAGGTTGTAAACAATTTCTTTGCAGCGATAGGGAGCGGCGACAAGCAAGCACTGCTGGCGCTGGTTGACGAAGGCATTGAGTGGATCATCCCAGGCGAGGACTGGCCGCTAGCTGGAACGCATCGTGGGCACGCGGGTGTGGCGGCTGTGCTGCGCAAGGCGGCCGAAGAAATAGAGATGATATTCCCGAAGCCTCCGGAATTCGTGGTGCAGGTAGGCCGGGTTTTGGTCGTTGGAGTCGCTACTGGGAAGATCAAGGCCACCACTAGGACGTTCAAGGACGATTGGGTCTTCGACATCACCGTTCGAAATGGCAAACTGACAAAAATCCGGGAGTACATCGACACCCAAGCCTTGGCGAAGGCTTCGGCAGGAAGAGTGCAGTGAGAATCGTAGAGACTGTCGCTCGTTATCTGCTGGGCATCATGTTCACTGTATTTGGACTGAACGGCTTCCTAAACTTCATTCATCAGCCTCCGCCGCCGAACCCGTTAGCCTTGCAATTCTTCATCGCGATCTCTGCATCCCACTTCTCCGCTTTCTTCTTCGCTGTCCAACTCGTAGCGGGATTGCTTCTGCTCTCTGGATACTTCGTACCGCTGGCGCTCGTCCTCTTGGCTGCTGAAATCTTTAACATCCTTGCCTTCCATTTCACGATGGCACCAGCAACGATCGGTCCAGGCATCCTCGCCGCCGTCCTGTGGGTATTGGTCTTTCTGCAACACCGACCAAGCTTTGTTGGAATCCTGAGCGCGAAGCGGTTCAATCAGGTTGACACCGAGTAATGCGGCGAAGGAACGCGGAGAGCTCTGATAAAGCAGGGCTTTTTCGATCGCACCTTGGCCCTGGACACTGACCGTCTCGGAATCGGCTCTCGAGTTCAGGCCAAACCGCTCATTGACGGCCGATTATGAGCGATTGTCGCGATTCCTCCTGAAAAACGCCCTAGGATTGAAAAATCCTCCAGGCCAGGGTCGACACCCCGTCTTCTCTGCAGCGCTGTAAATCAACGTATACGTTTTGACACGGCCGGATCGTTGAGATCCGGCCATTGATTTTGTGAGATTTATGAGGCGGCTTTTTCGGAGGCTTTTGTCACACCACATATATAAGGTTGCGATTTTACGTTGGAGGAGCCGGCGGGTCTTTGAGAACGCGTTGCACCGTTGCCGTTGAGATGCCATGTTCTTTGGCGATGGCTCTGATGCTGCGGCCGTGACAGCGATCGCGACGGATTGCTTCGCGGTCCAGCGTCAGCGGAGCTCGACCGATGCGGAGACCTTCCAAGCGTGCCCGGCGCATGCCGGCGCGGACCCGTTCGACGATCAGTCCACGTTCGAGTTCAGCGATCGCGGCGATGATCACGACGATGGCTCTTCCGAGCGGACCGCCGGTATCGATGTTTTCCCGGAAGCTCAAGAACTCGACTTCGATTCTGCTTAACTCGTCGAGCACTTCAAGGAAGTGCCGGGTGGAGCGGGCGATGCGATCGCATGCCCAGACCATGACGACGTCGAACCGGCCGCGGCGGGCATCGGTCATCATCTGATCGAGGCCTGGCCGTTTTGCCTTGGTGCCGCTGATCCGGTCGACATACTCATGCACGATCTCATAACCGCGCTGTGCGGCCATCTGGTGTAGGTCGTGTAATTGGGTCTCGGGATTTTGATCGACGGTCGAGACCCTCATATAAAGGACGGCGCGTTTCACTTGCGCCGTCCCTTTGGAGAGTTCTTGGCGACGTAGTCCTTAATAAACTCCATCAGCACGTCGGTCATGTTGAGGCCCTGCGAAGCAGTGGTTGCCTTAAAAGCGTTGTGCAACTCGATGGGAACATTGAGATTCATGCGTTTCAACTCCGGTTCTTCGGCTTTCTTGATCTTTCTCACCCCCTCTCGGAGGTGAGTTTATCTGGTTATGAGTAATGGACGCTACCGGGGGTGTTCCAGACCGGGTCGCACAACAGAAGCATCTCGGCCATTGCATCCCACGGCATGGCCAGGGCATCAAGGATCAACTGCATATGACTGATGGTGTCAGGGAACCACTGTCCCTCCTCAAGAGCCTCCCAGTCAGAGGACTCCATGCAGGCCAGCGGGGCTAACTCCGTGATCGAGCATCCCCGGGCCAGACGGGCGCCCTGGATGAAGCGGCCGAACAAGCGGGCCGAGGCGTAGCGGCGATATTCGGCGAAAACGGCAGGGGAAATGGGTGCAACCTTCATACTGTGTCTCCGGATGGACGGCCTTCGGGGAATCAGCCGCCGGGATTGATAATACACGATGAGTATATACTCAACTAGGATTTAGAGTCAAACCCCCACAGATGAAAATGACGAGTATCTTTCAGGGCTGCCGCTCTGAACTCAAGGACGTAAACCCCGAAGACTATCCCGACATTCACAAGATGGCGATCCTCGCCGACATCGCGCCCTACTCGCGCGAGTACAACACCTTCCGCCAGAAGGTGGGTAAAGAAGCCCAGGGCAATACCGAACTCGAGATCGAATACCAGCGGATCCTCGATCGTGTCCGTCAGACCAAGGACTCTGTCGTTCGCATGGAGAACTGCCGCTTCACCGCCCCGGTCGACGAGATCGAAGGAACGGTTGCATCCGTCTCTCCAGCGGCATCACCCTGAAGGGATTCCCCGGCCGCAAGTTCCAGTTCTCATCCGTGGGCATGAGCGCTGCCGACATGTCGGCGCGGATCCTGGGCGAACAGAATAATCTGACTCGAGCAGAGGCGGCCAAAGACCAGGGATTCTCGTCTTTTGCCCTGTTTCGGCATCATCGAAAACCACTACCGTAAAGAGAGATTATATCTATGTATCTCCCTATATATGCATAGCTTATGCTGGATATCCATGGGCCATAATTGTCCAATTTGTGTCGGATTTCCCGCCGGCGCACATCAGGCCTGCGCACCCATCAAAAACTGCGCCACATTCACTCCAGCATCGGATGAAAACTGCGCCACAGGATCCTTCACATGAGCATTATTGTCCGGGACTCCGTTCGTTATTTTGGGCCGCCAGGTTGCCAACCCTTATGCCTGATTGCTCGTTTGAATGTCTGTATTGCTGAACTGTCCAATGAAGATCAAAAATGCAGCGGATTGAGGCCAATAAGAGAGTCGGGTGAATCGCGATCAAACGTTTGGATTTTCCAGAGCTAGTCTCGCTTGGTCACGTTTTCTCGCGATATTCGAATGTGCTCCCTGCGGGCATGCTCAGCGAATGCTTTACTCAGGGATGGCTTCACATCCGGGGGGATTCCTTTCCGCAGACTGAGCACAGTTTGATATGAATTTTGGAAACAAGATGAGGACCGATGCCAGAATCAGCCATGCGAAAAGTCTACGACGGCGGCCCTCTTCCACCTGAAATGTTTTTGGTTGTATTGCTTACTGTGCGAAAGGCGGCTCCTTTAGAGCGAAGCCTCACTGCCGGTTTGGGTCAGCAGTTCGCGCAACTCCTAAAAGTCTCAACTGTCTACTATCCCTAGAGACATGTCCCCTACTTTCCACGCGATAATCTGAGACCGCTTTACTCAAGCCGCGATAGCGTTCGACCATCGCCGGATTACAGACGTGGCTGTCCTCTGCATGCTGAAGGTCTGCCTCACGGGCGCTCTGCGCGATGGTTTGAAGGCAGCGGGGACAGATTGAGCGGAAGATACCATCATCGCTGCAACGATACGCCAATAGGAAACGTGTTGGGTTTAATCCGTACACCTGTTCCTCTTCAATTAAAGGGATTCTGTTTAGAAGAGTGTGGCCCTAGAAAGGTGAGGTGGCAATGCACAAAAAGTAATAGTTACGCGCTGACTGTCGAGCGGCACTCCCCTTGCAATCATCGCTACTGACTTGATTCACTTACGAAGCGCCAGCACAGAAGCAAAACGGTGCTTGGCGCGAAGCCGGAGCGTGATTTCCCTGAACAGGTCTGTCTTACCTCCCATTGCAGGGAGTATTCTGAGGTCCGTTGGACTGCGCGAGGTCAACTGAGTTGAAGACAGCGTGTCTCCTTTTTCTGGTGAGCATGTCGGCGGCCGCAAAGGCTCCTGGAAACGTGATCAATTGCGATCCGGCTGATGCGGAGCATTGCAAGGCAACGATCATCGAGGGCAAACCCATGCGCGAACTGGTCCATGAAGGCACGAGCGTCGCAGTCGGGAAACCAGTGGCCACGGCCGAGGGAGACTACCGGATCTTCGTCCAGGTGAGACAGGTTGGACCCGGCAAAGCAGAGGTAAGGCCGAAAGATTTCTCCGCGCTCTATTCCGATCAAGCGCACACGCGGTTCGCGTTTTATGACAAGGCGGCGGAGATCAATCAACGTATCCGCGAGGCGAACCGTGCTCAACAAACCAACGGAGGCGATGAGTTGGATAACCCGAGGCGGCCCACCGGTTCCGGTGCGGCGCAAAGCACTGGCGGCAGCAGCAAGGCTGCGAAGCTGGGACGCCTGAGAAAACCGGATCCGAATGAGGTCGCAGGCAGACAGGATGAGACGACCGGCTTACTTCGGAGTGCGCCACAAGCGGGAACGATTGTCACGCCCGAGGAGTTGTATTTGAGCCAGAGCACGCTTCGCCGGGGCGATTTTGCCGAGGGTTTTGTGTATTTCAAAAAGCCGAGGCGATCGAAGGTACATGTCGGCCTTAGCGATCCGCTTTGCGAGATTAACATCCCGGTGAATGGCATCGTGTTCAGGTTCAAGTAGGGAACTGATGATCTGTGGACAGCACGCGGGGCCATATTTCTCATCATTTCGTTGCGTTCTAGTCGTTGCTTCTCTGGCTTAAGGAGACTGAGCGTTGGCAGGAAAGAACAAGTAGAAGCGGCTGGAGTTTACTTCACAATATTTAGCCAGAACGCAAGTTTCTGCATTCTCACGATGACGGCTCCTTGAGATTGCACGAGATTCAATGTATGGTTTGAATTTCAGGGCACTTCTATGGTGGCGCCAGCATCTGCCGACATGCTTGGTATAGGTTTGGCCAATCGCCTAAATCGACGATAACCACAGTCTCCCGCGCCGACGAAAGCGCCGAAAGGTGCAATTGAGCCACATTCGCTATGCATATTCCAGGATCGTATATTCTTCTGATATTTCTCACCCTGTTCGCTGCGGCGATCCTTCTCCTATTGCACCTAACCAAGCTCGGTCTGCTAATCCACCAGAAGATTCCGGACCAGCCGCATCGCCGGCTCTTTCTCGTTTCGGTGAGCTTTTTTATCACTTTTCTTGCGGTACGGCTATTGGTGGCGTCGATCACGCACCACATTGGACCATTCGGCTACGTTGAGATGGGTGGGAAGCACATCCACCACCTGGTGTGGGGCATTCTTCTCTTGCTTATTTCCGGCTATGCGGACCAAGCGGAGATGGGAATCGGGGAAACTACAGTCGCCATTTTGATGAGCCGCTTGCTGGCGCTGAGTTTTGGGATTGGCGCAGCATTGACGCTGGACGAATTTGCACTCTGGTTGAACTTGGATGCCGCAGCCTATTGGTCGAGTCAAGGTAGAGAGAGCATTGACGCCGTTGTGCTTTTCGGGGCTCTGCTAGCGATAGGAACTTGGGGCGCTCCTTTGTTTCGACGGCTGGATCGACCCGGCAACAAATCATCCCGGTAGGCTGGTGCGGGAAGGCATCCGATTTTGTCGCCGTTTTTGACGCAATTCCAAGTGCTGCGCGTGTTACCGCCAACCCGAAAGTAATCCTAAAATTGGGTCATGTCTGGATTGGCCACGATCCAGTTGGAACTAAACAAAAAACCTTTTGAGCCCGGCTCAATGCGTGGATTGGGTCGAAGTAAACGACTCAAGCCAGAAGTGAACTTCTTGGATTGGATATGCAACAACAGGTCTCGCCAACTCTCTGAGGTTTGGGTGCTACATCAACCAGCGCACGCCTATTTAGGTTGACAACTGACCTCTCCCGCGCCGACCATGTCGCCACGTCTCAAGGAGCACCGACCTCAGTCGCTAGTTTTTCATCGCCCTGTGGGCTCTTGTGCGACGCTGGGCTCACTTCCCGCAGAATGCATGTCGGGTTCGATAACCCGGATCGTTCACACTCTCCAACCCGTAACCGCGCACCTGCATCCGCCTCACTCTGTGCTGCTCGTCCGCCAGGCCGGTACTGCTGTCGTTAGCGCGCTCATTAGCTCAGGAGGGCTTGCCACATGAAAGACCGCAACATCCTTTCCCTTGCGCTGTCGAGTCTCTTCGTCGTATCCGCCGCCTTCGCCACGGCCCAGGATTCTGGCCCAGGAGCGCCACCCAATGTCCTGGTCATCCAACGCGAGTACCTCAAGCCTGGTAAGTCCGGCGCCATCCACGTCAAATCCGAAGCCAACTTCATTAAGGCATCGAACGATGCAAAATGGCCCACCCACTACATTGCCATGGACTCTCTCTCCGGTCCGACGCGCGCTCTTTTCATATTTGCCTACGACTCCTTCGAGGCCTACGGCAAGGACCAGGAAGCGCAGAACGCCAACGCTAAGTATGCCGCAGCCCTCGACGCCGCTAATCTCGCCGACGGTGAACTGCTCACCCGCTACGACAGCCAGGCGTTTGTCTACCACCCCGAGATGAGCTTGCACGCAGCCGTCGATGTCCCCCACCAGCGTTACTGGGAGTTCACCTCATTCCACGTCAAGGCTGGCCACGATGCGGAATGGAACGAACTGGTGAAAATGTACGTGGATGGCTTCAGCAAATTCCCAGACGCTCACTGGGCTATGTTCGAAAGCAAATGGGGCGAAAACAACGGCGGCCTTTGGGTCATCATCAATCCTATGCGCACGCTCGGCGAAGCCGATAAAGGAATGGCAGACGGCAAGGCCTTCTTTGCTGCACAGGGCGAAGGCAACATGAAGCACGCCGGCGAACTCGCCGCAGCCTGCATCGAATCTGTCCAGACCAATCTCTTCGTCGTCAACGCAAAGGAGAGCTACGTTGACGCCGGCTGGGCCAAAGCCGCCCCCGAAATCTATGGCCAACCGTAGCGGAGACCGTAAGTGCGGGCGAACACAGATTGGCTCGGGAGTCGCATGGCTCTCCGGCTTGATTTGGTCCATCAACATCCGTGACACCGCGAACGGAAATCACCCGAAGTGATCCGGCACGGCTCTGATTCGTCTCGAAAGGAGATCGATGAGCTTGCGCAGAACTCGCGCCTGCTGACGAGCGGGGAGCCGAATCAGACGTTCCGGCTGGCAATGAAATAACCCTCGCGGATAGTGGCACAATATGGCAACTGAAATCGAGCGATATGGAAGCTAATGTCGAACAAGACGCTGTAGTTATCCACTGGAAGCACTGGGAATGTTGAGCGAAGCCGAACATTTCGGGCGGACCACCGCCAATCCGGACATAACTCAAAACAGGGTCATGTCCTCCTAGCTCCCCAGTTCGGCTATGGTAGCGTAAGGCGCTCACCGTGGATGGGTGCAGCGGGAAAGTCCTGCTGGATCTTTCCGTTAGGGTCGTAAAAGCGGGCGCTGAGTGTACCGGCGAAGGTGTTGCCTTTGACCTGGATATCGAACAGGATTTCGCCGCGGCTGACAAACTTGTGGGTGCTGCGGTCGGCGGTGATCTCCATCCACTTGCCGCGGATTCGGCTGCCCTCAGCGATCCAGATGCCTTTGCCGTCACTGTCACTAGCGGTGGGGTCGCCAGCGTCTGGGTTGGCCTGCTGCATGGTGCCATCGGCGTTGAATACATACATGTGCTGATGGAAGGGTGCGCCGCTGTCTTCGACAAACCAAGTTCCTACGATTGCATTAGGAGTGCTGCGGATGGTCGATTCGCGGCAGCCGAGGATCGAAGCTGCCGCTAGTAGCAGGATGAGCGATCGGAGGATTGTCTTCAAGCGAGAAGTCTAGCGTTCAAGCCACTGGACCGGCAATTCGGAAGTAATCCCAAAACAGGGTTATGTCCGGATTGCCCACGACTCAATCGCAACGAGGGTCCGGGACGCCGAAAGAAAATCCTACGTAATACCAGCACAGGATGCAGTTCGACTGCAAGGGGCACAACCAGACCATAAAGATGGCCTATCTTGCATCGGCCACAATTCTCACATCATCCAATACCTCCGTAGAACGTTACAGAATCTAGAGGCAGATTTTTTCCCCACCGATCCTGCCGTGATCGAATTGAAGCATATCTTGCTTCGCCGCATTGCTGACCTCGAGAAGCAAGCGAATGATCGAACGGACGATGACCACCCCGACGCAGCCTAAGGTGTGATAAGGGGCATCCGTGAGGCGCACGGCTGAGCTAACGCGGCATCTGATGCCCATCATTGACAGCCCATTCTTTGCTATTTAAGTTCCACCAAATCCGCACCAAGATGGTTTTACAGATCTTGTATGCAAACCCTGACAGTTCTGACTGCGCTCGTGGAGAAGTATGCCGCTGGGATCGCAAACCTGAACCTAGACGGTGACGAACTGGAGGAGTACAGCACCGTGCTCCTGCGGTTGCAGAACCAAGTGGAGACGGGCGAACCTAGCGAACGAATTGTGAAAGAATGTCTGGCATATCTGGAACGGTTCAGGACACGGGCTGCCTAGGCGAATCACGTCTTCTTTGACGTTGGTAGCACATTCGTGCTGAGGTCACTTATATCCGCAGCCGCCGTTCGCTTGGACTGGTGGGCACTTAACGGAGCCGAACGAGCAGAACACACAGCAGTCTCCGGGATGAGGTCGAAGAACCAGCTTGCAGTTGCTGCACTCGTAATAGAACTGGCACTCATTCGTGGGCATTGTTTCCTGTTTGGCGAAACCACAATGCGGACAGGTCAGCACGGACTCAAGACTGTTTTTTTTCATCGTCTCTGATGCTTGCGTCACCAGCCTCTGACCACAACGACAGTTCAGTCAACGCCTGACGTGCAACTCTGACCTCACCCGCTAGGATGAAGAGCACGGCTTGCTGCATCTTTGGCTCTGTCCTTAACAAGTCGTTAAAGGTGATCGAGCTTAGCCTGCAGATCTCCGTATCCGAACTTGCGGTAGCCGTCATTGAGTAAGGCTGGTTCCCAACTATCGCAGGAATGCCAAGCAGCGAAAATTGACCAGCTCGAATCCTTACTTCCTTGCCTCCCGCTTGCATTGTCAAGCTGGCCTCACCGGCTTTAATCAAGTACAAGCAGTCAGCTGGTTCCCCTTGGCTGAACAGAATTCCGTCTCGTGGGATGAACTCTGCAGACCGGTAAATAATCGTATCGACCAGATCATGGTCGGCAATTGTTTCCAAGGCGGGAATCGGCATCGATCCATTACACGGCAGAGACGACGCGGCGAATGTGATCTGGATCACTTGGCAGGTCTTACGAGCGCTGTTCCCGAATTCGACGCCATCTTGAGCTTTTGGAAACAGCCGCTACATAGCACGGGCCTTTTCCCGGTCGGCGTGAATGGGACAGTCGTTTCGATTCCACACTCGAAGCACTTCACTTGTGTTTCAACTATCGCCCTTCTGGCATTCCTTGATACCTTGCATTGCTTGCAACGTTTCGGATCGTTGTTGAATCCCTTGTCCGAGAAGATCTGCTGTTCTGCTGCCGAAAAGACGAATGTTTTGCCGCATTGACCACACATCAACTCTTTGTCAAGAAATTCCATTAGCCGTCCTATGTGAGAGCAGGTAGCGAATTACCGGGTGATTGAGTTCAAAGTAGACTTACAAAAAGAGGCAGAATCACGCACAGAAAGTGGCAGCATCTTGTCTTCGTGCTGTTCCTACATAATGGCTGCGACCCTACCTCAGAAAGTCTATTGACGCTCATCAAAAGGCCAGCCTTTTCTCTGCTGAGGGCGTTGCGTTCAAAGGTTGGTCTTCGCACCGGAATTTTCCAGTCTGACTGAGAATGAAAGACCTTGGCATCCTCAGAGGTTCACTCAGCTTAGGCCAAGTTCGGATCGTGATGTGTGATCTAGATCACATCGCCGACACAAATCGACGACGCGATGCGCGGAGACATGGGATGGGAAGCAACTGACCATCGATGAAATTCAAACTTCGCCCACCGGCAAGAAGTCACAATGGCACGAAACTTACTCCAACATCACTTCCACGTCGTTTCTGCAAGTCGGCGAATCCGGTGAGATCGGCGGCCCGTTCAAGAAGGTTGTGACTCTTCGCGGAACTCGATTGATCGCTAACATTTGTTGTTGGATAACTGCATAACCGCGAGTAGCCGCAAAATTGGGTTATTTCTGGATTGCCCACTAACCAGCCGCAATAGTGTCAATAGCCATGCGATAGCTGTCAGGACCACTTACGGCGCTTTGTTCCGGAAGCTTTTTTGCGCCGCCCTGGTCGAGATGAGGCTCCATAAATTCACGGCACCAAGGGGGCGACCATGTGGTTCCAGACCGCACTGGTTCCGATTGCGATCGCAAGGACTGATGCGATCGTGATCCCGACAAAGCCCATCAAATACCGCCGATTTGCAGCCCTGGTCATCGCCCATTGCAGCAGAAACAGAAAGGCTCCGAAGACCAATGCGGGTCCCATAACAAACAACGGCGGACTGAAGGCAAAGGGTTCGATATAGGGGAATCGGCCGATTGCGCCCGAGATCATCGATAGCGAGGCCAGCAGCATCATCGGACGGTGAATTTCTGGTCGGCGCCGATTGGCCAGCCCAATTCCCGCGAAAGTCCCGAAGCAAGCCATCTCCATCAGCATCGTCGCCAGGAAAGCACGCGGCCCCCCGAGGGGTGCATAAATCTCGGGTCTGAAGCGAGCAGATAGCACTCCCCCAACCGACCCCAGAATCACGATGACCGGGACCAGTGCAGCCCCTACCCAGCCAATTACTTTCATGTGAAGTCGCCGGTAGCCGCCCAGTATCAGCACACTCTGCACAAGAAACACAACCACCCAGCTCGACATGGCGATCCCGTGAACAACGATGAGCGGGAAAATCTGATGGGTCAACTCACCCCACGGAGCCTTGCCGTGCAGATAGAACCTGCGAAAGCCACCAGCCGTGAAAATCAACATCATGACCGCGGCGATCACATAAAAAAGCCGATCCTGATCCGCGATTCTACGTTCCGTCTTCTGCACCTTCGGCACAGCTGATGCGACGGGCACTGTTCCCATGCGAAGAACCTCACTAAGTGAAATCTTGTCCTTGGGCCTGAAATGCGACGCCCGGAGAAGCCAGCGGGCCTGAGAATCGAGGGAGATGCTGGATTCTACACCCAGTTTCACTTGGCAATACAGTGTTTTATACTCGCCCACAGAGTTAATAAGGGCCTTCGATCATCTCCGATACGTCACAAGCACCAACGTCGCGAGTTCCACGCTTCTGGCGTGATTCGGGAGGTGAGCGGCGACGTGGCGGTTTCGGGGTTACTTCCCAATTGACCACAACACACTCTGAACGCCCAAACTCCGATTTAGACGCACGGTATCCGGCATGAAAGGTTCTAGCCGGGTGTCCGGATTCCGCGCCGCATCATGTCAATGGATTTGGCAAGGCGGGCAGAACGGGTCTCCTGTTTTTTCGCATCAGCTATCCATCGGCAATATTCCTTGCGATTCGTGAAGCTGAGCGAGTCGAAGAAGTCCTGGACACCGTGCTCTCTCATCCGGTCCGCGAGATCGGCAGGAACTTCGACACGGCGTTGACCGTCATCCCGCCAGACCTCAACGAGAACTGTGTCGCCGAATTGCTTGCCAATCTGCTCACGGATCACTTTCAAGATCCCTAGCATGTGTTGCGCTCCGCCGCATTGCGTCAGGGAGCCGGAATAGGCCAAGCCATCAAAGGTAGCCTTGACTGGGACCCTGCCTTTTACCCCGAACTCCTTCTCGACGTCATACGGGAAGATGACGAATGCACCGCCACCTGGACCGGCCTCAATTATCGCGGTGAAGGAATACTTCATAGAAGGCATTATCATCGATCCTGCGACCCAGCACTCAATGTGAATGTGGCACGTTGGAATAGGTTGACGCATGTGCAACAGGCCCATAGAATTGCGCGGAACCAACGGAATGAGTTCAAGATTCGAAAGGTATGCCATGAACTACACCCACATTGCATTGGCCTCATTCGGGGCCGTGGTCGCCTACTTCGTTTATGGCTTCGTTATGTTCGCGGCCTGGCCCTCCATGAAAACCGAATTCAAGAAATACCCCAACGTCTATCGTCCAGAAGACAAGATGATGAAGGTGATGCCCTTCGGCATGGTCGCCATACTCGTCGGCATCGTAATCGTCGTCATTCTCTATGCAGAAATCTATCCCACTGGGGGCGGCATCGTCCCCGGCGCCACTGTTGGCGCGCTCATGGGTGTATATACGGTCTGCATCTTCGTCATCCACAACTTCGTGAACCTCAACATTGGCGTGAAGCTCACCATTTATCAAGGCATCGCCTATTTCATTCAGTGGGTCATTGTCGGCTCAGCTATCGGCCTCATCTACAAACCTTAATGACGTCCGACTCGATCGAACGCGAACATGGCATTGTCCTTCTCAGCGATCGCGAATGGCTGTTTGTTCTTCTCGTCTCTCTTCTGCCATTCGTAAAACCAGTCGGCCGGCACACTTCAGAGCCTCTGCTTTCATGCCTCGCCGAAGGCTGGACCCGCAGCAACAGTCTCGACTTGACGTTGATCGTGCTGCCGGAATCCTTTCCGTCCTTCGACCAGAAGGGAACTAGTCCCCACCGCATGACGGTCAACTCATGTTCGCTGTCTGAGAGCTCAGACGCACGACTGGTTGGAAACTCTTCGGAGCGATTGCTTTTTCGGGGCCGCAGATGCAGCTGCCTTCTTAGTTCCATCACCAGACAGCAGAACGCGGACCTGCTTGGTCGTAGAATTTCGGCCTGATCGAGGCGATAATTCGGTCCGTCGTGATCCTAAAAAGGATAACTAAACTAAATGATGCCAGTTTCAACTTGCCTTGGGAGGTCGCCTTCTTTTATCGCAAGGTCTTCCTGTTTGCACACGTGACAACTTGCTCGGTGCTCTACCATTCTCTGCTTGGCGCTGGTTGCCGCATTTTGGTCGAGCGACTCACTGTCCGACGAGACACTCGACCCATCGACTAAACGCTGCCATCTCCGTCGTAGACGGTCATAGGATTTACAAACCGTAAGTTTAGTACGGTCAGGTCGCCAACGCTGCATCGGTTGTCCCTCCTAAGCACTTCATGAGCAAACGCAGAAGTCATTGGTTTCGATGGGTGGATGATGCCATGAGATGCTCTGGGTACTACTGCGCTCCGTAGATGTTGTCCAGAAATGCCATTCGAGCAACCCCTCCACGAAATATCTCACCAAGCTGATTTTGTCCCTCTCTATCTTTTTGATCTCAGCATCACCTTCCCGACTAATCGCATCAGAAATAGCGGCACGTGCATCCCATTGCCCGGTTCGCAACCAGACCGATATGCAAGGAGGGCAGGAGTCTATGGCTCAACACAAAGGTGTAGTTAAGTGGTTTAATAGCGCCAAAGGTTTTGGATTCATCGGACGGGAAGACGGGCCAGATGTCTTCGTTCACTATTCAGGTATTCAGTCGTCCGGGTACAGAATGCTCAAAGAAGGTGACGAAGTCGAGTTCAACATTGTCGAAGGGCAAAAGGGTCCACAGGCGGAAGAAGTGAACTGCCTCAAGCACGCAGACCGCGGGACTGCCTGAGATCGAAGCGGGGCAGAAGGCAGTCTTAGTGGCTACGCCGGGCCGTAGCTCATCGCTTTGTGTGCGGTTGCAGAAGCTGAATCGTCGCTCCACCGTTCGATTTTCGGAAGCAAGGAACGCCGGGGGCACCTTGCATGTCGGACAAGTGACTCTCAGAGCCAGCCACATTTTCGGGTCAAATTTCGCTAATTCGAGGGCTCCGACTGTTTTGTATTTTTCGGTTGGAATTAGCGTTGTGGAGGTATTCATCGCATCAGTCCCGCAGCAGAGTTGACTGTTTCGATGCGCGGGTTCCAACAACCGAGGAGCTTTTGCCCAGGGACATATTCTTCCCTCTCCGCACTTCCGGTGGAAGGGATTAAATCTACTGTTTGAGTCTCACCGTCTACCCATGCGACGACGAAGATACCTCTGCGTTCGTCCACATAAACCTGTTCCCCTACTGTAGGTATGTACATGTTGCCTCACGATTCTGTGTAGTAGCGAAGAGATTCCTTACTGCTAACGTTTGGAGATGATGCCCAGCCCGACATGAAAGCAGATGTGACGAGGGTCACGTCTCACCACCGAGCGATTCGAGGCGGGCGGGTTGTGTCCGATCCAGAAATCACCCCAATTTTGGGGCCACTTCCTTTGGCGGGGACTCGGCAGACTTGTCTTCGTGCCGGTCGCCGAATGTACGGTTTATTAGCCGCCGTTGACGCCACTGCCAGCAAAACAACCATTCGGGAGTCGCAGTTGCAGGGGAGAAGAAACTAATCTTACAAGTCCATGATTTGCGGTGTATGATTCGGCGGATCAGGGTTTCTTCCTGTGAGATATCAAACTTCTCGCGGGTCTGCCGAGAAGGCAAACCCAAATTCGCCGGTTAGTGTTCTTTCCCCTCTGACCTTGGTTAAGAGGATCTATCGCGGATCCTTCGATAAGTTGATCTTTACGGCGATTTGGCTTCCAGTTGCGGTACTGGCAATCTTTGTCAAATTCAGGATCCTTGATGAAAAACAGTGGGGAATCCTCGCGCATGCATTCCACCGTTCAAGTACTGCTCCTGCGGCGTCTCACTTCACTGCCTTAGAGAGAGCAACGGTCTTTTCAGCAGATCTACTGGTGGGCTTCGCGGTTGTCCCAATAGTCTTCATACTTCTCATGTTCATTGTTCCTCGAAAGCTTCGGTCTGCATTTGTCGCGCTGTTCAGCATTCTCATATCGCTCGAAATCCTCTTCCAAATGCAGGCGTTCAAAAACGTAGGGCACTTTATTCCGTGGTATCTCATCGATGACACGGCTCATTGGGCCATTGCACATCCGGAGTACATTCTCTCCTACGGCGGGACACACATCTTCTTGGAGTGGGCATGCTTCATCGGATTCATCGTGGTGCTTGCAGTTGCTATCCACCATTCTCAAAGTTCGCCTCGCGCAGGGTCGGCCCTCGAAAATGCAGGCGCGAGAGCCATTGCTGTGCTCATTGTTGCTGGGGCGATTCTGGGCACATTTGGTAGGGTCACCGCCATTGGAAGAACGTGGCTCGGTCAATCCGAAATCAGTGCAGCGCTATTTGCCTTGGGCGGAGATGAGGACTTGGGCAAAAAAGCCGCCATGAAATCCTCCGAGTCTTTGCACATGGAGTATGAGGTAGTGGCGAATTCCACCCCGAGAGAACCTGATCAGAGGTATTTCGGCAAAGCTCGCGGATCCGACGTGATCGTTTTTATACTTGAAACCGCACCATACCGATACGATTCGTTTGAGCCGTCGGACGACCTTCCAACCTTGAAACAACTAGCCTCGCATGCTTGGATCGGGAGCAGACATTACTCCACATTTCCCTATACGGCCAAGGCAACCTTCTCCATTCTCACATCAATGTATCCTCCAAACCCAATCTATTTCGGCGGTTCTCCCAGGCAGGCACCAGGGCTGGTGCGTGCTCTCAAATCTGCGGGCTATGACACGCATTACTATGTTCCGCATCCATTCGAGAACCACTTCGAGGATGCAATGTACTCGGCGATTGGGTTTAACCATATATTCTCCAGTGGATCAGCTCCAGGAGGTGATCACATTGGAATGCCGTATTGGCAAGATGTCGTTCGGCGTGATCTCGATGCCTTGCATATGCTGATGCGGGATGCGCACAGAGATGCCGTAGAGCATCAGCCATACCTCGCGGTCTTTTCACCTCAAATTGGTCATGCCCCCTGGCCCGACATTCTGCACAACGGCACCGAGACGTCACTCGCAAATCGCGCAAGATCGCTGCTCAGACTGGAAGATCAATGGCTTGGTCAGATTGTGGGGCAACTATCAGAAGATGGCCGGCTCGATCGCACGATCATCGTCGTAACGGGCGATCATGGAGTAAGGGCTTCAGCTGAGGATCCTTCCTTTGAAACTTTTGGACTGCCGGATTATTCGTTTCATGTTCCTCTTCTGGTCTTTGCCCCCCAAGCACTGCAGCAGGGGCAAACAATTCGGGAGGTGACATCGCATATCGACATAGCCCCAACGGTGCTTGATCTCATCGGTCTCGGAACCGGGCGAGGGTTTGAGGAGGGTTTGCCAATCTGGGAAACAGAACAAAATCGACGAAAGGTTTTTCTCTGGGCTGGAGATTACCTTGGAGCCGAGGGGTTTGAGCAAAAGAGTGTCTTCACCGTGTGGAATAAGGCCGCAGGCTATGTGTTTACAGGAGATTCCCTTGATGAGAGTGCCATGCGTATGGTCCCGGCAGGCTCAGAGGAGGAACGCGCCGCGATCACGTCCATCCAATCAATGGCGAGGCTGGATGGAGACTGGTGGGTATCTGCAATGCCGCGGTTGCAGCCGAGTTCAGTGGCGACCCTTAAAGACTGAAATCACTTATGGTGATTTCGTTGTGAAAGCAGTTCGCCCCCAGGGAGGGAAAATTGTATGAGCGCTTGCGCTTGTTTCGCCGCTGTTCTGATCCTCGCTCCCGCAGGGATGCTCGCTGTCCAGGTTGCGCAATCTGACTCCGGAGCGCATATCGGCGTGATGAACATTCGCGGCAAGGCGGGCATTGCCACACAGGTGAGCCCAACGCAGATCAGCCTTGCGATTCCCGAACATGTCACATTCACCGTACGTATCCTGTCTGGTACACGGTTCACAAAGGAAGGCCAGTCGTTAAGTGAGGGCGCGGTCCAACCGGGCAGCGCCATCTTCGTCCACGGCTTGTTTGATATGCAGGCGCGCACGGTGGATGCCGAGGTGATTGAACTGATGCCGGAGTCCCTACCGCTCAGGATGCGAATGGAGAACTACGGCAAGACGTGGACATCCGGCGTAATCACAGCTGTTCAGAACGGGTCGATTACGATTCAGCACTTGGATGGGAGCGTTGGCACGCTTGTGGTCAACACGAGCAGTTCGGTCCTCTTCCACAGTGATCCCGCCCTTCTGTCGGACCTACGGCGAGGCGAACGCGTCGAAGTAGGGCTGCAACGCAATGATTCCACGGTCGCGAAGACCATCAGGATACAAGGGATGGTCAGTGGCAATTAGTAAATGACTCAGTGCGACCGCATTGCCCGGCGCAAGACACGACGAACATGTTGAAACAATCAAAGCCTGGCCGCACTCCAAATTCTCTTGTGATCGACGACATCGAACGACCGTCGCCGAATTGAGGCCGGTCAACCGCCTGCTCGGACGTTACCATTTGATAGCTTCCGGGTTGGCCACGAACCACCTACTACCCCAATTGGGAGGCAGGTTCCCACCGCTTTGCGATCTGCTCAAGCGAAGATAAGTTCCCTCAGGTTGATGTTAGGATGAGTGACCGCGCAAAAGCACGCTTTGCCCCGACTCAACTTGCCCTTTTGCTCCGGAGTGGTTTACGTGAGGAAAGGAAGCTAACAAGTATGGGAAGAACTGGAAAAAGGTTGATGTTCCATGGCATGTGCCTGTTTATGCTAGGGCTATTGACTGGTTTCGCAGAGCAGCACTTTGCCAATGTAAGGATGGGACTTGCGGCGCACCTGGAAGGCGTGATGAATGGCATCTTTCTACTTGCGTTGGGTGGCATTTGGGAGCACGTTCGACTGTCACCGACTGCCTCAACCATCGCATTTTGGACTGTGCTTTATGGAACGTACGTGAATTGGTTTGTCACCGCACTCGCCGCAATCTTGGGAACTGGCGCCCTTTCGCCGATCACCGGGGCTGGTTACAGGGGACAACCTTTGCAAGAGACCATCGTTACGGGTGGCTTCATGTCAGTCGGTATTGCAATCGTCATAGCGTCTTGCCTGGTCCTTTGGGGTCTTCGCAAAGAGGTAGTGAGATGAATTGGAACTCCTATAAATGAAAATCCCAATCCCCGCACTGGTCGTTCCGGTTGTTTGCCTTCTGCTTTATTTCTTCGTGCCCGGCCTACGACAGCGACCCTGGACGACACTAAGAATTGCAGGAGGCATCGTAGCGATTGCCGGGTATTTTCTGTTCATTGCCGCTCGTCTTCAGTTAGGAAGATCATTTTCAGTCTCGCCCCAGGCAAAGCAACTTGTTACGCACGGTCTCTATGCACGGATTCGGAATCCCATCTATGTATTCGTTGGCGTTATGTGGTTAGGCGTGATCGTGGCCCTACATCTGTACTGGTTGTTCGTGCCATTCGTGATGTTGCTCGTCCTGCAATTGATTCGATCGGATCGGGAGGCAAAGGTCCTGCAAGAGAAGTTTGGGCAGACTTATCTCATCTACCGAAAGCAAACATGGTTTTGACTTGGAGTCTGCTGTTGTCAAAGGTTCAGGCACGCAGAACGCGGGCCGAAGCGTACTGGAGGGTGAGGACAGTGATGTCGTCGTCCTGGCCAAAAGCCAGAGCGGCTTGTGCGATGTGTTAGGCAGATCCGGTGCTGATTGCTCTTGCTCGCTCGAACCCGAATAGTTCGCCGGATGCGTTCCGAGCTTTGACGACTCCGTTGGTGAGGAACGTCAGTAGATCGATGCAGCTTCCATCGTTGGGAAGGAGCAGCCATGAATTGGCGAAGCGGATCATTAGGCCGATCTATGATGGTCCTCCCTGAACACGGCGAGCTGTTTCACCAAGGGGAATCGGCTGACTGCTTATACTTCGTGAAATCCGGTCAGGCCAACCTGACAATGCAAACCAGGAAGAAGACAATCGCGATTTGTGCGTGTCAAGCTCTCGGTTATTAACGCTACTTAGGATGCGCGTTTGAGAGCTTCAGCGCCGCATTGAGTAAGGGGAAGCCCATTGAGGAATTGGGCGAGTTGGGTAAGGTCAACGAGAGTTGACGAGGTGCCTCCGGATTCATTGCTGTACTCATCGGTGGCGGGAGGAACAAAGGAGAATCCGATGCCGTCTTCTCCAGCCCGCACGACTGTTGCAGTCACGGTAAAGCTTCGGCCCATGCCTTCCGGATCGGTACGCTCGAGCGTAACTGGAAACGATGTTCCAGCGATCCAACGTTCCTCAGTGATCATGTAGAAACCGGAAACGCTAAAATCGCCGATTCTGAATTCCTTTGAACCGCGAACGGTTCCGAGGTAGGCGATTAGCGGAGGTGCAACGAGCCGGTTCGCGGCGCGCTGCTCAGGACAGAGCCATCGAGTCAGTCGCTTCACGAGACGTTCTCTCGCACCAGCGTGGATCGAAGTGACTTTCGTCTTGAATTCGGCGGTATTGTCTTCTGTCTGCATGACAATGCAACTTTCGCGTTGTGGATTCAACGTAGCATTGGGGCACTTCCAATCCCATCCCCAATAAGTCGAGTCGGAGGCACAGAAGAGGAATGAAAGGTTACTTTGGTTGCAGAGGCAGAACACGCCGTTGTTGCGGTCCCAAAGCCCTCGACAACGGTGGTGAAGTGCGTAGCTTCGATGGTAAAAGGTTGATGGGCGTTTTCATCGAAGGGCAATCAATGCCGATGCCATTCACAGTGGCGTACAAATAACAACTTTCTTCCACCAAATTCTCGTTCCCCAATCTAAACCAGTCGATTGATGCCAGCGAGGTTTATGCATGGTCGTGCGAGTCCGAGGATTGACAATGACATCATTTGGATTGGAAGGGCTGCGAACATCGCAGCTAAGCTCGGGGGCGTCCTCAACGGATACAGGGTGCTGGTCACCGATGCGGTCTATAAGTCTCTGCTCCATGAGGTTCTAAACGACGTCAACACGGTTCAGAACGTCCGGTTTTCCGTCAATGTGCCACAAGTAGCCGGGTATGGTCTCGGGTACGTTTGTGGGACCAACGCCCACTGGGTTTTCTTTGACAGATGTTGTTGCTCCTGATTCAACCCCAAACAAATTCAATTGGCGTCTCTATGTCCGGGTGGATGCTCTTTTTCACCGGGCATGTGTGCGCTGCATTTTCAAGCCGTCGCTGATTCTCAGGGCTGGTTGTCCGAGGGACTCGAATCGAGACCGTCAAGCGGCTAACTTTTCTCGGTGGCGTGCTGCTCATTTCCTTCTCAACAGTCGCCGTGGCTCCGATGAGGTCAACATCCAAAGTTCTGGCAACGATGCCCATCGTGGTCAGCATGCACGTGCCGAGTGAGGTCGCTATGAGGTCAGTCGGGGAGAAGCTCTCTCCTCGACCCTGATTGTCGACAGGCGCGTCTGTAGCCAGTTCAGTTTGAGATGGAGTATGCACTGACGTGCAGTGGAGGTCACCCTGATATTCCGTTTGAATGCGAACCATACCGTCTATCGTATTGCACTGATGTAGAAATGAGGGAGCCACGTGGGCTCCCTTCATGCGGCTAGATTTATCCAGATTCCCGGCAGGGCAGGGGACTGAACCGTTTCCGGCGACCGCTTCCCCTTTGATTTGCCTCTATTTGGACTCGTGCTGATAGGAGAAGCTGAACTCTTTCAGCTTCGTAGACACCGTGCCCGTATTTAGCACGGCTCCAAAATGCGCCTGCATGGTGGCGAAAATCTCCGGCCTGTGTGCCATCACGCGAAACATGTTCGGGACGTTCCCGCGCTGAGCGAAGACCTTGTCGAAGAGGGCTGCCAGGTCGGGGGTCACTTCGCTGCAATCGAGTTTGGATATTCGGGACATCGCTCCTCCAGCAGCTTCCAGAATATCTGACGGGGACACGGCTCTGGTTCAATCTCACTAAGTCTTCGAGCCAGACGTTCGACCCGGCGGGTAGCATTGGTCCTGATGAGTTTCGTGTCGATGATCCACCAAGGCTTGCGAATTCTGACGACAGCCCAAGGAACTCTTGAACTCTTCTTGCGATCGTGACGCGACCATTCCAACAGCGGTCGATGCGAACCCGATCCGAAGCCGAGCAGATTCCGCACTCCAGTGAGCTATTATCCTCGAAAACGTCTGAATACAGTCAGATGGCGGATGTGCGAGATACACCTCCCGCCTCCTTGAATCGGTATTCAGCGCTTGCAATTCCGGTTGTGCTCCAGTTTTGACGCATCCCGCTCAGTCTGCTAACTTTATAGAGGACAATTCAACGCCACTCACTCCTCAGTAGCTCAATGGCAGAGCATTCGGCTGTTAACCGAAGGGTTGTAGGTTCGAGTCCTACCTGAGGAGCCAAATTTTGTGCGAATTCCGCGATTTCAATTGAAGTCACTTTCGCAGAATCAGTTGCGATCCTTGAAGTTCCTTTCTGTCAGGCCCCTCAGATGCGAAGATGCGCCTGAAAAATCCAGGCGCATCTTCGTCTTGCCTCTTGCCCCCTGTAATGGCGATTCCATCCAACGCTAGCGAATCGAAATAGCCTGCACCGAGTATGGCCCCATACTCACAGTAGTTGAATACGACGTTCCTCCCGTTGATTGAAGCGACAGACTCGAACTTTCCATCGAACGTCCATTCACGATCTGATAGAGCGTCGCGGAGGCCGAAGTGAACCCGGTATTTGAGATGTTGACCTGAACGTTGGTGAGCGTTTCGCCTGTCGGGTTAGTAAGCACGACGGCATCCAAGCCTGACGTGAAGAACGCCGTCACAACGAGCCCGTTGCCGAGCGTTGAAGGCGCGATGCTTTGCGCCATGGTACCGCCATTTTCAAGGCCGAGATAATTGGTGGATCCCATTAGCTGGTAAAGGAAGTACTGAGGATACGGTTGCGGGTTAGTGCCGTACGTGCAATCCATGTTGGCATCGATCTGGCCGACCAGGCAGAAGGGCGGTGCGGTGGCTGCGAAGTACACCATATGCTGCGGTGTATTGGGAGCACCGGCGTAGACCGAGTTCAGGACATCTGAAATGTACATTGCGTTCCAGACTGGCGAGTAGGTGGGATCATTCTGGCAGCAGTTGTGGGAATAATCCCAATTCAGGTTGTATTCCGTGTTGTAGATGGGCAGGTTTTTACCCTGTGGCTGTTTTCCCGCTGCGACAAGGCGCGTGGCATAGTTGTAGACCTGCAGAGGTCCGTTGCCGGTGTTTTGCGTCTTTTGGTAGACCGACGTCGCGCTGTTGTAGGTGTTCCACTGAGCGCCCAACTCTGAACTTGAAAACATGTAGTCGTGGTAACTCAAGAAGTCGATGTTCTGGGAGATCACCGGATCCGCAAGCATTGCGCTCACCCATCCGGATTGCATACCTGCGGTTGCGGGTCCGCCGACACGTGCGGTTGACTTGTCAGCTGCGATCTGAGCGCGCATCAACGGTGCCGCTGCCTTGTACAGGGCGAGATAGGCACTGAGATTGTCGCCATTCGGTGCGTGACAGAGAGCGGTGGTGTTCGGCTCGTTCCAGATTTCGTAATCAGTCACGACACCCGGAAATGTTTCGTCCATGTGCTTGACGAGTTGTGCGGCGAGTTGAGCCCAAGTGTTCACGTTTGTTGGATAGACGTTGTTACCATTCTGTCCTGTGCCGCATGGATTGGGACTGGGCTGCAAAAAGGGTGGAGTCTGATAGACCTGAAGCATGATGTGCATACCGCCACCCGATATGAACCGGATCGTTCCGTCGATTCCGTTAAAGTTAGAACTTGAGCTGGTGGGGAAGCTCTGGGCCATTCCGGCATACAGGCGGGCGTAATTGAAGCCGCCTGCCTTGATCAGATCGAGATCCGCCGTGTTATGCATCGAGTTGATGCGCTCTGCACCGAAGAAGTGGGACGGGATCTGATGCAGGGCTGAGGAGCGCGAGCCAAAGTCCACCGCCACGTTCGTGAATACTGTCGCCGATCCGCTCACGCTGCTACCGAGTGAGTTGTCCCGAACCGTAACGGTGTGCTTACCCGCAGACGAGGGCGCCGTATACACACCTTCGTTGGTGATCGTTCCCACCGATCCGTTTCCGCCCACGATACCGTCAACGCTGAAGGTTAGCGAATTTCCATCTGGCACGCTTGAAAGTTGACCCTGGAAGATCTGAGTCGACCCGGCGAAGACTGCTGCGGTGGTGGGATATATGCCAAGCGTACCGGAAGTTGGTTTGGCAACAATTTTGGCGGACGTGGAGACTGTGGCGCTGCCGCCGACCTCTGTTGCCGTCACGGTG
The DNA here is from genome assembly GCF_039994875.1 of Telmatobacter sp. DSM 110680. Taxonomy (GTDB): domain Bacteria; phylum Acidobacteriota; class Terriglobia; order Terriglobales; family Acidobacteriaceae; genus Telmatobacter. The sequence continues at coordinate 3,904,930 of NZ_CP121196.1, read as the reverse complement.
CAGGATCCGGTATTAGAAGGCGCGGTGTAGATTCCCGAAGTGCTCGAAATTGAGCCGCAGGAGGCGGACCACGTCACGTTGGTTGTAGCGGAGAATTGAACCACATCGTTGACGATCACATCAGGGCTGGTCGGAGCAATTGTGAAGCTCGAGGATGGACCCGATCCTGACAGGGTTACGACTTGCGGACTTCCGCTGCCCGAATCCGCGAAGGATAGCGTTGCCGTGCGCGTTCCGCTCGCAGTTGGCTTGAAGACGACACTCGCCGAGCAGCTTGCTGAGGCTGCGAGGCTGGTGCCGCATGTCTTGCTACTGATGGAAAAGTCCCCGGCGTTGGCCCCGCCGAGGGTAACGCCGCTGATGGTGATGGATGAATTCGTGCCATTGCTCAAGGTCGCTAACTGGGCTGTGCTAGTCGATCCAACGGCGGTGCCAGGGAAGCCGATCGCCGAAGGCGACACGGTCACACTGCCACCCGAAGTGCTACCGCCTGTTCCGGACAACGCAACGGTCTGCGGACTATTGGTCGCTGAATCAGAAATGGTAAGTGTGGCTGAGCGCGTTCCGGTGGTTGTCGGCTTGAATTCGACCGACACCCCGCAGCTTGCCGAAGCAGCAAGGGTTGAACCGCAAGCCTTGGCAGAAATGATAAAGTCACCAGGATTCGTGCCGGTAAGCGAGACGCCGCTGATCGTGATCGAAGAGCTAGTGCCGTTGGTGAGCGTGGAAGACTGGGCCGCGCTGGTTGAGCCCACATTCACCGAACCGAATGAAAGGGACGATGGGCTCACCGAGGCGCTCCCGCTCGTCCCCCCCGGCGCGTATCCAGAGAGCGCGACGGACTGCGGGGAATTTGTTGCAGAGTCAGTGAAGTTGAGAGTCGCCGTCAATGTACCGCTCGTGATGGGTGCAAAAGCGACGCTTGCAGTGCAACTTGCTCCCGCGGCGAGACTGCTTCCGCATGTCTTGCTGGATATTTGATAGTCGCCCGGATTGGCACCTGACAACGTAATGCTGCTGATGGTTATCGAAGTGGTGCCACCGTTGGTCAGGGTAGCCGCCTTCGCTGCGCCTTTATTGCCGACCGTTACCGACACCCAACTCAAAGTTGACGGGCTCACGGAAGCGCTGGCCCCTCCATTTGTCCCACCGGTACCTAATCCCGAAAGTGCGACGGTTTGCGGACTGGGGCTGGCGCTGTCATTGAAATTCAGTGTGGCGGTGCGAGTACCGCTCACCGTAGGGGCGAAGACGATGCCTGCAGTGCAACTCGCCGCAACTGCCAAACTCGTACCGCAGGTCTTCAAACTAATCGCATAATCTTGGGCGTTCGCACCCGTGAGCGTGATGCTGCTGATGGTCAGAGTTGTCGTTCCATTATTAGTAAGCGTGACAACCTTTTGCGCGCCTTTGCTTCCCACAGCCACCGAAGCCCAGCTATAACTAGTCGGCGAAACTGATGCCGCCAGGCACATCGCGGAAGACATCACACCCAGTCCCGCAATGGTGAAGGCGCGCCGAAGCCGACTGCTGCTCAAGCATATTGATTTCGCAAACCGCAGTGGTTGACGTAGTGGTTTATATGTGAGGGCGCAGTTCCGGTTGGGAAAAAGTGTGCGTGTCATGGCAACTCCAATGTCAGACGGCTTAAATCAATCGTTGAGGCAAGCAGACAACCTACGTCAGGAACTTCAGTTGTTCGTCAAATCGGCGAAAACCGCTATCCCGATTGGGGGCCCATGGAGTACCAGACTTGCTTACATTGGTCCACATTGATTTAATGCACACCACCCCGCTTGCTGTGATGCGGACGCTCAGCTTTAAGTTGGTGTGATTGTAAAACGACGTGAGGAAAAAGCGTTCAAAAAGAACACTTTGTACAACTAATTTCAACTAAAGAAATAAATTGTACTTATGGGTCAAAACACCCATTCAGTTGATCAAACTTATTCAAGAAATTGCATTCAAATTACATTTCGTTTTGCATAAGTAGGCTAGAGGGTTTGTTCGGTCGACTAACCTGATCGCCCACTTAATGCTGCAACTCCCCCATCTCACGCAAATTGATCCACGCTAAAGCCGAGTTCATAATGCTCGCCGTGGGCCAGCAGATCTTCCCAGGTCACCTCGCGCTTCTGGTAGCCAGCCATGCGACCTAGCATGCAACTCAACGCGGTCTGCACACCCTCTGCTATTTGGTTGTGAACGGGACCGGACACAATGCTTGCGATAAAAGTTCTCTCCTTATCGCGGTCAGCAAACTCGAGATTATCGAGGAAAGCGCCATTGGCTGCGAATTTTCCCGAGCCCGGTGCCGTCGCTGCGGAATCCTGGTATGTCCATGCGTTCGCGCCCGTAATCGCGATAGGACCGGAGTATGGGCATGTCGCTGAACCACTCGCGCCAAATAACTTCAGTCCCGCGTCGAATACATTGTCTGATCCGAATTGTGTCGAGGCAAATGAGAAGTGCACATCGTTCGGATATGTGAAGTCAACCTGATAGTTATCCCAGCAATCGCCGAAATGCGTAAGTACATTGCGGCCGCCCGTTGCCGTTGCCTTCAACGGATGAGCGCCTAGCATCCAGTTGCACAAATCGATGATGTGAATATTCTGCTCAACCAGGATGTCTCCCGAGAGCACTCGATCCCAGAGCCAGTTGCGCAGTCGGTATTCGTCTTTACCCTCGCCCTCGCGCTTTTTCTCCGTTGACGCAGGAGCGTTGTAGTTGCCTGAAACGGTGGCGATCTTGCCTAGCGCATCGGCTTTGATCTTTTCAGCCAGAGCTGCGATTGGCGGGGCATTGCGACACTGAAAACCAATATCGACACTCTGATTTGATTTGACGCGTTTAGCAATCTCCAGCGCGTGCTTTGCCTGTGCGACATCGATACCCACCGGCTTCTCACAATAGACGTGTTTTCCTGAAGCAACAGCCGTCTCAAGATGCTGAACGTGGAAGAACGGCGGCGTCGAAATTTGAATCAGGTCTACATCGGGTGAGGCCGCCAGTTGCTCAAACGCATGTGGCCCTTTGAAGAGAAGTTTGCCGTCGATCGCAGGCTGTCCGAGACCTTCATTTACCTTGTTGAAGTGTTCGCGCCCGGCAGCGAGGTTATCTGGAAAGATATCCGCTAACGCGACGATTCGTGCAGAAGTATTTTTTGCAAACGACGTGGCGACGCCAGTGCCGCGGTTGCCGCATCCCAGCAAACCGTGTCGCACCGCCGAATTCGCCTCATATCCGAAAGCCGTCCGTGGATTGAGCAAAAGCATGCCTGAAACAACCCCCGATCCTGTCTGCAAAAACTCCCGACGATTCATGTGTCCTCGCGTTCTTAAATAAATTTCGATTTTTCGTGCATGTTTGGTTGGGCAGGCAACTCGCGTCAGGCCATCACTTCATCCAGTATCTTCTGCAGATAAAGCTTCTCGTTCTTTACATCTTCAACCTGCTGCGGACCCGATGTCTCCCGCTCAATAGTGATCGCGCCTGTATAGCCAAGCTTGTGCAACTTGGTAAACACCGTCTTGAAATCCACCAAGCCCTTGCCGATCATGACTTCTTCACCAAGCTTGCTCGGATCGGTCGGCCACTTGCCGTCTTTTGCATGCACGCTGCGCACGTGCTTGCCGAGGATATCTACCGCATCCACCGGATTAGCCTTCCCATAAAGAATCAGGTTTGCAGTATCCAGCCCCACCGCGAGATTCGGCAAATTTGCATCCCGAATCACGCGCGACATCGTAGTCGGCGTCTCCTGTCCCGTCTCCATCAGAAAATGCTGGCCGTTGCCGTGGCAATGTTCCGCGACTTTACGAATAGCCTCAACCGCCTGCGGATAAAGGGCGTCCATTGGATCCTCGGGAATGAATCCACAGTGCGTCTGCACCTGGGGGATGGCGAGCAGCTTCGCAAAATCTGAAACCTGTCGCAATGCATCGATGCGGGCTGCACGCGTCTTTGGAGGCACCACGCCGATGGTGGCGGGCCCTTGCAGGAAATTCCATTCGAGAGGCCCGGGGCCCACTACCTCAACCGTGGTTGCAACCAACTGGTATTTCCCCAGCAGATCGCCGATCTCCTTCGCCGCCTCCGTCGTAAATTTATTGATGTAGCCATCGAGGGATAGGAAGCAATTGCTGAACCCCATATCATGAACGCGCTTGATGGTCGCTTCTGCATCTCCGTAAGGGCTCACCAGCAGGCCTAGTTCCATTGGTTTCAGGCTCGGCAGGTCCGGCTCGCCAAATCCGAGACCGGGATGAAGTGCGGTAGTAATTGCAGCAGCAGATGACGCAGATAAAAATGTACGGCGATCCATGCAGATCCTTTCTAATGAACAGCTGCGGAGGAAATCTCCTCTCCGGGTAACGTCTGAAATCTAAGCGTTTCCCCCACCGCTCTGCAAGTGAACGAATATATCGTGGCCGATTAGAACTTCAAAAGACTTCCTGCCCTGAAGTCCGCTGGCTTGAGATTTGCTTTTGTGCTTTCTCGTTCCAGAAGAAACAGGGTTCCACCTTGTCCGCGCATCTTGCTTCAATCTGGCTTGCGGACCGCCCTTATGGCGCAGGCCGATAAACGGAGACTCCTTCACTGGTCAGATCCCTAAGCGTCTTTGGGTCATCTCAAGAATGGATTGCACGACCAACTGGGGCTGATCGAGATGGATCCAGTGCGCGCTTTCAGTAGCGATGACCTCTCGGATATTGGGGCCGATACGGTTGAGCTCATCCTGATCGAGGGGTGTTGACCTTCCGGGAGTGAGCACGAGGATAGGAACGTCGGCGATGGGCCCGGCATCGCACATCTCGCGAACGGTCTGCGGGACCGCTTCGATATGGCTCTGCATTCCTTTGTAAAAATCGGGTCGAGACCAATGCGCCGCAATGACAGGCCAGATGGCCCGGGGCATCTTGGCTAGCTCGCCGGTTACGCGTCCCAGAACATACTGCCCACCCTCGCCGCTTACATTTGCTACGCGGCGAGCAAGGTTACCGGAGCCGCACAGCGCGGATGTGACGGCAAGACGAGCCAGGCCAACGTACGCTGCGGGAATCGCATAACGCATGCATCGTACGCCACGGTTGAGTGTCGATTGCCTGCCGGCATTGATCGGCGGCCATTCACAGCAGCGCATAGGATCAACAAGTACCAGGCCGATCACTTCAGTGGGGAAGAGAAGTGCGAAGCGTCGCATTACCATTCCGCCGAAGGAATGTCCGACGAGTACATATGGAGGCTTGATGTTCGCGAAGTGAAGGGCCTCGTGTAGTTCCCGTGCGATATTTGCAGGTGTGCGGTCGGTGTACGATGCGCTGCTCCAGCCAAGGCCGAATCGGTCGTAAGACAATGTGCACGCGAACTGGGAAACCTGTTGCTGAATATCGCGCCAGTTCAAGTGAGTTGCGGCGATTCCCGAGTCGAAGAGGACGGTTAGGGATCCGGTTCCTTTCTCAACTACGAAGAGTTTGCGCCGGTCGCCGAGTTCAATCCACCTGCCCGTGTTCGTGAATCGGCGGCGATCGCGTCGCGACGCGGCTACATGATAGGCGTAGCCGAGGGCCATCAACGCGACAACGCCGCCAACGATCAGGAGAAATATCATCATGTCAAACTAAAACTTCAGGAGACTTTCGCCGCGGAAGTCCTCCGGCTTGAGATTCGCCTTCGCACTTCCTCGCTCCAGTAGAAATAGAGTTGATCCGCGCTCACCGCGCATCTTACCTTCAATCTGGCTTGCGGACCAGACGCCACCTTCCCGCCGCAGCCCGATAAACGAAAACTCCTTCACGGCTCCAGACTCCTTCAGCGTCTTTTCGGCATGAACAGGGAAAGCAATCGTGTGGTCGAGCCATGTTTGCACTTTCGCGTAGTGAGTTCGATCGTCCGGGCCCGGAGTGCTGGTCAACAAATCGCAATCGCGCGCTCCGTACTTTGCTTTCTCCAAGGATTGGCCCGGCCAATACAACTCAGGATTTAGAAAATCTTCGTAGCTGAAACTCGGGCCGAACGGACCCCCATTCCATTGCTCAAAGGGAAGGCCGGTGAACTCCTTGTCGCCGGGATGAGCAATCTTCATCGACACACGACCGTCGGGTCGCATCTCCATCAGCAAGCGAAATCGGGAGGGCTGAGGAGACGTTACATCGAGAACGATGTGTAGAGCTCCGGTGAACCAGTGAGCCTTTACGTTGACTGCGAGATTTGTACGCGTGCCATTGGCATCGACGCGAACAATCCGGCCGACGATGCGATAGTCGGCGGTTTCAATTTGCTTGCGAGGTTCCGCCAGCACGGCGCGCACGTCGGCGCAGTGCGCAGTGACGGTTAGCAAAGCTGCAAAGACTGCCAACCCACCAATTCTCATCATTCGATCCTGCCGTCGCGGATGCGAATGTGTCGGGGCGCGGAATTGGCGATGTCGTTCTCGTGGGTCACGACAATCAAGGTCATCCCGCGTTCTTCCTGGATGCCGGTAAGAATCCTCATGATGCGCGCGGAATTCTCTGTATCAAGATTCCCGGTTGGCTCGTCAGCAAGCAGGATGCTGGGAGAGTTTGCGAGTGCCCGTGCAATCGCAACGCGTTGCCGTTCGCCGGCGGAGAGTTCGTTGGGAAAATGATGCAGCCGGTCTTGCATCCCAACTCCGCGTAGCAGCGACTCGGCGCGCTCCGCATGGTGGTTGGCTCCTTTGACAGCCATCATGGGCACCTGCACGTTCTCCAGCGCGCTCAGTGTCGGCATCAGATGAAACGCCTGAAATATGAATCCAATATGCCGGGAACGGTACAGATCTGTGTCCGATGCGCCACCGAGAGGCGAATTCTGAAACAGGACCGTGCCCGTTGTCGGCGTGTCAAGTCCTCCCAATAAATGCAGGATCGTCGATTTGCCGCTTCCGCTGGGCCCGCTGATCGTGACGAATTCTCCTGAGTCTACGATCATGTCCACGCCACGCAACGCTTCAACACGCCCATCATCGTAATGCTTCGTGACCGAGCGCAATTCGAGTTGCGGATTAGTCATAGCGAAGTGCCTCGACGGGCGACAGCCGTGCACCTCGCCAGGAGGGAATGATCCCTGCGATGAGGCCAGCCAAGACTGCGATGGCCAGTGACTCCACCAGAATCGGGATAGAAAACGTGGCAGCAACCACGCTCGCCGTCTGGGGAAGACGCGACAGTACTTTCAGAGCGAGGAATCCAAATCCGATCCCAAGAATGCCTCCGGCTAAGCCGAGTGCGGCTGCTTCAATCTGGATCAGTAGGAGTACCCGGCGGCTATTCCATCCAAGCGCCCGCAGAATACCAATTTCGCGCGTGCGTTCGAAAACCGACATCGCCATCGTATTTGCGATTCCCAGAATGCCAATCAGCAAGGCAATCGAAGAAGTTCCCCACGCCATCGCGTGAGCCAGCTGCACAAACTGGTTATTGCTGGCACGCTCGGCAGCGGGCACGGCCCGAAGTCCGGGTAGCGCTGCCTCAATCTGCGCTTTGGCTCGCGCGATATAGTGCTCTGCCGATTCACCGGCGGGTGCCGGCTTGAGCCGGACGTGGATGGCGGTTACCTTGCCTTCGAGGCTGCTCAATTTCTGCATCTGGTCAAGCGGCATGATCACGGCACCCGCCTCCAGCGCGTTATTGCCATGAAACACGCCGACGACTTTAAAGCTCGACCCTTGTATTTCAAGCGTGTCGCCGACATGCTTTTTAGTGCTGTCTGCCAGCAGTTCGCCAAGAATGATCTCTGGCTGGCCGTCACGAAAGCGTCTGCCCGCGACCATCGATATCGCTGAAAACTCAAACGTGTCTGAGCCCCAGCCATAAGACAGAGCGTTCAAGTCCGTCGTGAGTGCAAGAAAGCTGAATGACATTGGCGCGGCATCGGCAACGATGGGCATTTTGCGCAAAGTCCCGCTCAAAGACTGATCAACCGACGTATTCAAAAAAGTCTGCGCGACCACGGCAATGTCGGTGCCGCCGCTTGAATACATCTGTCGCCACGCCTGCTCGAAGGAACGCGAGAAGCCTACGAGGCCAACGAATGCGCCCATTGCCATGCCAATTCCTGCCAGCGTCAGCAGAGTCCGCAGTCGCCTCCGCCACAAGTTCCTCCATGCGAACCGTACGAAGGTAAGTTGAGTGGCCATGGCTCGTTTGAGAATTACCGGAGAGATTGAACTGGATTGAGAGGTCTCTGCTGCGCAGTGTAGCGGTCATCCGGCGCAATGTCTACCTGAGTTTTATGGCGACGTCACATGTGCCGGCGAGACGAATTCCGCGCGGAGAAACTGACTCGACTCATTATTTCGGGAAGCTTGCGGCAGAATTCAGAACACACACAACAGGAGTTCCGCGAAACAGCCTGCCCGGCTAGAGCCGTGTCGGCAGCTTGCAGTGTGTTTTCAGCTTGCGTTGTCTTGCGTCAGAGGAAGTACGAACGCGGATGCTTTTTGAAGGCATCCGCGCCGATGCACCCTAATAGCGTCCCGAGCGTGCGCCGCTGCTGCTGCCTTTACGAGCCTGGTAGCAGTCACGGCAGAAGACCGGACGATCGCCGCGTGGTTCAAATGGAACAGTCGTGGGCTGGCCACAGCCGGAGCAGATGACAGGTGTTCCATGGGATGGAGCCGGACGATACCCGGAGCCTCCCCCACCTTGTTCGCTCTTCTTTGCCATGCGGCAAGGCTTGCAGCGTTTGGGGGTCGAATAACCGCGTTCCTGGAAGAACGCCTGATCCGCAGCGGTGAACGTAAAATCCTGTCCACAGTCACTGCACGTAAGTTGAATATCTCCGGCCATGGTTGTCCTCTGAGTGTCCTCGTGGCGATTGTACATACGAGTTGGTAATTTTTATATAAGAATTTGGTTTGGCTTCAAAAACTTAACGATCGCATTCAAAGGGTTTACCGGGTTGGCGAGCGGCTAAGGCGGCGCGATATAGTTGCTCAACAGCGCTCATAATGGTACACAATCAAACGTTGATGGCCGAATGACCATGCAAAATCCGGAATTCGAGGCCGAATGTATCCGCCGTATCCTGGCGGGCGAAAAGCACCTCTTTCATGACCTGATCCGGCCCTGCGAAAGGTCGATTTACTTCCTTCTTTTGTCGCTCCTCAAGAATGAAACCGACGTGGAAGACGTGGCGCAGGAAACCGTAATCAAGGTCTACCAGAATCTCGACAAGTTTCGCGGGGATGCGCAATTCCGCACCTGGGTGCTCTCCATCGCCCGCAACGAGGGGCTGGGGAGGCTGCGCAAGATAAGCTCTCGCCGCGAAGATTCGCTTGAGGCTGGCACCGACGAACAAACCGGCGATTACACTCCTGCAATCCTCACAAGCTGGCGCGAAATCCCCGTAGAGGCATTGGAACAAAAGGAGTTGGGTGCACTTCTGCGTTCAGCGATCGACGGCCTCCCGGAGATTTACCGTAACGTTGTCGTGCTCAGGGACATCGAAGAGATGGATATCCGCCAAACCGCTGCCGCACTCGGAATCAGCGAGGCCGCGGTTAAGGTTCGTCTGCATCGGGCACGCGCGCTCTTGCAGCGAAACCTGGCTCCACGACTGAAAGGATTTGCCCCCAAAGGGAAAGGCTGGTTCGGGGGGCGCACATGAGAATCGACTGCAATCACGTATGGGAGCACATTTCCGCCTACATCGACAACGACGTGGACCCGGCTGTGCGCGCCGACATTGATCGCCATCTTGAGACTTGCGAAATCTGTTCCGCTGTCCTCGACTCCACGCGGAACGTGGTTATCCTGATGGCCGATAACCGGGTGTTTGAGCTTCCGGCGGGCTTCAGCGATCGGCTCCATGCGCACATCGACAGAGAGATTCAGTCATAAAAACCGTCCCAGTGGCTGTGTTTTATGGCCGCCAGTGTATTTAAAGCAGGATCGCAAAGTAAAAGTCCATTCAAGCCAATCTGATCGTCGAATGGGCCCGTTCATCAGGAGAGGAAACCGGTGCAAAGAAATTCATTTTCAGTCTTGCCCCTTTCCTTGTAACCTTTCGCGCATGCTTGCACTCCTAGAGTGCGTGCTACAGTCTGTGCGACATCGCGTTCCAGACGCATGTTGCTTAGCCATAACCGGCGGCTTCCCCGCCTCAACCCCCGAGCGAGGTCTATTTCACATGAAGAACCAACTGAATGCCATGCTGCTCACCGCTGCTCTGACTGGTCTGATGGGCGGAACCGTCGCAGCTCATGCGACCACCACGGACAACGCAAAGAACACGACGGTTAAGGCGGCTAAGGCCGGACTGCGTTATACCAATGCCGACAAGCCACCCAAGCACTCCTGTAAGGGCAAGAATGACTGCAAAGGCCAGGGCGGCTGCAAGAGCAGCGATAACGGCTGCAAGCAGAAGAACAGCTGCAAGGGCAAGGGCGGCTGCGCGACCGACGGCTCCAAGATGCCGAAGTTCGTCTAATTGCAGTGATCAGCGATCAGTGAACAGTGATCAGTGCGGCTTCGCGCGATTGATGGCGGGGTTACCCGACAAGTTGCGTGGGACACACAGGGTCTCTGTTCACTGACCGCGACTGTCAACTTGGAACTCGGAACTGAGAACTCACTTCAAATGTCTGGTAATCGTTTCAATGCTTTTCAAAACCACGGCGTCGGGATCGGTCTCAGGATTCCGCACTACCAACACATTTTTTCGCGCAAGCCCGTGGTCGACTGGTTTGAAATCATTTCTGAGAATTTCATGATCGATGGTGGCCGCCCACTGGCCATGCTCGATCAGATTCTCGAACGCTATCGCGTGGTGCAACATGGCGTCTCTATGTACTTCGGATCGGTGACCGAACCCGATCCAGAACATCTCAAAAGGCTCAAGACGCTGGTGCGACGCACCGGCACTCCCTGGCTCAGCGATCACCTTTGCTGGGGCTCCGTCGATGGTACCTACACGCACGACCTCTTACCGCTGCCGTATACATGGGAGGCGGTGGCGCGCACCGCTGATCGAGTTCGTATGGTGCAGGACTATCTCGAGATTCCGGTTGCCGTGGAAAATGTGAGTTCCTACGCAGCGTTTACCGATTCACAAATGACCGAGTGGGAATTCCTCAATGAAGTAGTTGAGCGCGCCGACTGTGGCATCCTGCTTGACGTAAACAATATCTACGTTTCGTCAGTGAATCACGAATTCGATCCAATGGACTACGTAATTGCTGTGCCGGCGCATCGCGTGGCCCAGATTCACATCGCCGGTCACTCGAAATACGAGAAATACATTCTCGATACTCACGATCATCCCGTCATCGATCCCGTGTGGGATCTATACGCACGTGCTATCGAGCGTTGTGGACCGACTCCCACGCTGCTGGAATGGGACGACCATATCCCCAGTTTCGATGAGGTTCACTCTGAAGCCTTAAAGGCTAATCGATATCTGAAGATGTATTCCGACTCCTCCTCAAGCGTCGTGCAGGCGTCCTTGGAAGGGGAACTGCTGGAGCCGGCGCAATGAATGCCATGACCCTCGCACAGTTGCAGCGTGAGATGGCAAGTGCCGTCATGATGCCCCTCACTCCAGATGAAGAGATGGGGCGCGAATCACCCGACGGTCGCCCGATGGATCAGGTGGCCGCCACTTTTATCGCACCCAACAGTAAACTGTCACCCTTTGAACGCCTTGAGATTTACAACCGCCAATACTGGTTCCGCGTGCTTGGAGCCTTGGCAGAAGATTTCCCGGCACTGCGTTCCGTTATTGGCGCACGCTCTTTCGAAGCGATGTCAGTTGCCTATCTGAGCGAACATCCCAGCCGCTCATTTTCACTTCGTAATCTTGGATCGCATCTGGCAGAGTGGCTCAGCAAGAACCCGCATTTCGCCGGTCGTCGCGCCCGCCTCGCGCATGATGTTGCCCGTATGGAGTGGGCCTTTGTCGAAGCATTCGACGGCGCGGAGCGCGATCCACTGACTCTTGAACAGATCTCCACTCTCGATGGGTCTTCGAAGTTGGGGTTACAGCCGCATCTACAACTGGTGGCGCTCGAATTTCCGGTAGATGATCTGGTTCTGAAACTGCATAAACACGAGAAGCGCCAAACCAGCGAAGCCGGCGTCAAGCATGAGGATGATGGAGAGGCTCCTGCAAAGCTACCGCCTTTGCGTCCCAGGCCTACTTGGCTGGCTGCGCACCGCGTTGATTTTTCGGTCTATTATCTAGGCCTGAAGCGCGGTGAATTTCAGACTCTTGCTGCAATCCGCTCGGGCATGCCGCTGGCGCAGGCGATTGAGATTGGCATTACCAGTTCACGCGTTCCCAGCGCCAAGCGACCGCAACTTGTTCGGCAATTGTTCACAAACTGGTCGGAACTTGGTTGGATCTGCGCTCCAGACATCGAAGACCTGCACGCGTGAATGCTAACTCTCGATAATTGCCTGTAACTCCAAGACCACTTCCGATGTCTTAAAGATGGAATGACAATCGCTCAGCAGCGCACGTTTCTCACGGCTGAATGGAAAAATCTGCTGATGCTGAACTACGCCGTCGATCCTGAATTGCTGGCGGAATTTGTGCCCGCCGGTACGGTGCTTGATCAGTTTGCCGGCAAGACGTATGTGAGCCTCATCGGTTTCGAATTCAACGAGACACGGATTCTCGGGCGCGCCATCCCATTTCATCAGTCTTTTGAAGAAGTGAATTTGCGATTTTATGTGCGGCGCGGTGAGAGGAGAGGAGTGGTGTTCATTCGCGAATTGGTGCCGAAATTCGCGGTTGCTGCCATCGCCAGGCTCGCCTATGGCGAACGCTATTCTTCGGTGCCCATGTCTCATCGCGTTGAGCGCAGCGAAAACGGCACGATTGCGGAGTTCTCCTGGGGATCAGGATCGGATCGATGCACCATATCCGCAGAGACTTCCGCGGACGAGTATCTTCCAGCGGAAGGCTCACTGGCGCAATTCATCACCGAACACTACTGGGGCTATGCGGCGCAGGGTGAAGGCGGGACGAAGGAATATCAAGTCGAGCATCCGCAGTGGAAAGTGAGCAACGCTACAACCGCGCAATTTAGGGGACCTGCGGAGAGATATTACGGTGCGCGATTTGCAAAGGTTTTGGCCAATCCTCCTGATTCAGCATTCCTCGCGGAAGGTTCCGCTGTGACCGTATTTAAGGGCTCTCGAATTTTCTGAGACCGATCTCTCCCAACAAACGAGAAAAGATTGAAAGGGAACTATGAGCGACATCGTAAACATTGCACAGAGTTGCTATGACCGCTTCGCATCTGCGATGGCACATCTGCGAAGTCCGCTTCTGCTCGCGATCCGGCTCTACTGGGGATTGCAACTTTCCATCGACGGTTGGAACAAACTCCACAATCTGAACCGCGTCGGCGAGTACTTTTCAACGCTCAATCTCCCGATGCCTGCACAGACTGCAATCTTTGTCTCGCTGGTTGAACTTATCGGTGGCTTCACGCTCGCGATCGGCCTCTTCACACGCATCACGGCGCTCGTCCTCTTCATCAACATGACCGTGGCTTTTCTCGCAGCGGAGAAGGGTGCTTTCTTTGCGGTCATTACCGATCCCGACAAGTTCCAGGGTGCGAGCGCTTACAACGATTGGTTCGCCGCTCTCCTCATCCTTATTCTCGGGCCGGGACTCTTCGCCATCGATACGCTACTGCGCCGAAGATTTCTGCCAGACCGTGAGCGCGCACACAGCCCCGCATAATCCTTCGAGCTATCATCGTCCTTCCAACTCTGCGGAGGGCTGAAGGAACGATGCGCATCGCCTACGTGCTAACTTCACTCGGCAGAGGCGGCGCAGAACGTCAGGTGATTGCCCTCTCGGAACGAATGGCGAGTCGAGGCCATCATGTCTTTCTGCTTGTGCTCAAGCCGGTTGAGACGCACAAGTGGCCCACTTCGATAAAAGTCATTCGAGTTGATATGCGAAAGTCTCTGCGGGGAGTGTGCTCCGGACTCGCCCGCGCGCATCGTGAGCTTCGCAGCTTTCGTCCAGACATTGTTCATAGCCATACCTTCCCGGCGAATATGGCTGCGCGCATACTTCACATCTTCGGTTCTGCCCCTGCGGTGCTTTCCACGATTCATAACATCTACGAGGGTAGGTGGTGGCGGGCAACTCTCTATGGCCTCACCGACCGCCTGTGCATGCACACAACCGCAGTGAGTGATGCGGTCGCCGAGCGCCAGATCAAAATCGGCGCTGTACCGAGGCACAAGTGCTCAGTCGTCACGAATGGAATCGACAGCGACAGTTTCAAGCCGTCCACAGCCTGTAGCGCTGAGGTACGCGCGCAGTTGAATGCGGCAGACAGTTTCGTATGGCTCGCCGCCGGCCGCCTCACGCCAGCAAAGGATTATCCAAATCTTTTGCGAGCCTTCACATTGCTGCGTTTTGAATTTCCTTCCGCTCAACTGTGGATCGCCGGACAGGGAACTGCGCTCGAAGAGAAACGCCTCCAGGGCCTTGCGGAATCAACGGGCAATTCTCCGCACCTGCGTTGGCTGGGATTGCGCGATGACATGCCCGCTCTGTTGAATGCCGCAGACGCCTTTGTGTTGAGTTCGGCTTGGGAAGGCATGCCGCTCGTTGTCGGGGAGGCCATGGCCGCCGGGAAGCCGGTTGTAGCAACTGAAGTCGGTGGCGTTGCTCAACTAGTCGGCGATGCGGGCGTGCTGGTTCCGTCGAAAAGCTCGAAGGCGCTGGCCCAGGCCATGTCTGGTGTAATGCGGATGACCGAAGAGCAGCGCCAAGCAATCGGCGATGCTGCGCGAGCGCGAATTCGCCATCACTTCGACATGAACGCAAAAGCCGATGAGTGGGAAGATCTCTACTTTCGGCTAGTTCCTGCTTGTCGATAATCAAGTGTCCGCTCAGCGCGGGAAATCTTTTTGCAGTACCGATTGAAGCAGACCAAGAAATATTTATTCCGTCAGTGCTTGAGCAAAACAAAAGGCCGGAGCATATACCCGGCCTTCTGTTCTATTTGAATTTCTCAGAACGAAAACACCACTTGTGCAAACACGCGCCGCGCCGCGGAACCGGAACTGAACATACCCCCAGCGAGGCTCGTCGAATGTCCAAATTGATTTCCGGGACCATTCACGCCAGTGCTCGGATCGGGCGTAGGGATGATTGTGCCTGTCGGCTGCCCATAGTCGATATTGTTGAACAGATTCAGGGCCTGAACGCTGAAGTTCAATGAGTACTTGCGCCCAGTGGCTGTCGGTCCAAACATCCCACCAGGGCCGCCACGGCCACCGCCTCCACCGAGTCCACCCGGACCAAGGCCGCCTCCCGGAGGTCCACCGCGTCGTCCACCACCTCCGCCGTCTGGAGGACCGCCGCCCATACCGTTTGCGCTCGATCCGCCCTCAGTCTTTGGTCCGACACCAATTGCCCTGCTTACCCTGAGATTGAAGGAGAATGCCGCAGGGCCATTTCCGAGATTCACTGGAATCAGCTTTTCACCCGGAAGCGGCGCCACGTCGAGCGTTCCAAATGAAGTGACAACCTGATTGGCCAGCGGCGTGGAAGCCGTCGCGTAAGAAGGTCGCTGATTGTAAAAATTGTTCAATGGGTCAGTGGGAAGCGTGATGTTATACGGCTTCCCGGATTGGGCCATCATGAAGGGATTGAAACGGAGTTTCCACGGGCCGTTATAGTTGCCCATCGCAAACAGCATGTTACGAGAAACAAACCCCGCTGGGCCATAATCCTGCAGCAGGTCATAGGCATTTGAGGCATTGCCGCTTGTGCCGGCACTGTCGCTGTTGGCAAATGCCAGCGTGTAGAAACCTACAAAATTCAGATTCTTTGTGACCCTTGCGTTGACGCTCGCGATCATCTGGTTTTCCTTAAAGACAGCTTCAGGA
This sequence comes from Telmatobacter sp. DSM 110680, assembly GCF_039994875.1. Classification (GTDB taxonomy): domain Bacteria; phylum Acidobacteriota; class Terriglobia; order Terriglobales; family Acidobacteriaceae; genus Telmatobacter. The sequence goes on along the minus strand of NZ_CP121196.1, from coordinate 3,889,040 downwards.
AAGTACTCGTACAGATATCCGCCAGAGTCGGTTTGCGGAGTACCACCCAACGCCTGGTTGGCATTGCGCGTTACTAACTGGTGCACGCCAAACGAGTGGAGATATGTCACCGTCGCACTTGTTCCCGCAGAGATTTGGCGTTCCAGGCTTGCTCCAGCCTGCCCCGTATAAGGCGAGTGAAACTGCGGTGCAACTTCATACTTCACTGGCACCGTGGATGCTACAGCCTCATTGCTATTGGAGCAGGTGCTCAAGTCAATCTGATCAAGCGTTGTTGCCTGCCCACCGGAAGTCGAAGACGAACTGCAAACCGGATTGTTGTATACCACCTGATTTTGAATGTTGTAGCGATTTACGGTGATGAGACTGCGAACATCCAACCGGTCGTAGAAGATTCCGTAACCAGCGCGAAACACGGTCTTGGTCTTCTTGTTTTTGCCGCCATCCAGCGCGTAGGCCATCGAAACTCGTGGCGCCCAATCGTTGTGATCCGAGATGTGATTTTGAGCTTCCCAACGAACTCCGCCGGAAACAGTCAGGCGCGGGTTAACTTTCCAATCATCCTGTGCAAACAGGGCAACATCGAACACATTCGCCAGCGAAGACTGTCCCCCGGTTGTATAGCTGGCCGATGTTGGACCGAAACCTTCGCTTACTAACTGGTTATAGGGAATGCCGGCCGCAAGCCCGTTGGCCATATTCAAGTAATCGCTAGAACTTGCAAATGAGAAGCTGCCATTAAAGTTCGAGTCGGTAAAATTAGCGTCGCGTCCGTCCCGCATGCGGGTTCCAAACTTGATGGCGTGCGTGCCGTGACTCAGGGTCGTAATGTTCCAGAACTCGAGCCTGGTGGCATGATCGCGGTACACCTGTCCTGAATAGCCGCCACCGGTAAAGTCGCCTTGCACCCCGATTGTGCGCGCCGTGGAGTCTGGATAGTGATTCTCGTTCTGCCGTTCAAATTGAAAACGGGTCTCGTTCACCGCGTGGTCGTTAATCACATAGGCATCGCTCATCTGCACCGTATGATCTGTATTCGACTCGTGCGTTGAGGCCGTAGGCAGAGAGAGGTTGTTCAAGTCGCCATGTTCCGACTCGGACCAGAATCCATAGCGCACCGTGAATGTATTCTTCGCGCCTAGCTGCCAATCGATGCGGGCCGAAGCATTGTCGCGAATGCGCCGGTTTAGCAGGCTGACAGGGTATTGGGGAACGTCTACAAACCCCGAGCCTTGATTCAGGATGGCGTCGTAGATCCTCCATGAATTTACGTTTTCAGTGTTGCGTTGCTCCGCACTCACGAAAAACGAAGATGTCTTAGAGATCGCTCCGTTCACCGTCCCATTGAACTGGTAGCTGTAATACGAAGGAACTGTTGTCGTGAATGGATTACCTGTATTGAAGCTCTTGTCGTTCCCCTGGATGAAGAATTGCCCATGCAACTTGTCCGTTCCCGGCTTCGTTAGAATTTCAATGCGTCCATAACCGAGCCTGTCAAATTCCGCAGAGAACGGATTCTGGTTGATGCGGATTTCGCGGATCGCCGACTTCGGAGGAAGCTGTCCGCCGCTGAATCCATCGATATATATCTGCCCACCATTCGGGCCGGCTGATGGACCGGCGAGTGCCGAGAGTTCGTTCGATAATTCGTCAGGATCGTCTGACAGCGCATCCAGGTCCTTGTCCTTCAACACTAGTGAATTGGCATTTCCACCGGCTTCGACGTTCACCTGTGGCGAATCATCGGTCACCGTAATGTTTTGTTGCTCTACCTCGATCGCCATTGCGATATCGACGCGCTTGATCTGTCCGGCTGCAACCGCAATTGGCTGCGATTGAAATGGTGCGAAGCCTTGATATTCGGCCTTGAGTATGTAGCTCCCCGTTGTGAGGCCGCCTATAGAGTAAGCTCCACTCGCATCCGCCGTTGCCGTGCCTGCAATCTTGCCGTCGGCAGTGGTGATCGTGACCTTCGCTCCGGGAATCAGCGCCCCCGTCTGGTCCGCGATATGGCCGTGAATAGTCGTCGCGGTGGCGGAAGTGGCCGTTTGGCCGTGCGCTGCGAGACTTGCAATACCAAGCGCAAACGCAATTAAAAAATGAATGATGCAATGAAGTCGTAGATGCACTTATTCCTCACTTGATTCCGTATGAGTGCGAATGATGGACAAACTATTGGGCCCCGCCAGCTTCGGCCCCGCCAGAACCCATGCTCCAGCTCGAAAGAAGATTCTGACTGGCAGCCGGCGCCTCAAGAAGTGGTTCCACGCCAGCGAGCAGCTTGATGGCGTTCACGTCTGATGCGCCCTGGGTCGACACGAGCATGACAGCTTCGCCCTTTTGCAGGTCGCTGAGCTTAATTGCAGGAGCCCTATCCAGTGCCTGTTCCATGTCGCCTCCGCCGGCGCGGCGTCCTCCGCCCGCGCCACCGGGGCCTGCGCCTGGTCCCGCACCTTGGCCGTTTGGCGGCCCGCCGGGAGCGCCGCCACTTTCAGGCCGCGCCGTCATGGTGGCACCACCGGGGCCGGGTGCAGATCCCTTAAGCCGCGCAGCGATCATCCGCGACATCATGTCGGGCAGTCGCCGCATCTGCACATCCGGAGTTACGTGGATCGTCACGGGTTTCTTGGTCATCAGATCCTTGACGATCAAGGTGGACGCTGCAGTGTCGATCGAGGTCACAGTCCCAGAGATGTTCCTGAAACTGCCCGATACCACTTCCTCAGCGGTGATCTCCGTTCCGTCCGCATTCTTCTGTCCACGTGCGCGAAATTGGTCGCCCACTCGTACGGCATCAAGAGGTGCAGTCTGGGCGTCGGCATATCGGATCGAAGTCGGTGCATAACGTTTCAATACTGTCGACTTCTCAATGTGAACCGTGACTGTCTTTGCTGTCGGGCCAGCGCCGCTGGTCAAGATAACCACGCCTGCGGATGGGTCGACGCTCTTTACCAACCCGCCCACGCCGTTGCGCTGCCACGCTTCCTGGTCTTTCTGCTGCTTTTGCGCAACGTCGCTCTGCTTCATGGCGATCAACTGCGCTACCTGCGGCGGCGGACCCGGCGAATCGGGGTCAAGTTTCACTAGGACGCGGTCACCGGTCGCGACATCGGTGAGCTGAATAGTCTCCGCCGTGCTCAAATCCTTCTGTCCGGGCGCGATGCGTTTTAGAACTGCCGCCGCGGGAACCTGCACCTGCCGCACTTCACCTGCATCGGTTTTTACGGTTAGCGAGTCGCCGTTGATCGCCGTTACGGTGCCTAGAAAACGCTGAGCCGCTGCCTGCGCATGAAGAGCCGGGGAAACTGCCGCAACGCCGAGAAGAAGCGCCAACGACAAAAATGAGAGGTAGGCTCGCTTCGCCATCTTGCTATTCATAAATCCACTTCTGCGTGTGCCAAACGCGACCGTCCCGCCGCGGCAACGCTGTAATCGTTATCTGTTTCGGTAGACGAGTCAGACCTGCAAAAGGTTGAGAAACAGTGCCAAACTGTGCACGCGTATTTGTGGTTTGTGCGGGGGAGCACATCTGTTTATATATGTGATACTTACAAAGGCGCAACCTTAAGCGAACCTTAAGTTGTTTCGATGCTGCCGAGAATCGAGCTCAGTGCTCGAGCCAACTTAATTTACACGTACGTGATCTGCCCTAGGATTGCCGGACGCTTGGCTCCCGTAGCGGCAGGAATATTCCCGGGAAGCCGATGCCACGTCAACCACGCCAGCAGTGCGAACGCCGCGGCCTCCTTGGCCTCTGCTGGAATTCCGAAGGATTCGATTGCCGCAACCTTGCATCCCAATCGTTCGAGACGCACCTTCAACATCCGCATGAGCGTAGAATTCTTTGCTCCGCCTCCTGAGACGATGTAGTCAATTGGCTTGCCTTGCATGCTCTTCATCACGAACCGTTCGAAGCTGCGCGCAATGCTTTCCGCGGTGAGTGCAGTCGCGGTTGCCAAAGCATCTTCGCCTTTGCGGCTCACACGACGACAGGAGGTAAGAAACTTCGCGGCATACTCGCGCCCAAATTCTTCGCGGCCTGCAGTGCGCGGAGGCTTGACTGCGAAGTATGGATTACGCAACATCTGTTCAACCACAGAATCCAACACCTGGCCGCGGGCAGCGATCGACCCGTTGCGGTCATAAGACTTGTTAAACAGTTTCTGCGTCAGCGCATCCATCACCATGTTGCCGGGACCGGTATCGAATGCGATCAGCTCATCCGCGGTGCAAGCCGCAGGCATCGCCGTCATATTTGCGATGCCACCGATGTTTTGCAGTACGCGTCCACTCTTCGAATCAGCGAATAAAACATAGTCGAGCATCGGTACAAGCGGAGCGCCCTGACCGCCAGCCGCCATATCGGCGGGACGAAAATTGGAGACTACGGGGACGCCGGTCTCCGCAGCAATCAACGAAGCCTCTCCAGCCTGCCAGGTGCACGCGAAAGTTTTCCCCGCATAGGAGGTGGGACGTGCCTGGTGATAAAGCGTCTGGCCGTGGCATCCGACCAAATCCAAACTGAGTTTGTGTCGGTCGATCGTGGCCTTGACCGCATCGGCAAATGCGATTCCGAGTCGCCAGTTCAGCCATGCCAATTCGGCAGTGGAAGTTGACTTGGCATTCATCGCTGCCAGCACCAGGGAGCGAAGCGCAGCAGGATAACGAAAGCCCTCATGCGCAAGCAGCGTCAGCTTTGTTCGGGCTCTAATTCGTTCGATCCGCACAACAGCGACATCGATCCCATCCGCCGACGTCCCGCTCATGACGCCAGCCACGATCATGGGCTTCACCTTCATGATGCTTCCGCCGGAGACGAAGCGCGTGGCGCGGCTTCTGCGGTCGCATTCAAAATGGCGGCTACTGTAGCGTTGAAATCCAGAATGCTTTTGCGCAGCGATTCAAGCTTCGTCACGCTCAGCGCCGGAGTTACACCGCGAGCGTAAAGCCGTGTGCGCTTCCGCGCAGAATCGCGCGCAGTTGCCAGCAACAGCTTTCGAAACGATCCAGAACGTTCGCCCTCTGAAACCAGCGCCTCATAGGTTCGCAGAATCAATTCGGGGCTGTGACAGATTTCCAGCAGGTCAGATCCTGCGCGAATGGCAGCCACCGCCGCCTCTTCCACCGGAAGAAACTTGAGAATTCCGCCCATCTCCAAGTCATCGGAGAGAATGATCCCCTTGTAGCCGATCCGTTTGCGAAGAGTCGCCGCAATCCAGAACCGTGAGGCGCTCGCCGGCTCGTTCTTCCCCGGCGTGTGGGGGTAAGCAGCGTGATTCGTCATGATCATCGGCATGGAGCGATGAAGTTCGCGGTAGGGAACTACGTCTTCATCCCACACCTGCGAACTGGTTCGCAGAATCTCCGGCGTTACGAAATGCGTATCTCCCGCCGCTCCGCCCAGCCCTGGGAAATGCTTTCCGCATCCCGTCACTCCCTGTGCTTCCAGTCCTGCTAAAAACTCGCGCGCGTAGGCGATTACCTCTGCCGCATTGGCGCCCGCCGTCCGCGATCCCAAAACGTCTGATGCTTCAGGAAGTGCCAGATCCACAACCGGCGCAAGCGTCGTGTTGAACCCAAAAGCCTTGACCGCGCGCGCAATCAACTCGCCATGCTTCCGCGCCAGCGCAGTCTTTTTCGCGGTGCGCATCGCTTCTGCCACGGCCTGCGCTGACGCAATGGGAGCTAGAGCATCGCGCAGCCGGTTGACTGTGCCGCCTTCAACGTCCACGCACCGCACTGCGCGCGGACAACAAAATCCGGTAGCCTCTTCCAGCAATGCGCGCGTCTGCTGCGCATCTTTGATGTTGCGACGGAAGAGGATGATGCCGCCTGGACGCACCAACCTGAGCCAAGCACGCTCCAGTCCCGTGAGTTCCGTCGCGTTCAAACCCACCACGAGTAAGCTACCGGCGGCCTGCCGCACCGTCGCAGTCATGATTTCTCCTTGAGTTCCTGCTGCAACTCTTCCAGTAGATTCAGCGCCTGTAAAGGCGTCAGCGCATTCACATCGACGGCTTCGATGCGATCCACGATCCGCTGCGATAATGGCGTAAAAATTGTCAACTGCATCGGCTCCGGTGTTGTTTCCACCTGCACGCTCTGGCGCTCCTGCTTCTCATGCTGCTTCAATACATGTTTTGCGCGATCGATCACCTGCGTCGGCAATCCCGCCAGCTTTGCGACTTCTATCCCGTAACTCTTGCTGGCTGCACCCGGTTCAATCGTATGCAGAAACACGATACCGCCCGCGCCCTCCTTCACACCCACGCGCAGGTTGCGCACACGTGGCAACTTCTCCGCAAGCATTGTCAACTCGTGATAGTGCGTGGCAAACAACGTGCGTGCACCCGTCTCCGCATGGAGATATTCGACCGTGGCCCATGCAAGCGACAGCCCGTCAAACGTCGCCGTACCGCGTCCCATCTCGTCGAGCAAGATTAACGATCGTTTCGTCGCCGTGTTCAGGATCGTCGCCGTTTCCGTCATCTCCACCATAAATGTGGAGCGACCCCGCGCAACGTTATCGCTTGCCCCGATACGCGTGTAGATGCGATCCACCAATCCCAGCCGCAGACTCTGCGCCGGAACAAAGCTCCCCATCTGCGCCATCAGCACCAGCATCGCGGCCTGCCGCAGATAAGTACTTTTGCCACCCATGTTCGGCCCAGTGATCAGCAGCAGGCTCGGTCCGAATTCACCCGAATTGATGTATAGATCGTTGGCGATAAACCGGCCTTCGCGCGTCTCCTCCATCCACTGCTCAATTACCGGATGCCGCGCCGCCACTGCCTCCAGCAGTTGCTCGTCCTTCAGTACGGGTCGCACATACCGCCGCAGTGCCGCGAGATGCGCAAAGTTCGTCAGCAGATCGGCCTCCGCAACAGCCGTCGACGTTCGCCGAATCCTGCCCGCGGCTTCCAGCACCTTCGTCCGCAAAGCCACAAAGATCCGCTTCTCGATCTCGATGCAACGATCGTGCGCGGTAAGAATCTTGACTTCGTACTCTTTCAACTCCGGCGTCGTGAATCGTTCCGCATTGACCAGCGTCTGTTTGCGCTCGTAGTCCGCCGGAGCCATCGCCAGGTTCGACTTTGTGATCTCAATGTAATAACCAAAGACCGAGTTGTAGCGCACCTTCAGAGAACCGATGCCTGTGCGTGCCCGCTCCCGTTCCTCGATCGCGGCAATCGACTGCCGGCCTGACGATGAAATCGTCCGCAACTCATCAAGCTCGGCATCCACGCCCGTTTGAATCGCGCCGCCATCCGCCATCGTCAGCGGCGGCTCGGCAACCAGCGTGGTCACAATGCGCGTCGTTACGTCTTCGAGCGTGTCGAGCCGCGTAATGAGTTCGCGCCACAGCGGAGCTTGCATCGCCTCCATAGCAATCTTCAAATCCGGCAAACGCGCCAGGCTAGCCGCCAGCCCGCAGACGTCGCGGGGGCCAGCGGAGTCCAGACTGAGCCGCGCCAGTAGACGCTCCAGATCAAGGATGCCTTCAAACGCGCGACGGACTTCTTCGCGCTTGAGCAGATCGCCGTGCGCCTCTGAAACTGCTTCGTACCGTGCGTCCAACACGTCAGCATCAATGAGCGGCCGCAGGATGGTCGCACGCAGCATCCGCTTTCCCATCGGTGTCAGGCAGCAATTCAGCGTGTGGAAAAGCGTCGCACGGTCGTCCTGCCCGGCAAACAGTGGCTCGACGAGTTCAAGATTCCGCACCGTCACCTGGTCGAGCTCCAGCGCAGTCGAGTGCTCCTGAAACTTCAGCGAATCAATGTGCAGCGCTTCGTTTTTCTGCGTGGTGCGAACGTAATGCAGCAGTGCGCCTGCAGCGATCGCCGCCGGCTCGTGACCCAGCAGCCCGAATCCCTCGAGCGACTTCACCTTGAGTTGCCGCTCGACTATCTGAAGTGCGAAATCCCGCGTCCACACCCAATCCTCGACACGCGTTTTGGCTGGAATCTTTTCAAGTGCCCCCGGGATCTCCGCACTCGTTGCCAGCAGAACTTCGCTCGGGCCGGCAAGCAGCAACTCCTCCAACGCCTGTTGTCGAGCCTTCGCACCCTGAAACTCCGCCGTGCGAAATTCCCCGGTTGAAACATCAAGAAGCGCCACTGCGCAGACAGCCTGCTTCTCCGGACCGCTTTCAAAATACGCAGCCAGAAAGTTGTTGCGTTCCTGGCCAAGCGCCGCATCCATCGCGGTGCCTGGAGAGAGCACGCGCGTCACTTCACGCTTCACAATCTTCTTGGTGAGCTTCGGATCTTCCATCTGATCGCAGATGGCGATTCGATAGCCTTTGCGCAAAAGCCGCGCCAGGTATCCTTCGACCGAGTGGTACGGTACCCCGCACATGGGCAACTGCCGCTCCCGGTCGCGCGCGGTCAACGTAAGTTGCAACTCGCGGCTGGCAATTATCGCGTCGTCATAGAAGAGCTCATAAAAGTCGCCCATGCGAAAGAACAGCAATGCATCGGGGTTTTCGCGCTTGGCTGCAGACCACTGCCGCATAAAGGGCGTCGGCTCCAGCGATTTGGCACCGGCTTTGCCTGAGGCCGGAGCCTCTGCGGTACTGTCGACGAGGGACTCTTCCGAGGCAGGGGGAGACGGGGGCGCCGCCGCGGATTGGAGGTCTGCGGATTGCACAATTGCCTACAGATTACCGTGTTGCGACTGCTAGCGCCCTGTGCAGAACAAGGGGCAAACCCCGCTAGTTCCCAACACGGGCCGGGGATCCCATTCCATGCTGCGATTCCAGCTTGTATGATTCTCGCCATTAATCAGATGTGGAACACACTCAGTGGCGCCGGAGCAGGAGCGATCGACCTATGGGAAATAGCCTAAGCATTACCTCGGACGTCGATAAGCCAAAGATCTTCGAATGCCCGAGTTGCAAGCAGACAATCGACACGGCCTCAACGCAATGCCGCTTTTGCTCCGCATCCATAGACCCTGCGATTGCAGAGGTAGCCGCAGTCAGGATGGCCCGCATTAACCGCGCCTGCAGCGATGCAAGCTACTTGAAGATTGCTGCGCTTTGCGCGCCGGCATTTCTGGTCATCCTTTTTGTACCGTTCATGACATTCATGGGAGAACTCGGCCTCATCTTTCTGGAATTTGCAATTCCCATCTGGATAATTCTCTGGTGTTTTCGATTCCTCAATATCCAAACAGACGACCCGGATTTCCGCCGCGCCAAAAAGACCGTTCTTATCGTTACAATCGCCTGGGTATTTTTGGTAGGCTTCAGATTTATTGGACGCTGATTCGCCAGACTTTCTCGCCGCGCAAATCTGTAAGCCAGACTGAACCGAAAGCGTAACGCACACTGTCGCCACCCGCACCGTGCCACTGCGCCACCACGGTGTTCGTCTTCGCATCAATGCGGCTAAGGGGAAACTCGGTCTCGGTAGCCCAGACCGATCCACCACCAAAGGCAATCTCACCGCCGTGCCCCGGAATCCCGACGCCGATTGTCGCGATCAGCTTGCCAGTTTTGGAATCCACACGCGAAACCGTGCCATCGCCTTGGTTCAGCACCCAGATCGATCTCGCGCCGTAGGTCAGGAAGCGTGGCATCAGACCGACCGCAGTGGAACTCAACACCTTGTTGGTTGTTGGATCGACTCGAACCAGCGCATTGCCGGCATTCGAACTCACCCATACCGACCCATCCGCAAAGAGGGGGTTGAATGATCCAGCCGGGATCCTGATCCGCGCGATGACCTTATTGGTTCTGGCGTCGATCCGGGTCAGTTCTCCCTCCTTTGAGGTCACCAACCACACACTTCCAGACCCGGCGGTGACTCCTCCCTCATCGTCCGCAGGCCCAGCCGAGACCGTCGCCTGGAGCGCGCCAGTCTGTTGATCCAGTCGCACCAGGATCTTGTCCCCGCAACTCGGAACCCACAAACTCCCGAATCCAACCGCCAATCCTGAGCACGGCTTGTGGACCGTCACCACCACCCCTGTCTGGTTGGTTGTCGGATCGATTCGAACCACGTGGTCAACGTTGCCGCTCGTTATCCATAGGGCATCTGCAGTCACACTGAGCCAATCCGGATCGCCCTTCACCTCAATCGTGGCTGCCTTGGGCAATTCCTCCATCGGGTGCTGCACGCCTGGGGTCTGAACTCCGGTCTTCTTCGGAAAAACCGGCCCCTGTCCGATCATCGGAAAAGATAACAACACAAGGCCTATACAGATCCCGATGCTGATGCGTCTTACATAAATCGCTCTCATCGCCTTCAGTCCTTTGCGGATACAGATCACACCCCTACTACTCGCCAAACTCGTTACGGTGATTTGGATCACAGTATACTGAGACCTAAGGCTTTAGATTTGAGTTCGGCATGCACCTGCTTTGGCTCCGAGTCGCGACCGTACTTTATTTCGCGGCTAGCTACGCAATCTTCCCCGCCGTGCTCTACAAGTCCGAGCGTGCGCGACGGTGGTGTGTGCACCTCGGTGGCATGGCTTTCTTTTTCCACTTCGTATCTGCCGTAGAAATGCTTGTCCAAGCTCATCGTTGGGTTCCAGTGGGAGCCCGCGAAGCTGAATCATTGCTTGGATTTGCGGTGGCCGGTCTATTCTTTTTGGCCTGGTGGATCTACGACGCCATTTCCCTTGGAGTTTTCGCACTCCCGATCACGTTTTTCCTGGTGTTTGTTCCGTCATTGGGCCTCAAAGGTTATAGTTTTCCGTCGGAAGGCGTAAGAACGAGCTGGCTGATTGCTCATATTACGGCGCTCCTGGCTGCGTATGCCGCCCTGGGGTTCAGCCTTCTCGCATCGCTGCTTTATCTGGTGCAGGAACGCCGACTGAAGGCCAAGCCCAAGTCTCCTGATAACTCCTGGTGGATTCCTCTCGACTGGTTGCCGCCGCTGGATACCCTTGAGCGCATCGCCCATGCCATGCTGCTCTTCGGTTTCCCCTGCATGACCGTCGGTCTTATTCTTGGCGCCGTTCTTGTACAGGAGACCTCTCTTGGCGCTGCCTATTATGGCGACCCCAAGGTTGTAGCTTCCTACGCGATGTGGGGACTCTATGTACTCCTGCTCTACCTGCGTCAGACAGCCGGGCTTCGCGGTCGCAAGGCTGCCTATCTTTCCGGAGCGGTTCTGATCGTCATGCTTTGCGTGTGGGCGGCCAACACCGTGAGCCACGTCCACAGGTTCGGTGCCCCATGAGCCGGCTCGTTCTTATCGGGGTGAATCACAAAACCGCGCCCATCGAGCTGCGCGAGCGCATCGCTATCTCCCGCGACGAGCTGCCCGAAGCGACCCGCGCACTGGCCGCGCAGCCCGGCGTCAGCGAATGCATGATTGTCTCCACCTGCAATCGTGTGGAAATACTGGCCGCCGTAGAATCACCCGAAACCGATCTAACCACGTTCCTGCATCACCACTTCGGCATCGATCAGACTCTGCTGGCGCCGCACATCTATCAGCATCGCGATCAGCAGGCAGTTCGCCATCTCTTCCGCGTGGCTTCCAGCCTCGACTCGATGGTGGTCGGCGAACCCCAGATTCTCGGACAGGTAAAAGAAGCCTTTGCTTCGGCGCGAGCCGCCGGTACCGTCTCCGGACAACTGGAACATTTGCTGCAGTCCGCATTCGCCGCAGCCAAGCGTGTTCGAACCGAAACGCAAATCGGCTCCAACTCCGTCTCCATTGCGTCGGTCGCGGTCGAACTGGCCCGCAAGATATTCGGATCGCTCCAGGGCCGCACCGTCTTCCTGGTCGGCGCCGGAAAAATGAGCGAACTTGCAGCCCGTCATCTGGTGCAGCAGGGAGCGGGAGCCATCCTCGTCACCAACCGCACGCTGGAACGCGCCCGCCAGCTTGCCGAGCCCTTCGACGGACGCGTCATTCCGTTCGAAAAGCTCTACGAGACGGCCACAGAAGCAGACATCGTCATCAGCTCTACAGGCGCGCCTCACCCGATCTTCCGCAAAGAGCACGGTCAGCAATTTATGCATCGGCGGCGCAACCGCCCCATGTTCTTCATCGATATCGCCGTCCCCCGCGATGTCGATCCTGCGATGAACAAGGTCGAAGGCATCTTCGTCTACGACATCGACGACCTGCAGCAAGTAGCGGCCTCGCACATCGCGGAACGGCAGTCCCAGGCCGGCGATGCCGAAGCGCTCATCAATGCCGAGGTGGAGCGCTTCCATCAGCGCCGTCGCGCTGTCAATGTTGCCCCAGCTATTGTCTCGTTGCAGCACCAGGCCGAAGAGATCCGTCAGAACGAGATGAGGCGTATGCACGCGAAGCTTGGAATCCTCAATGAAGAACAGCTCGCGGCCATCGAAGCGCTCACGCGCGGTCTGGTCAACAAGTTTCTTCATCCTCCCATGCAGGCTCTCAAGCAGGCTGCGCGCGAAAACGACTCAACCCGCGTAGACGCCCTATGCGAAGCGTGGTCACTGCCTTCGGTGGCCGACGCCGTTTCAGAACCAGTCGCACCCCAATCGGAACCTTCTCCAACTACCTACGGGGAAGCGGAGAGTAAAAGCGCGGAGCGCCGCGAGAACGAAACCAGCGCCGTAGGAGGCAAATGAATCTGCGCATCGGTAGTCGTGGCTCGCAACTTGCGCTCTGGCAGGCTAATCATATCGCTGCGCTTTTGCGCGGGCATGGTCACACCGTCGAAATCGAAATCATTAAGACCACTGGCGACCGTCTGCAGGAAGTCACCTTCGCCCAGGTTGGCTCCAAAGGAATGTTCACCAAGGAGATTGAAGAGGCGCTTGCGGAAGGCCGTGTCGATCTCGCCGTCCATTCGCTGAAAGACCTGCCGACAGAGTTGCCCGCGCCCTTCACCCTCGCCGCGACGCCGCCTCGCGTTGACCCCCGCGACGTCCTCGTTTCAGTCAAGTATCACAGCCTGCATGCACTTCCGCACGGAGCAGTGGTCGGCACCAGCAGTCAGCGCCGCCGCGCCCAGTTGCTTGCTCTCCGCCCCGACATCCAAGCAGTAGAGTTTCGCGGAAACGTCGATACCCGTCTGCGCAAACTCGCCGAGGGACAGGTTGGTGCAATCCTCCTCGCCGCCGCAGGCCTCGATCGTCTTGAAAAGACCGAGTGGATCCGCGAGCGCCTCGAGCCGCATCATTTCTGTCCTGCTGCCGGCCAGGGTTCACTGGGCATCGAGACACGGAAAGATGACGCAGCAACCATTGCTGCCATTGCCTTCCTCAACGATCCCGCTACGTGCTTCGCCGTGACCGCCGAACGTGCTGCTCTTGCCGCCCTTGGCGGGGGCTGCCAGGTTCCCATCGGCATTCACTGTCGCCTCGCTCCGCAAGACGAAGCCGGAGAATGGCAGGAAATTTTTGCCGTAGTCGCTGATCCAGCAACCGGCAAAGCTATCCGCATCCATCATGAGTCGCGTCGATCCGAAATCGGCCCTGTCGCCCTCGGTCAGCTGGCGGCGGAACTGCTCATCGAAGCAGGTGCCGCTCCGCTGCTCGAAGCGACCGCAAATCCGCCCGCAGGCGCTTCCGCCTAGCAATCTTTCAGACTTCACGCGGGTTTCTGAATCAATCCAGCTATGATTGTCTTTCCGAGTAACGGGACAAAGGGAAGGAGATTGAGGTTTTGCCTCTCAATCCATCCCCTCGGATGCGGAAAATCGCCAGGTTAAATCTCCAAGGCCATCATGAAGAGTAAGCATCGCCAGATAGAGTTCATCGTATGACGGCGCCACTCGCAGGTCGACGCGTCCTTGTCACGCGTGCCGCGCACCAGGCGGGCAAACTCAGTGAAGGCCTGCGCGCAGCCGGTATAGAGCCTGTCGAAGTGCCCGTCCTCGAAATCCTTCCGCCCGCGAGCTACGAACCGCTCAATCATGCACTCCAGCATCTCTACAGTTACGACTGGTTGATTCTTACGAGTGCCAATACCGTTCGAGCCGTTACGGAAAGAGCCGCGGCTCTCGGGCTCTCCCTGCGCGATCCCGGCCCGCACATCGGCGCCATCGGCCAGGCCACTGCTGAAGCCGCCCGGCAGGCGGGCCTTCACGTCACGCTTACTCCCGAAAGCTACGTCGCGGAAAGTCTCGTTACCGCACTCGCAACCCGCATCCGCGGTAAGCACGTATTGCTGGCGCGCGCCACCATCGCTCGCGACGTCATCCCCGATGCCTTGCGCAAAATCGGAGCTACCGTGAACGTGGTTGACGCTTACCAGAATGCCACTCCTGCCGATTCACCCGGACGGTTACGTGCTGCGATCGCTACACGGATTGACGCGTGCACCTTCACCAGCTCATCCAGCGTCATCCACCTGGCAGACGTCGCGCGCAACGCCGGCATCGCGTTTCCGTTTCCAGGCGTCAAGGCCATTTCCATTGGCCCCATCACCAGCGCAACACTTCGCGAACGAGGTTGGGAACCCTTTGCCGAAGCCACGCCCCACGATATCCCCGCCCTGCTGGCAGCGGTGCTTCGGGCATTGGCATAACTCCCACGACCGCCCCAAGGCGGTGGACGCTTTAGACTTCTTCCTATGCAGTCGTCGCAATTTCGGCGGTTTCAAGTGCTGATTCTCGTTGTAGCGTTCAGTGTTTTATCCCAAGGTCAGCAGCAGCACACTCTCCGCTACGCTCCCGGCAAATCCATCACGCTGGCTCTTCCTCCTTCTCTTGGAATCAACATCGCCGCTACGGGGCTTGGGCGGGTTCGCTTCTTCGCCCGCTCGCCAGATGGAAGAATCTTTGTCACCGGAATGCACAGCCTTGCGGACAACACTCAGGGTTCCGTTTTCATCCTCGATGGCTGGAACGACAAGACCTACACTTTCTCAAGGATCACGCATTATCTCGATCATCTTCGCAATCCCAACAACATCGCCTTCTGGACCGATCCCGGAACGCAACAGAGCTGGCTCTACGTGCCACTCAGCGACAGACTAGTGCGGTACAAGTACAACGCGGGCGACAATGCACCTTCGTCTCCGCCTGAGACGTTGATCAAGTTTCCCGACTACGGACTCAACTACAAATACGGCGGCTGGCACCTCACGCGCACGGTGGCCATCGGCAAGATGGGAAACGCCACGAGGGTTTTTGTCTCCGTCGGATCATCCTGCAACTACTGCCAGGAAGATGAAGTGCTGCGCGCGTCAGTCGTAAGCATGGATCCCGACGGAAAGAATCCGTCGCTCATTGCGCAGGGATTGCGGAACGCCGTGGACATTCACGCAGTGCCTGCTCTCGATGGCGCGCTCTTTGCAACCAACATGGGAGACGATCATCTCGGCGATAAACTCCCCGAAGATACCTTTTTCAAGCTTGACATTGCCGCGAAGCCTCCGCTGAACTACGGCTGGCCTACCTGCTACTTTTCCAATGGCAAGCCAGTGCTCGACAAGACGCCGCTGCCCGCACTGAGCGAGGCAAGGTATTTTGCTCTCACCGCGCCGGTGCCTTCCGCACATCATGACGATTCGGTATACGGCAAGCAGAAAGGAGTCGCAGCGACAGGGACGAATCTTAGCGCAGGTGGAGGACAAAAACGAAGCCCTGATCCAAATGCCGATCTGGGGCACGCGCCGGCGGCACTCAGGTCATGCGCGCAGGTTCCCGCGGCGTACACAACTTTTGCGGCGCACAGCTCACCACTCGGTTTCGAGTATTTTGCGCAGGATGACAATCTGCTCCGTGATGGCTTCCTTGCCGCCCTGCACGGTGCCAGCCATCCAAGCATTGGAACCGGCTATCGTGTGGTGCGTTTCACGCCCTCTGATCGAAAGCCACGCGACTTCATCACGGGTTTTCTGATGACAGAAAATGGCAAGCCAGTAGTGCATGGCCGACCCTGCGGAATCCTGCGCGTAGGCAAAGACAGCTTCTTGTTGTCCGATGACTACCTTGGCCTTATCTACTACATCCATCCAAGTACGAAAACAAGCTAGAAACTGCCTTATCAGCTCGACCATGTTTTGTCTTTGGAATGACAAAGCTGCTCGAGATTGCATTTGTCGCACTTGGGATTGCGCGCGATGCACACCTGCCGTCCGTGATGAATCACCTGGTGCGAAAAGCTGATCCAGCGATCCTGCGGCAAAATCTTCATCAGATCCTGCTCGACTTTTTCTGCTGTCTCGGCTTTTGTCAGATCAAGCCGCCTTGAAATCCTGAAGACATGCGTATCAACCACAACGCCCTCGGCTTTGCCGTAGCTCACGCCCAGCACCACGTTGGCAGTCTTGCGTGCCGCGCCCGGAACCGTGATTAACTGTGCAAGTGTCTCAGGAACCTTCCCGCCAAACCGCTCCACGATGGCCTTTGCCGCACCCTTGATCGACTTCGCCTTGTTATTGAAAAACCCCGTAGTCCGAATAATCTCGATCAACTCCGGAATCTCAGCCTTGGCCATCGCCGCCGGAGTAGGGAAGCGTTTGAACAGTTCCGGCGTCACCATATTCACGCGTACATCGGTGCACTGCGCTGAAAGAATAGTAGCCACCAGCAGTTCCCACGGCGTCCTGTGCGTCAATGCGCAAACCGCATCCGGGTACGCTTCGTCGAGAGCTTTCAGGATTGCGGCAATTCGCTCCGGCGCGAGATCGCGCGAAGCCGCCGCGCGTTTGATTGCCTTCTTTATCGGCTTTTTCTTTGCATCAGATTTCGTCGGAGACATGATCTTCTACAGTTTTCCATTGAGCCAGTCTGAAAGTTTTTCCACCGGCAGCCGCAGCGCCAAGTAAAACTGCCCAAACAACGCATATACTGCGCTCACTTCATCGAAACGCATCTCGTAGATCAGCTTCTTGAATACCACCGGGTCGTCGGCGAACAGATCCACGCCCCACTCCCAGTCATCCATTCCAATCGATCCCGAGATGATCTGCTTCACCACGTCCCCGTATCGCCGTCCGATCATGCCATGCTCGTGCATCATCCGCTGGCGATCCGCGAACGGAACGGTATACCAGTTCACCTGCTCGCCGCGCTTGCGGTCCATAGGATAAAAGCACAGATACTTCGCATCCGGAATAGCAGGGAAGAGGCGCGTTTTCATCGCCTCGGCTCCTCGCTTCAACGAGGATTCAACTTCCGCGTTCCACTCTGGCGTGTGGTTCTCAAAACCCTTCGCGGATGCCGCCTCGTACGTCTTGCGGCTCGACTCGTACAGCCCAAGCTCGACGACGGAAACATAGGAGTGCGTCGGAGTCAGAAAATCATAAAAAGAAGTCTTTGCCAGGTCCAGCTCTACCTGGTTCAGAGCTTCAAACGAATCGCGGAAGTGCACGAGGATTAAATCGCCCTTATGTCCAAGCTGCGAGAAAAGCCCCGTCTGGGCTCCGGCTCCCGGCCCCTGCTCCAACTTCTCGAGAGCCGCAGTGAATTCCGCCGTAATTTTCGTGCGCTCGCCCTCCGCGCAGGACCGCCACGCCTTCCAATCAAAACGAAAGAACTGATGTAAAAGTGCGGACCCTTCAAGCGTGAGCGGAACAGGAGGAAATTCAGCCAACGGAAACACCTCGTTCGTGCGTTGAAATCAACTCAATGCTAGCAGGGCCGGGATAGGCGCCGCTTCGAACCTATATACTGATAACGCCCATGACCGAAAGAATTCTGCCCTATTTGATCCACTTCGTAACCCAGGTCATCGGCTCATTGGGATACGCCGGCATTGCCGCCCTCATGGGCATCGAATCCGCCTGCATCCCGCTTCCCAGCGAAATCATCATGCCCTTCGCCGGATACCTGGTGTACACCGGACGGTTCAGCCTGTTCTGGGCCGCTACAGCAGGTGCCATCGGCTGCAACCTGGGCTCCGTCATCGCTTATTGGGTTGGAGCCGCAGGCGGTCGTCCGCTGGTGGAGCGCTATGGTCGCTGGGTGCTTATGAGCCACCATGACCTCGATCGAATGACGACGTTCTTCGAGAAGTATGGCACCATCACTGTTTTGCTTGGCCGCCTGCTTCCCGTGGTGCGCACCTTCATTGCATTCCCGGCTGGCGTAGCGCGTATGCCGCAACTGCGGTTTCATATCTACACGTTTATAGGTTCATGGCCATGGTGTTACGCGCTGGCTTACGTCGGCATGAAGCTCGGCGAAGCGTGGCACACTGATCCGCGCTTCCATGAATGGTTTCATCGTTTTCATCTCGTCGTTGAGTTGGGCCTGCTGGCGGCGATCGTCTGGTTTGTGTGGACGCACATCAACCGCTTTCGTCGAACGAGCGAAGCCTGATGCTGTTTCGAGCAAGCTCGCGGCTCGCGGGAGTACACTGTTGCGTCCGCGCAGATTAACTTTTTCTGATTGGAATTGGAAAGCACTCAAAGGAAGGTTGGGAGAATAAATGAGCACTGAAGAGCAAAGCGGCCAGAAGACCGCTATCGTAAAGCCCGAGCCAGCCAAGGGCAAGCTCGGAGTCATGGTTGTGGGATTGGGCGCTGTCGCGACCACGATGATCGCCGGCGTTGAAGCGGTGCGGCGTGGCCTTGCAAAGCCGATTGGCTCGCTCACACAGATGGGCACAGTCCGCCTGGGGAAACGCACCGATAACAAGTCTCCGCTGGTCAAGGAATTCGTTCCGATCGCGGACCTGAACGATATTGTCTTCACCGGTTGGGACATCTTCGAAGACAATGTCTACGAAAGCGCCGCGCATGCCAAGGTGCTCGACAAGGAAACGCTGGAGCAGCTCAAGCCCTACCTTGAAACCATCAAGCCTCTGCCCGCCGTCTTCGACCAGTTCTACGTTAAGCGCTTGCATGGCACTCATGTAAAGACGGGCAAGAACAAGCGTGATCTCGCTGAACAAGTGCGCGCTGACATTCAAGCCTTTAGAAAAACCGTCGATCGTGTCGTAATGATCTGGTGCGGCTCGACTGAAATCTTTCTTGAGCCCAGCGCCGTTCATCAGTCCATCGAAGCATTTGAAAAGGGACTAGAGGCCAACGACCCTGGCATCGCACCTTCGCAGATCTACGCTTACGCCGCGCTCACTGAAGGCGTCCCGTTTGCCAACGGCGCGCCGAATCTGACGGTCGACGTGCCCGCCATGATCGAGCTTTCGAAAAAGAACGCAGCTCCGATCTGCGGCAAGGACTTTAAGACCGGCCAGACCTTCATGAAGACGGTGCTCGCGCCAGCCTTCAAAGCGCGGCTCCTTGGCGTTTCAGGCTGGTACTCCACCAATATCCTCGGGAACCGAGACGGCGAAGTCCTCGACGATCCGGAGTCCTTCAAGACCAAGGAAGAGTCAAAGCTGGGTTCACTCGAATACATCTTCCAGCCCGAACTTTATCCCGACCTCTACAAGAACATCTTCCACAAAGTCCGCATCAACTATTACCCGCCGCGCGGCGACAACAAGGAAGGTTGGGACAACATCGACATCTTCGGATGGTTAGGCTATCCGATGCAGATAAAGGTTGATTTCCTCTGCCGCGACTCCATTCTCGCTGCCCCCATCGCACTCGACCTGGTCCTGTTCCTTGACCTCGCCAAGCGTACGCCGTCGCTCAAGTCCATCGGTATTCAGGAGTGGCTGAGTTTCTACCTGAAGTCTCCGCAGACACGCGAAGGCCTGTACCCTGAGCACGACCTTTTCATCCAGTCGATGAAGCTCAAGAACACCCTTCGTCACATTATGGGCGCCGACCTGATCACCCACCTCGGCCTCGAATACTACGACTGAGCAGATCTGGGTACCCCCGTGATTCGGGCCTGAAACATAGGAGAGAAGGATCCAGATATCCAAGACACAAGAGCCTCATCCGCAAGGGTGAGGCTTTTGCTTTGTAGGTAAAAACATTGGACCTTAGTACCGAGAACTAAGGTCCATGGACCACGGACATCTGTGCCTGATCCTCGGAATGCGGTCTAGTACTAGGCATCGGGTCAAGGTGTAGGGGGGCTGGGTTCAGTGTTCGGCCGTCACCCTCGCAGAAACGAGGAGAAACAATGCAAGACCTCATCCGGAAAATGTATCTCACTCTTCAGTCTCTAGCTGAGCGTACCGAAGGTCAGAGCATGACGGAATACGCGATGGCAGTCGGCCTGATTGCCTTCGGCTGCGTGGCCGGCGAAGCAGCGATCGCCACCAGCGTGAATCATGTCTTCATCGCATTAGCGACGACGATAACGAACGGCGTCATGCGCTAGTTCTTTGAAGCAGCAATCTGACGGGTTGCGCCGTCACTTAGAAGCTTCAGCGTCCGCCCGCCCACAATCACGGACCCATCAACTGAAGCGTCGCTAAACGGATCGTCGATATTTTCCGTATCTACAACTTGACGCCAGCCTTTACCGCTGGGTGATTCCGGCAGCGTAAATTCCACGCCCTGGTCAGCCGCATTCACCAACATCAAGAAGCTGTCATCGATAATCGGCTTTCCCTCTTCGTCTGAAACCTGCAGCGTGCGTCCATTCAGCAGCAGGGCAATCGCACGACTCCATTCGGCGTTCCATGCCTCGTCAGAAACTTCATTGCCATCGGGACTGAACCACGCCGCGTCCTTTTCCACGCGCACCAGGGAACCGTCAGAGCGCTTGCGAACTTCGCGATCCTGAAAGAACTTGCGCCGGTGCAAATTAGGATGGGCAAGGCGAAGCTGGATGATCCTGCAGGTAAACTCGCGCAGCCGCTTGCGCCGGTCGTCGAGATTCCAATCAAACCACGTCAACTCGTCGTCCTGGCAGTAGCAGTTGTTGTTGCCCATCTGCGACCGTGCAACCTCATCGCCGCCGGTCAACATGGGTACGCCTTGTGAAAGCAGAAGCGTAGCAAGGAAGTTGCGCATTTGCCGTTCGCGCAGCTTGTTGATCTCCGGATCGTCGGTCGGACCCTCTGCTCCCATATTCCACGAATCGTTGTTGTCCGAACCGTCGCGATTATCTTCACCGTTGGCTTCGTTGTGCTTCTCGTTGTAGCTCACCAGATCGCAGAGCGTGAAACCGTCATGCGCGGTAATGAAATTGATGCTGGCATATGGCTTGCGACCGTCAAATTGATACAGATCGCTTGACCCGGTAAGTCGATATGCAAAATCAGAAAGCTGTCCCGCATCACCTTTCCAGAATCGCCGCACCGTGTCGCGATACTTCCCATTCCACTCGGCCCACAGAACAGGGAACTGGCCGACCTGATAGCCACCCTCACCGACATCCCACGGTTCAGCAATCAACTTCACTTCAGCGAGGGTCGGATCTTGGTGAATCGTGTCGAAGAACGACGAAAGTTTGCTTACATCGTGCAACTCGCGTGCCAGCGTCGCCGCAAGATCAAAGCGGAATCCGTCGACGTGCATGTGCGTGACCCAGTAGCGCAGCGAGTCCATGATCATCTTCAGCACCTGCGGATTGCGCACGTTCAGCGAGTTGCCGGTGCCGGTATAGTCCATGTAGAACTGCGGATTATCCTGCACAAGCCGGTAGTACGTCGCATTGTCGACGCCCTTCCAACTCAGCATCGGACCCATGTGATTGCCCTCGCAGGTGTGGTTGTAGACCACATCGAGGATCACTTCGATACCCGCGGCGTGAAGCGCCTTCACCATCTCCTTGAACTCGCGCACCTGGCCGCCCTGGTCCCCGGAAGAACTATATCTAGCCATCGGTGCAAAGTAGCCCAGCGTGTTGTAGCCCCAGTAATCGCGCAGGCCTTTGTCGACAAGATTTCCTTCGTCGATGAAGTGATGGATCGGCAGCAATTCGACAGCGGTGATTCCCAGATTCTTGAAGTAAGCGATGCTCGAGGGGTGAGCCAGTCCCGCATAGGTGCCGCGAATATTTTCTGGAATATCAGGATTGCGATAGCTGAAACCCTTCACGTGGGTCTCGTAAATCACGGAGTCCGGCAGCGGCGTCTCCGGGCGGCAGTCATCCGACCAGTCAAAGGGATCATGGATGACGACGGACTTTGGAACCCCATGCGCACTGTCCTGCTCGTCGATCTTGAGAGGATCGGCAGACGCAAGATCATAGGCAAAGATCGGCGCCTTCCAATCCACGTCGCCCGAAATCGCTTTGGCGTAAGGGTCAACTAGCGTCTTTGCCGGATTGAAATACATTCCGTGCTCGGGATCCCACGGTCCATGGACACGGTAGTTATAAAGCTGGCCCGGCTTGATGCCGTTGATAAATCCATGCCACACAAACGCAGTTCTCTCAACCAGCGTGACGCAATCCACTTCTTTGCCATCCGCTTCGTAGAAGCACACGTCAACGCGCGTGGCGTTCTCTGAGAAGAGTGCGAAGTTTGTGCCTTTTTTGTGTGCGGTTGATCCTAAAGGATAGGGCTTTCCGGGAAGCAACGTTCTGTTCATTAACTTCTACGATGCGCAAGAGATAGAGACCGGTTGTTCCTCGCGAGGCCGGAATCTTGGTGATTTGCTACGCAGCCATCGCTTTGGCCAGTCGCCGAATCGTCAGAACCGTAATGTCGTCTTCCTGTCCAAACGCCTTCGCCGCGTCGGCAATATAAAACGCTGACTGGTTGCTGAGATTGTGAACGCGATCGAATCCAAACAACTCGCCAGAACTCTGTCGCGCCTCAACAACACCGTCCGACATCATCAGCAGCCGGTCACCCGGATGCAGATAAAGCCGGACCTCGTCATAGGTCACATCGGCAACCACACCCAAAGGCAATCCACCCGGCAGGCGAACTTCCTGCGTGTTCAGATAAGGAGGCAAGTGTCCGGCATTTGCCACGACGACCTCGCCATCCGATCCGAACCACGCCACCTGGCATGTAGTGAAGCTGTCGCTTCCGATCAACACCCTGTTCAGAGACTCGAGAATTCTTGCCGGACTTCTTTCTGAAGTGCGTCGCAGCGCGCCCATCAACATCGAGACGTTCATCGCCGCCTGCAGACCTTTGCCAGCCACGTCGCCCAGGATGATCAGCAGTCCGCCATCCGCAGTAGGCTCTACGTGGAAGAAGTCACCACCCACTTCGTTGGCGGGGTTGTAGACCGAATCCACTTCATAGCCCGGCGTTTCCACTTTCTCGCGGGGAATCATCAACTCCTGCACGCTGCGCGCCGCCGCCAGTTCGCCGCTGGCACGCTCCTGCTCGTGGTGAATGCGCAGGAACCGCACAAAGATGATGACGATAATCGCCAGCAGACCGGTAAAGTCCGCGATTGCGGCAAAGTGAATCGGGATCGGTCCCGCCTGAATAGTAAGCGGCGATTTGTAGGTTACCCCGCCAAAGTCTCCCATGCCGCCGGTCAGGAACGGCTCGATAATGCCCACGAGTGTCAGCACCAGCGGAATCAGCAACAGCCCCGCTTCGAAATTCCGTTTGATTGTGGCGATGATCAAGGTCAGGAAAACAAAAATCGCCCAGGCAATTACCCAGAAAATGGCGCAGACCAGCACAATCGCCAGCATGATGCCGATTGCCTTATTGTGTCCAACCATCAGAATCGCCGGCGCAATCAAGAGGAGAATCGGCGCCGTATAGCGCAGCCCCTTGATGTACCACCGCCGCTTAAGGCCCAGAAACGATACCAGAAACTCGAAGTAGAGATAGGCGGAGACGAAAACGAGTTGGAGATAAAGCGCGCCGTACAAGAGGTTATCGAGGCGCGCGGAACTCCCGGCCTGATCGATTATGCCGATCGGAACCTGCACCAGCTCATGCAGGGCCAGCCACAGATACTCCGGGTGACCCCTCTGCGTGAAATAAAGAGTTACCAGAAAAACCGAGAGGAAAAGTAGCAGGATCGCAATCACCAGCCGGGGCAGCCGCTCAAACAGCGTCTTGACCGACCACAACTGCAGTTCTCGGTCCAGGTCCTCAGGATTACCCAGTCTTAGGGTCCGGTTGTAGAAGAAATTGGTATATCCCTTAAGCCCGAAAGGGACATACAGGGTGCGGATCGCCAGTGTGAGGGATGTTTCGGAAGTTGAAATATTAAGTTTGTAAAGTCGCGAGATCTGCTGATAGTTAAACGTCTCATCCGGGTGCGGACCTTCAGGAAGGATCAGCTTGCCATTAGCGTACACATCGGCGCCTGGACCGCTGCTGCTGTTATTTAATGGGGTGCTCTGGGACACCGGCAATTCGATCAGCAGCGCGACAGGACCATGATTCGGCGCCAGCTTCAGGTGCAGCCTGAACCACGCGTATTTGTCTTCATGATCCGGGCGGTCTGAGTCCTCCCCCGGCTCCGCCACATCGGCGATCGTGCCTTTGCCGTCCCGAATCGCCCAGCCGGAATCGTCAAATTCCGGATTGGCCGCTTTGGCGTCGGAACTGATCCCCACCCGCCAGCCTTTATTCAATATCAGGGGCGATCCCAGGCTGCTCGCGTCGATAATTGCCGGTTCCTGGCCTGCTTGAGGTGGTGGCGCAGCCTGCGGTGGCCTTCCAAATCCATGGAATGGCGGTCGTGGATGCGCCTGCAGGGCAAGACTTTGCACTGAGGCCACCATCAACAAGGCGATCGTCACTAACAGAGCCCGACGCACATTTCCTCCACAATTTCTTCGTGCTCTTCAATTTAATTCAGTAGGCTCGGCTCGCCAAAGGAAAGTAGGTTTTCGAGGTTGATTCGTCCAAAAAGCGGGGAGGACGACCGCCAGGGTTGAATAGGAATTCCCGGACCGTATTCACCTCGTCGAAATTGTTGCAATTTACGCTGCCCTCTCGGCGCATACTAACGTCTAATAACTGAAGCGAAGCGGCACGCGTGCAGGCAGTTGCATCGAGTGGAAAGTCAAGCAGTCGGCCCGGGGTCAAAGGTCAGTTCAGAGGTGAAGGTCATGGCAGCAGTATTCAACGGTTCAAAGGCAGGCCTGGTGGCAACATTGGCATTCGCAATGGCTGCGGCACTGGGTGCGCAGTCTACGCCTCAGGCAACACCATCCTCACCGACCGATCCGACTGCGGCACCGGCGCAAACAAGTCCGCAGTCCAACCCGCCCGCAGCGACCACTGCGCCTGCCAGCGCCCCTTCAACCCAGCCGGCGGCCGGAACCGCGCCTGTATCCGGCGACACCCCCGCTCAGCCTGCCGCGCAGGATGGCAAAAAGGATTCAAGCGCGACGGACGCCGCGGCCGCCAAGGCGAGCGCCCAGATTGCAGACTGCGTTCCGTCCGATACGGCTGACAAGAAAGACAAAAAGGACAAGAAGAAAGACAAAGGCAAGGACAATCCTTGCCCCGCCGGAACAGAGCCCGTTGCCGGTGACGTAGCCGCCGTCAGCGTGGATCCGCAGAAAGTAGTGGAAGTCGGCAGCGAGAAGGTCAGCGTCAAGCCCGGAAGCATCGATGATGTTGGCGCCGTAGGCAATCGCAACATCGGTGGTCGCGGTATGGGCAACTGGTACTCCACCGATACCGAGATCAAAATGGGCAAGGGCTACTCCATGGAGATCGAGAAGAGTACCCGCTTCATCACCGATC
The DNA here is from genome assembly GCF_039994875.1 of Telmatobacter sp. DSM 110680. Taxonomy (GTDB): domain Bacteria; phylum Acidobacteriota; class Terriglobia; order Terriglobales; family Acidobacteriaceae; genus Telmatobacter. The sequence goes on along the minus strand of NZ_CP121196.1, from coordinate 3,863,650 downwards.
CCGTAATCACCGAATACGTGAACCGCATCGGCCAGAACATCGTCAAGAACTCCGACTGCAAGGTGCCCTTCACTATCAAGGTCATCGATTCGGATGAAATCAACGCCATGGCTTTGCCCGGTGGGTTCTTCTATGTCAACTCCGGCCTGATTCTCAACGCAGATGAGGAAGCCGAGTTGGCCGGCGTCATGGCTCATGAGACTGCCCACGTCTGCGCCCACCACGCGGTGCGCGAACAGACGCGTATGAATTATGTCCAGCTAGGTACCATCCCGCTGATTATGATGACCGGGTATAGCTGGACCGGTTATGGGATCTACGAGGCGACACAATTTGCAGTGCCGATGACCTTCCTCAAGTTCTCCCGCGACTTTGAAGCGCAGGCTGACTTCCTGGGAATTCAGTACATGTACCGCGCAGGCTACGATCCGCAGGCTTTCATTGCCTTCTTCGAGAAGGTACAGGCCCTGGAAAAACGCAAGCCCGGCCTGGTAGCGAAGGCATTCTCTGACCACCCTCAGACTCCGGATCGTATCCTCCACTCGCAAGAGGAGATCGCAAAAATCCTTCCCGCACGCGATGAGTACACGGTCACGACTTCCGAATTCGACGACGTTAAGGCGAGGCTGGCACGCATTGAAAACAAACGCCGCCTAACTGACAGCAAAGACAAGAACAAGCCCTCCCTGCGCCGTGCGAGCACCACCGGCGACGACAAAAATGGACAGGCATCCGGCGACAACAGCGGTGACGATCGCCCAACCCTCCACCGTCGCGAAGATCAGAATTAATCAGAGCAGTAATCCTCCTGGGTGAGAACGCCGCCGAATCTTCGGCGGCGTTCTTGTTTTGCTTTGAAAAAAAGATCGGATCCCACGGTTCCCGCCACGAATTCGATTGCGGTCACACGAATTCCGGGGTACAGTTCAACAACTCTCACCTATTTTCCTGTCCGCATATCGATGCGGATGACAATTCGAGTGCTGGAGGCCGGTTATGCTCTTCTCCGTCCAAGCCTCTCGGTCGGCAGTATCCATGGTTGCCGCCCTTCTCTCGCTCCTCTTCTCGACTCATGCACAGGACCTTCCGCGACCTGCTGTCACCGACCTCGCATGGGCCGGAGCGACACCAGAACTGAAAGTCAGGCTTGCCGGGCTTGAAGAGAACGTCAAGATTGCGGTGGCTGCAAATGACCTGCGATCTCAAGCGCTCGCTCTTGATCGAATTGGAGCCTTATATTTCACACACAAGAACGCATCTCAAGCGCTGAAGTATTTTCAGCAAGTCCTTCCAATTGTGCGCAAGCTCAAGCAGCGCACCGCGGAAGCAACCGCGCTCTCCGACATCGGTGCCGCCAACTTCGCACTAGGCCGCCCGGAAGATGCGCTCGACGCCTTCAAACTTGCCCTTCCAATCTGGCGCGAAGTCGGAAACCATGATCACGAGGCGGCGACTCTCGGCGATATCGGTGAGGTCTTCCGCGCACTCAACGATCAGGAAGAGGCTCTCCATTTCGATCAGCAAGCATTCCCGCTTTATGTGCTGGCCGGTAATCACGACGGACAGGCTGCGGTGCTGAACAATATCGGCCTTGTTTACTATGCCTCCCATGACAAGAAGAGAGCGCTCGACACGTTTCAGAAAGCATTCGAGATGTATCGAAGCTCTATGAACCTTGCGGGCCAAGCCCAGACACTCAACAATATTGGCGGAACCTATAACGAACTGAAAAATCCTCGCAAAGCGATTGAGCAATTTCAGCAGGCTATCCCCATCTTGAGAGAAATGGGAGACAGAAAAGGAGAGGCGACGGCCCTCAACAATCTCGCCTCGGCCTTTTCGCGTCTGGGCGATGACAAGCGCGCCTTGGAGTATTACCAGCAGGCCGAGGAAGCATTTCGCGACGCCGGAGACGAAAGCGATGAAAGAGCCGTGATACGGAACATCAATCAGCTCTATGCTGACTTGCGTAGTAGCGCGTCTAAGGCCGACCCCCCAAAGAGCTTTCCCTGAGGCTTAAGACCGGTTTTTGCAAGGCGAGTTCGATTTATCGTCTTGAGCACCTTTTGGTTCAATACTCCAAGGGGTGGGGGATCGGCTCAAGACAAGCCCTACCGGCAGCGGGTTTAGGTCCTTATGGCCTTTCGGGGCAGGGGATTAGGTCCCCCAGTTCTCGGCAATAGGGGGAGAATTCCCGAAAAGGCCTTGAACTGCCGGGCAAAACCGCGATATAAACAGGATCACCGGTTCGTACCCGGAATTCTGCCTGGGGTGTCTGCAATGCGTTCTGCCGCTCGTTCTAATCTTCTTGTCCCTGAAATCCGCGAAGTAATGGATATCCGCCAGGCGTCGGATTACCTGGGTATCTCGCCCGACACACTCTACAAATACGCCTCCGAAGGCTTCGTGCCCGCATTCAAACTGGGCAACCGCTGGCGCTTCAAACGCTCCCGTCTCGACGAATGGATGGACCGCCAATCCGAAATACAGGCTGCTGAGTTCAATCCCGAGATGAAGAAGCCCGTCAAGCCGGCGATGTGATGGAGAGATGTTGGCGAGCAGCGGCATACTAGGTGTTAGAAGCTGCTCTCTGATATATCTTTCCCGATGGATCACGCACGCAGAATCGGGCTTCTCCGCCGCCGTTTGACCAAAACCGGTCTCTCCGGCCTCCTTGTTACTCACCTTCCAGACGTCCGATATCTTTCTGGCTTCACCGGATCGAGCGCCGCTCTTGCAATCACGCGCCGTTCCGCGCGGCTGTTTACGGATGGCCGCTACAAGACGCAAGCCGCCGCTGAAGTAGCGGACGCGCATGTGGACATCGTCACGGGCCCTCCAGCCGTCGCCGCAGTGCAGTGGCTGGCAGCGCAGCCGCAGATGGAATCCGCCGGCTTTGATCCAACGCATACCACCGTCGCCGAGCTCTCCCGCCTGCGTAAAGAACTGCCCTCCAAGCTTCGGCGCAGCTTCCTCACCGAACTCGCCGCCCCGCTCATCGAACCGCTTCGTCTGATCAAGGATGAAGACGAACTGAAGTTGATGGCAGAAGCTGCTCTCATTGGCTGCGAACTCTTCGAGCACATCCTCCACCACATCCGTCCGGGTATACCGGAGGTCGAGATCGCCGCTGAACTCGAGCACCAGGCTCGCCTCAAGGGTGCTGAGGGCATGAGCTTTGAAACCATCGTCGCGTCCGGTGAACGCTCGGCTCTGCCGCATGGAAAAGCCTCCCTGACCCTCCTCCCGCGCAAGGGTTTCGTAACGCTCGACTTCGGTATAATCCGGGAGGGCTACTGCTCAGACATGACGCGAACCGTCTGCCTGGGCACGCCGCGAGCGGAAGAACGAAACGCATACGAAGCAGTCCTCTTGGCGCAGGGAAATGCAGTCGCAGCGGTCGCGCCGGGCGTAAGTTGTGGGGAAGTGGACGAGGCAGCACGCAGTATTCTGCGCAAAGCGGGAATGGCTGACGCCTTCACACATTCCACAGGCCACGGGGTCGGAATTGAGATTCACGAATCGCCGCGGGTCGGCGCGGAACAGAAAACAAGGCTGCAGCCGGGCATGGTTGTTACCATTGAACCCGGAGTTTATTGGCCGGGCAAGTTCGGCATACGCATCGAAGACATGGTAGCGGTGACTAAAACCGGCGGTCAGATCATGACGCCGGCACCCAAGGCACTGATCGAACTTTGACTCATTAACGCGCCAACGCACAAAGGTAAAAGGAACGAATGAAACCACAGGACATGAAGGATCTGCGGGAACTGATCGAGTTCCTGAAGCAATATCAAGTCGCCGAGTTTGATCTTGATCGCGGCGATATAAAGATCCGGCTGAAGTTTACGCAAGCCTCTCCTGCGCCGGGAATAGCGGATCTCGCGAGACTCGCCGCAGTTCCCGTAGCTGCAGCCGTCCCAGCAGCGACTCCCGCAGCGGAGGTAGCTCCGCCAGCACCACCGGCCGATCCCGACGCCGGCTTGCACATTGTGAAATCGCCCATCGTCGGAACTTTCTACGGCTCGCCCTCGCCAGGCGCTGCTCCCTTTGTCTCTCCCGGAGATCGCGTAGAAAAAGGCCAGGTGATCTGCATCGTCGAAGCCATGAAGCTGATGAACGAAATTGAGTCCGACGCTGCCGGTGAAGTTGTAAAGTGCTACATCTCGAACGGTCAGCCGATCGAATTCGGTCAGCCGCTCTTCTCGATACGCCCATAAGGTGAGATCAGTTTCAGCCAGATGTTAAACACGCTTCCTCGCCAATCGTCGATCATTTGAACTGATCAAAACAACCGCGGAGTTAAAAATTAACTCCGCCTGCTCTGCAGGTGAATTTAAGGTCGTCAATGTTTCGTAAGGTCTTGGTTGCTAATCGCGGTGAGATTGCCTTGCGCGTATTGAACGCGTGCCGTGAACTCGGAATTCGTACCGTCGCCGTCTACAGTGAGGCCGATCGCAATTCACTTCACGTGCGCTTCGCCGATGAGGCCATCTGCATCGGTCCTCCTCGCCCCGCCGACAGCTACCTCAATGTTCCCGCAGTTATTTCTGCGGCAGAAATCGCCAACGTCGACGCCATTCATCCCGGTTACGGTCTGCTGAGCGAGAACGCAAACTTTGCTGAAGTGTGCCGCGCATCTAACATCAAGTTCATTGGCCCCCCGCCTGAAGTCACGCGCCTGATGGGTGAAAAGGAAAAAGCCCGCCAGGCCATGAAGGAAGCCAAAGTCCCCATCCTTCCCGGCTCTGATGGCGTAATTGCCACTACCGAAGTAGCACAGGACGTTGCGGCACAAATCGGCTATCCCGTCATCCTCAAAGCCAAAGCTGGCGGCGGCGGTCGGGGCATGCGCATCGTGCGCACCTCCGAAGAGTTGCCAAACTTGTTCCATGCGGCTTCGACTGAAGCGGCAAATGCATTCGGCAACGGCGAACTCTACATGGAAAAGTTCATCGAGCAGCCGCGCCACATTGAGTTCCAGGTGCTGGCCGACGAACACGGCCACGTCACAACGCTGTTTGAGCGCGAGTGCTCCATTCAGCGCCGTCACCAGAAGCTCATCGAAGAGGCGCCTTCTCTCCAGGTCACTCCCAAGATGCGTGAGGAAATCGGCAAGACACTCTGCCGCTGCTTGAGTGACATCGGTTATCAGAACGCGGGCACAGTAGAATTTTTGATGGACGAAGACCGCAAGCTCTACTTCATTGAGATGAATACCCGCATTCAGGTGGAACATCCCGTCACCGAAGCAATCACCGGCATCGACCTCGTCAAGGCGCAGTTGCGCATTGCAGCTGGCGAGCGGCTCAAGGACATTCTTCCGGAAAAGATCGAGATACGCGGCCATTCCATTGAGTGCCGCATCAACGCCGAGCATCCTGTGAAATTCACACCATCCGCCGGCAAAATCACTGCGTTCAATGTCCCCGGGGGCAACGGTATTCGCGTTGATACCGCGCAATACTCTGAAGGCGTAGTACCGCCTTACTATGATTCGCTCATCGCCAAGCTCATTGTGCACGGCGTCGATCGCGAAGAAGCCATTGCAAAGATGGAGCGCGCGTTGAAGCAGTTCGTAGTGCAGGGAATTGATACCTCGATTGCGCTTCACCAGGAAATCTTCGCCGACGAAGGCTTCCGCGCCGGCGAATTCGACACCAAGTTCATGGAACGCTTTCTCGCCAAGCGCCAGAACTAGCTTTCAACTTCCATCGAGCACGCCTGTGCCGCGTTCCCATAGCCTGCCCTGAGCGGAGCCGATAGCCTTGTCTTTAAACGGCAATCTAGCTCAAAGCGGCATCGAACGCAGTTTGCATTACCCCAGCACATGCCACGCCAATATGACGGGGTGAGATGCCATGCCATTAACTTCCATCGTACTGAGCAGAATCTCAAAGTGTGGAAGCTTGGTTTTGTTGCCTGCGAATGTCTGAAAGAGATCGTCGATATCGCGCCGGTTCGTTACAAATTCGGCTGCCGCCTGTGTGCCTGCTAAAGAGAAGCCTTGGACCACAAGCAAATTTCCGCTGCCGCTGAGATTGGGAAGAAATGAAATCGTAGCCAAACCCCTATGTTGTGGGTCATGGGGATCGTAGACGTATTCACTCTTTTCGCCCGGCTTTGGTTGCTTGTTCTCGACGCGCAAAACAGCGGAAGGATCGTCATGAACAACAAAATTCATCTGGCCGCTGATTGCTGCCATCCAGGGATCAGCTTCTTGCGATCCGGCCATGATTAGATTCGACTCCTTCAGGTCCTTGAGTTCAAGATCTCGCGCGAAGCGGATTTCCGTCCGGAGAGGAATCGCTTCAGGCACATGCGTGACTTTTACCGCAAACTCCAGATCGCTCATCGACGTGTACCGAAGCCCCTCAACCGTTTTCACCATGCCGAGGTCACAGGGCTTATCGCAATCGGTAGCTCGTCTGTAGAGGCCGCCAGCGTATTCCTCCAAACGGATTGGATGACCCACCATCAGCCTCGCGATCACGAGACTACTGTCAGCGGGAACGATGATCGTTTGCTGGTCGTTGCGAAATATTTGAGACCAAAGCTTGTGAGACGGTGTCTCCGGAAGCAACGATCGATGTCGAAGGTAGAGAGTTGTTGCTGCGACTGCCCCGCTGAGAAGTACAAAGCAGGCCAGAATGAGTCTGACTACTGATCTTGGTCGCGAAGGTGTTGTAGATCCGGAAGGTCCTTGGGGAAGCGCGCTGGCTGCATCCTGATGCGCGTCAACCGGCACAGCGGAATCCGCCGGCTCGAAGACTGGTACGTAGCTTCCTCGGGGAATGTCCACCCGGAGCGTTTCCGATGCCCCCTCCTCGCGAAAGTAATCCTGAAGACGGAGTCGAAGCCGGCTCGCATGGGAGCGAACGATATTGTCATCCCGGGGATCATAACCGGGTGCCCGTTCAAAGACAGCCTCTCCAATAGTTCGCTCATTCAAACTCCCGCTCTCGCCGATGAGAGTTTGCTTGCTGACGTGCAGCAGAAATGTTGAGAGACGTGCTGAGTTCAAGAAACCTGGACTGGCCACGATTCGTTGAACGAGTTGCCACCTCGGATCCTCATCAAGAGAACTTGTCAGTTGGTCCTCGCGTATGGTCATCGCGCTCGTTCTTGGAATAGCAAGATTCTATCCCCACATATCTGTGTAATCAATCAGCAGAACAGGTACATTAACAAAGATTCTCGCATGAAAGCGCGATGCTGCATCACCCTGCAGAATCAACATATTATGTCGGCTTAACCGCGAAATTACAGTAAAACCACCTGCCCATTGCGGAGTTTCTTTGCGAGCATTGGAACTCTAGCAAAGGTCATCACCCAAATCAGCGTCATGCTCTCGCAAACAGTTGGACTCCGTCTCCTCAACTTTGATCTTGAGGGTTCAAAGACATGGCGCTCGTAGAAAAGTAAGGAGATCGAATCGCAATGCCTTTGAAAATAGGTAAAGCCAATTCTTTCCCCCTCCGGTTGCCGGCGACAATGCGGCGGGAACTCAGAGCTCTAGCCGAGACAGAGGGGATCTCAGTCAACCAACTCATTACTCTGGCTGTTGCCGAAAAGATCGTCAGGCATCAGCGGCGACCTGCTCTGGATTATGCCGCTGACGCTGGTTCTCCAGCAATTCACGATCCCAACAGGTTGCCACAGTGAGATCCAGTTCGTTTCGACAAGCCCAGTAGGGAGCCTGTCGATCAGAGAGAGGAGCGCGGAGTGTCCTCGGATGTGTGTCAGACGCAGAGGTTAGGAATGATTTCGTCACGTGAAACTGTAATGCTGTCGGGAACGCTGAGAGGCGCTACCCACGAAGCTTCATGCATCGTCAGGGCAATCAAGGTCTCGCTTCCCAACCTCGACATCTGGGAATACGTAAGTGCAGCCATTGAGCGGGCTCCATCCGAACTGCCCGACGGCCCCTATAACGTGAGCTTTGAGGGCCGAACAATGAAGGTCAAGAAGGTTGCAGGGAATTGGGTCATGGGAGCCTTCTAGGTGAGTCGGCGACAGAGGGGCAAGAAAGCGCGCGGGCCCGTGCGTGTATTCTTGTCCAGCTGAGTCAATCGCCGGCGAACCCTGAATGTCATTTAACTGTCTACGACTCTTTACCCGCCCTGTTTGCTTACTGGCGCTTTCGTTCGCACTACTTTGCTCCGCGCAGGCGCGCGTGGACTGGCCTGTCTACAACGGTGGCTTAGACGGCGATCACTACTCAAGGCTCACACAAATCAATCGCGACAATGTGCACCTGCTTGAGCAGGCGTGGATTTTCGACACCGGGGAGAAGGGCGCGATACAGACCAACCCTCTGATCGTCGGAAACACCCTCTACGCTTACACGCCGAAGACAGAAGTCATTGCCCTCGATGCCGCGACGGGAAAACTGAAATGGAAGTTCGATTCCGGCATCGTCGCAGGTCAGCCTGCGCGGGGTGTCACGTACTGGACCGATGGCCAGCGCGGCCGCATCTACGCCGGAGTTATGAATTTTCTCTATTGCCTCGATGCTGAAACAGGCAAACTCATCACGAGCTTCGGCGAAAATGGCCACATCGATCTCCGCAAAGGCCTGGCCATCGGAGGCGTAAAGACCGACTTCAGCGCCCTCTCAATCGCGCTTACAACGCCCGGCGTTATCTACAAAGACATGATCATCGTCGGCGGCCGCGAGCCTGAAGCCCACCCTGCCCCGCCCGGCTACATTCAGGCGTTCGATCTGCGCACCGGTTCGCTTCGCTGGGTCTTCCATACGATTCCGCTACCCGGCGAGCCCGGCTATGAAACGTGGCCAAAAGACGCCTACAAAACAGCCGGAGCGGCCAATAATTGGACCGGCATGGTTCTCGATGCCGAGCACGGCATTCTCTATGCGCCCACTGGTTCCGCAGTCATGGATTTCTATGGGGGCGATCGAGTCGGCAACGATCTCTATGCCAACTGCCTGCTCGCACTCGACGCCAACACCGGCAAGCGTCTGTGGCATTTTCAAGGAGTGCACCACGACATCTGGGATCGGGATTTTCCTTCGCCTCCTGCACTCTTCAGCCTGGAGAAAAACGGCAAGCACATCGACGCCATCGCGCAGACCACCAAGCAGGGATACCTTTATCTCTTCAATCGCATCACCGGTGAGCCGCTCTTCCCGATACACGAACATCCGTATCCAGCTAGCACGATTCCCGGCGAAGTCACTTCGCCCACGCAACCAAAACCCGATGCGCCTGAACCATACGCGCGCCAGCAGTTGAACGAAGACTCGCTCACGACACGCACCCCGGAAGCACACGAATGGGCGCTCAAAACATTCCGTACCTTTCGCAACGGCGGCCAGTTTTATCCCATGGCCGTGGGTCAGCAAACCATCGTCTTCCCGGGTTTCGACGGTGGCGCCGAATGGGGCGGTCCCGCCATCGATCCCGTGAACGCCGTCATCTACATCAACGAAACTGAAATGGCCTGGACAGGCGGCTTGGTTCCCAGCAAGGCCGGCAGTCCGGGTGAGTTGGTCTATCAGAGCCAGTGCGCCATGTGCCACGGCGTCGATCGTGCAGGCTCACCGCCGGCTTTTCCTTCGCTTGTCGACATCGACAAGCGCATGCCAGCCGACAAAGTCATCGCCGCCATTCATCAGGGCAAGGGCCGTATGCCTTCGTTTCCGAATATTGAAGGCCAGCGTCTTGATGCACTGGTCACGTATTTAAAGACACCAGGCGCAACAGCTCCGCCTAAGGAATTGCAGGGAACACCCGCAGCAGAAAAACCGCCGCAACCCTCAGCTGATCTGGCCGGAGCGAAGGTCTACAGCGAACAATGCGCTGCATGCCATGGTGATCACCTGGAGGGGATTACTCCCTCACCACCCCTCGTCGGCATTGGCGCGCGCATGAATGCTTCGCAGACGACAGACATCATTCAGAAGGGAAAGAACCATATGCCTGCGATGGATGTGAAAGGCCCGGACCTGGAAGCGCTCCTTCGGTTCCTCCAGGTTGCACCCAGCGTGAAGGCGCAGGAGTCAAACCCAGAAGAGTGGTCGAATAAATACATCTTTACCGGCTATCGCAAGTTCCTCGACCCCGATGGCTATCCCGCAGTCGCCCCGCCGTGGGGCACGCTGAATGCAATCGACCTCAAGACGGGAAAGTATCTCTGGAAGGTTCCCCTCGGCGAATATCCTGCGCTGGCAAAGCAGGGAATGAAGAACACAGGCACCGAAAACTATGGCGGCCCCGTGATCACCGCTAGCGGCATCCTCTTTATCGGCGCCACCGTTTACGACCACAAGTTACGCGTCTTCGATTCCAGCAACGGGAAGCTTCTTTGGCAGACTGAACTGCCCTTTTCCGGCGTGGCCACGCCATCCACATACATGATCGATGGCCGCCAATACGTCGTAATCGCCGCCAGCAACGCACGAACTCCGAACGATCCGCAGGGCGGCGCCTACGTAGCTTACGCTTTGCCCATCACAACAGCGAAGCAGTAATTGGTGCTGACCGCGGCAATATTTCAATGCTAGACTCGCAGAATTCCCATGTTCCTGAAACAGTACTACCTCGGTTGTCTTGCGCACGCATCCTACCTGCTCGGCGATGAAGAGAGTGCGACTGCGATCGTCGTCGATCCGCAACGCGATATCCATCAATACCTCGCCGATGCGGAAAAGTTCGGCTTCCACATCCGTCACGTCTTTCTCACTCACTTTCACGCCGACTTTTTGGCCGGGCATCTCGAACTTCGCGATTGCTGCGGCGCAACCATTCATCTCGGCTCGCGCGCGCAGGCTGAATATGCCTTCGTCCCGATGAACGATGGCGACACGCTGGAATTTCCGGGCATGCGTGTTCAAGTTCTGCACACACCGGGGCACACCATTGAGTCGATCTCGATCCTGGTATTCGATCTTGCGAAAGACAAGACGAAGCCTTATGCAGTGCTCACTGGCGACACACTTTTTATCGGCGACGTGGGGCGCCCCGATCTGCGCGCCTCGCTCGGTTGGACCGCGAACGAATTAGGAGGTCATCTCTACGACTCGTTGCATACCAAACTTCTGCCGCTTCCTGACGAGGTCCTTGTTTATCCCGCACATGGTGCAGGATCTCTCTGCGGCAAAAATCTCTCCTCCGACACGGTGTCTTCACTTGGCGACCAGCGCCGTTTCAACTATGCGCTGAAGCCGATGTCGAAGGAGGAGTTCGTTCGGCTCGTCACAGCCGACCAACCTGACGCTCCGCCCTACTTCACCTACGACGCCATTCTCAACACGCGTGAACGCGCGGTGCTCGACACGAATCTGGAGCACGTGCTGAAGCCGGTAGAACTCGACAAGGTTTTGGAGCTGGGTGACAAGGGCGCACAGATTCTCGACGTTCGCGATGCCGCCGAATACGCGAAAGGCCACCTGGCGGGCAGCATCAACATCGGTCTCGGCGGCCAATATGCGACTTGGGCCGGCACCATTCTCGACCGCGCCAAGCCCATCGTAATTGTGGCGGAGCCAGGTCGCGAGCAAGAGGCTGCGTTGCGTCTCGGCCGCATAGGCTTCGACCACGTGCTGGGCTATCTGCCAAATGGCATGGCAGCTCTTGCCGACCGTCCGGACCTGGTGTGGCCCACCGAGCGGTCCGGTGTCCTCATTGCAGCCGAAGAACTTGAATCCGCCGAGCCTCCGATGCTGCTGGATGTTCGAGCGCCCAAGGAGTGGGCAGAGAAGCACATCGCCGGCAGTGTCAATGTGCCACTTAACCACCTGCAAGAACGCATCGATGAACTTCCGCGTAATCGTCGTATTGCGGTTCACTGCGCAGGTGGCTACCGATCATCTGTTGCGGTCAGCATCCTCCATCAGCACGGCATCACGAATCTGATCGAGATTGCTGGCGGACTGGCAGCTTGGGAGGCGGCGGGCTTGCCGATCATGACGGAGGCGGCGCAATAGGACCGAAAGGCCAACTCTCAAACCTCCTTGATCCGCCTCAACGAATTATCGCTTTTTCTTCGCCTATCCACAGATAAATCGACTATGCTGGCTTTCGCAACATGGAGGTTGCACTATGGACTTTCAAAAAGAACTTATCGGCGAATACGACCGCGAAACAGCCAGCACGCGAAAAATCCTCGAAGCTATCCCTGTTGACGCCGACTTTGCGTGGAAGCCTCACGTTAAGTCAATGGCGCTCGGCCGCCTTGCCGCCCACACCAGCGATACGGCTGCCGACTGGGCAACTCACACCCTCACCCGCGACCGGCTGGATTGGACTCCGGATATGAGTCCTAAAGACCCAGCCAACAAAAAAGATCTTCTCGCGAGATTTGATAAGCAGGTCGGAGAAGCGAAACATGCTTTGGCTGCGATGACGCCGGAGAAATGGGATTCAAATTGGAAGTTCGTAGCCGGAGATCAAACCTGGATCGACGACACCAAGTACAACGTATGGCGCACGTGGGTTATCAATCACCTCGTTCATCACCGAGCACAACTAAGCGTTTACCTGCGGCTGCTCGACCAGAAAGTCCCCGGCATGTATGGCCCTTCAGCGGACGAGATGTAAAAGGACCACTATCAGAAAGAAAATCGACACAGGATAAGCTGAGGCTGGACAGGCTCGCCTCGGCTTTTCCTTTGTGCCTATGATCAAGCATCGGCGACGCACTATGCTAGACCCATGCAATTTCTATTTCCCAAGGTCTACCCAATTCTCGATTCATCGATCATTCCTGGAGTGGACAGAGCGGATTTCCTGCGCAAACTCGGTGAATCGCTTTCGGATGCCGGCGTGACCTTGATGGAATATCGCAACAAGACTGGAAGCGACACGGAGATACTGGCCGACTCTGCAATCCTGCGTAAGACGATGCCCATCCAGAAGGTAAAGTTGATTCTTGACGACAGGGCTGATCTCGTTGATGCGGCTAAGTTTGATGGTGTTCATGTCGACGCCGGTGATCTCAGTCCCATGCAGGCCAGACGCCTCATCGGTCCCGACCGGATCATTGGCACCTTTGCCGGTGGCGACTTCCTTCTTCCGGAAATCATCGATGCTCCGGTGGACTATCTCGCCATCGGTCCGATCTTCGAAACACGCACTAAGCACACCGTCAACCGCCCCATTGGGTTTGATGGAGTCCGGCGACTTCGAGAACAGGCGGGTCCGCGAGCCGTTCTAAGTGCCGCAGCGGGAATCACTCTTGAAACGGCGCAGGCGGTTCTGGATGCGGGAGCAACGATGGTCGCTGTCGCCGAGGGAATCTTCCGAACGCCTGATCCCGCTGCCACCTTCAGACGTTGGATCTTGCAAATCGGCTAACGGAGAGACCTTTGTTCAAGTACGTCCGTCAAAATTAGACGAGACAATTCTTTTAAATTCAGATAAAACAAGCCCAGTGCCGACTCCCGAACTCACCGCTACCAAAACTTCAAGTAGTGCTGCCCACGAAGAGCCCAGGATGGTGCAGACCCTTGGGTTATTCAGCTCCACCGCGCTGGTTGCCGGATCGATGATTGGCTCCGGCATTTTCCTCGTCGACGCGGACATCGCTCGCACGGCGAACTCGCCGGCTCTAGTTCTCGGAGCGTGGGTAGTCACCGGGCTTCTGACCGTGATCGGCGCGCTCAGCTATGGCGAACTCGCTGCCATGATGCCCAAGGCTGGCGGCCAGTACGTCTACTTGCGCGAATCCCTGGGACCGCTGTGGGGATTTCTATACGGCTGGACGCTATTCCTGGTAATCCAGACCGGAACGATTGCGGCGGTCTGTGTCGCATTCGGAAAGTTTCTTGGCGTATTTTTTCCGGCTATCTCAACAACGCACTGGCTGTGGCATATCGCCCATGTTCCACCGGTCACGGTGGGGCCCATGGTTTTAGGCAACATGGATATTGGCGTGAACACCGCCAACCTTACCGGCATCGTGATCGTGTTCTTCCTCGCATTCGTGAACATGTTCGGTGTGAAACTCGGCTCCATGATCCAGAACGTGTTTACCTCTGCTAAGGCACTCTCCCTCGCTGCGCTCGTCCTGCTCACGCTCACGGTGGGACGGAACGCAACCGCGATGGCGGCAAACTTCGGGAATAGCTGGACGGAGTTCTGGAAGAATTCGGGATGGAGTTCGTTGCATCCAGTGCAGGTGGGAATCGGCGGTCCAATCGTCTTCGTAAATCTCCTTGTCGTCCTTGCCGTTGTCCAGGTGGGCTCGCTCTTTTCCTCCGATGCTTGGAACAACATCACGTTCACGGCGGGAGAGGTGAAGAACCCACGCCGCAACATTCCGCTCTCGCTCATCATGGGAACCGGCTTCGTGGTCACAATGTACTTCTTAGCCACTCTCGGGTACCTGATGGTGCTTCCGATGCATGGTGATCCGCACGGAGCGACTGCGCTGGCGCGCGGGCTGCAATTTGCCTCTGAGGATCGCGTGGGAACGGCTGCACTCGAAGTGGTATTCCACTCCGGCGGCGCATACCTGATGGCTGCCGCGATCCTGGTTTCAACCTTTGGATGCGCTAATGGTCTCTCCCTGGCGGGCGCGCGCGTCTACTACGCCATGAGCCAGGATGGGCTCTTCTTCAAGTCAGTCGGCAAATTGAGCGAGAAATACAAGACGCCTTCGGCAGGACTTTTTGTGCAGGCATGCTGGACGGCGCTCCTTTGCGTATCCGGCTCATACAGTCAACTGCTCGACTACATCATCTTCGCAGTGCTCGTCTTTTACATCCTGACGATCCTCGGATTGTTCGTCTTGCGCGTCAAACAACCAGGTGCAAGCCGTCCCTACAAGGCGCTCGGTTATCCCGTGCTGCCGGCGCTGTACATCGTCATGGCTTCATGGATTTGTATCGTATTATTGCGATACAAGCCCCAATACACTTGGCCGGGCCTGGTTCTCGTCCTGCTGGGAATACCGGTCTATCTCTTCTGGTCGCGGCGGCCTGCACTACGAACACAGGAATAACGAGCTCTAAAGTCTTTTTGGAGGATGTCCCTCACTCATGTCCAATCTGCTACGAACCAAACCAATGTCAATGCTTACGCAAGAGGCCGCGGAGCAGGGCGAACATACGCTGAAACGCTCGCTGGGAGCCGTGAACCTTATCACACTCGGCATCGGTGCTGTAATCGGCGCCGGCATCTTTGTGCTCACCGGGCAAGCAGCAGCACGTTATGCTGGACCGGCTGTCGCGCTGAGTTTCGTTCTCGCCGGATTTACTTGCGCCTTCGCCGGCCTGTGTTACGCCGAGTTCGCTTCGATCATTCCAATCGCAGGATCCGCTTACACCTACGGCTATGCAACGCTCGGTGAATTGGTGGCGTGGATTATTGGTTGGGACCTGGTGCTCGAATACGCCTTCGGTGCGGCCACTGTAGCGTCGGGTTGGTCGGGCTACTTCAACAGCCTTCTGCAGCAGTGGGGAATTTATATTCCCCCGCAATTGACCGCGTCGACGGGAACTCCGCTGGTGTTTTATCAGCATCAATGGTTGCCGGTTATGTCGTTACCACCGGGAGTAACTGATGTTGGGCTGCAACACGCAACGGGATTCATCAACCTGATCGCAATGGGCGTTGTCATGCTGATCACTGCGATTCTTGTGATCGGCATCAAGGAATCAGCCAACTTTAATTCGGCGATTGTAATTATCAAGCTGGGAATAGTCGGCGTGTTCCTCGCCATTGGCGGATACTTCCTGTTCAAGCATCCCGATGTGGCCAAGATGAACTGGCACCCTTTCATCCCACCCAAAGATGCAAATGGCAACTTTGGATGGGGCGGCATTCCCAAAGGTGCATCGCGCATTTTCTTTGCGTACATCGGATTTGACGCCGTATCGACAGCGGCACAAGAAGCCAAGAAGCCGCAGCGCGACATGCCCATCGGCATTCTCGGTTCACTCGGCGTTTGCACCGTGCTCTACATCCTCGTTTCGATGGTTCTTACAGGTCTCGTAAGCTACAAGACGCTGGATGTCGGTGCTCCTGTAGCTCTTGGCATTGATGCAACGGGCGTCAGTTGGGGCTCG
The DNA here is from genome assembly GCF_039994875.1 of Telmatobacter sp. DSM 110680. Taxonomy (GTDB): domain Bacteria; phylum Acidobacteriota; class Terriglobia; order Terriglobales; family Acidobacteriaceae; genus Telmatobacter. Next base: position 3,847,617 of record NZ_CP121196.1, on the reverse strand, counting down.
ATGCTGGTGAAGATTGGCGCAGTGTTTGGACTTGCCACTGTGATGCTCGTGATGTTGCTTGGACAGACACGCGTGTTCTATTCGATGTCGAAGGACCAGCTGCTGCCGAAATGGGCCTCAGCCATCCATCCCAAGTTCCGCACGCCGTGGATCACGACGATTGTCTTCGGTGCGTTCGCGGCCATCATGCCGGCCTTCCTGCCGATCGACAGACTGGCTGACCTGGTAAACATCGGCACACTGCTCGCATTCACCATTGTCTGCGCGGGCGTATGGGTACTACGCGTGCGACACCCAAACCTCAACCGGCCCTTTAAAACGCCCTTCGTTCCGGTCATCCCGGCGCTGGGCATCCTCTCCGCCGTCTATCTCATGTCGCAGCTTGCAGCGATTACTTGGGAAGTTATGATCGGCTGGCTCTTGTTCGGCTTGATCATCTACTTCGGCTATTCCCAGAAGCATAGCAAGGTGCAACAGATGACTGAAGCGCAAGTTGCGCAAGGCGATTAAGCTAAACTCATCATCACTGAAATAAAAACGGCCTCCAATGCGGGAGGCCGTTTCTCTCTGCTGAAGTGAGTGCCGGTTATGCAGAAGTCTTAGCGCAGAACTCATCAAATGCGCGAACCAGTTCGCCAGCAATCTGTTGAGCCGTAGCCTGCTCGATGACAAACCGCTGCATCAGGTAAACGAGCTTTCCATCACGCAGAATGGCGATAGCCGGTGAGGTGGGTGGGTTGCCTTCGAAATATCCCCGCGCACGCTCAGTGGCTTCGCGATCCTGACCGGCAAAGACGGTGATCTTGTGATCGGGCGCATTCTGGGTGTTAGAGAGTGCAAGCCGAACGCCGGGACGCATCTTGCCGGCCGCGCACCCGCAAATCGAGTTCACCACCAACAGGGTTGTGCCGGTCTGTGCGAGAGCTGCGTCGACATCTTCGGCAGTGCGAGTTTCCTGAATTCCGGCGCGGACTAATTCTTCGCGCATCGGAATGACCATAATCTCTGGGTACATGTAACCTCCGGCAATGGGTCTTGCGGCGTTGAGCCGGTTGCCTTTTTACATTCTACAGAAAACATGGGATGTAGCGCACCGTTTGCCGTAAGTGCCACCCCGCATCTTGCGAGCCTTAGTGTAGCCTTGCATCGATGCGCATTGAAGAAAACAAGCCGCTTGCACGACAAACGACGTTGGGAATCGGCGGTCCCGCACGGTGGTTTGTCGAGGCCCATTCGGAACTGGATGTAGCCGAATCCGCCGGTTGGGCACGGGAAAGTGGCGTTCCGCTGTTCGTGCTGGGTGGCGGCAGCAATTTGCTAGTGGCTGACGCTGGCTTTCCAGGATTAATTCTCCACGTTGTTTCGAAGGGAATCGAACGCCGAGACGATGCAGGTGGAGAAGTTCTCTACAGCGCAGCCGCTGGCGAGGATTGGGATCAGTTTGTCGAGCGAACTTTGGATAATGATTGTGCCGGCCTCGAATGTCTCGCTGGGATCCCCGGCACGGTCGGCGGAACACCGGTGCAGAACGTCGGTGCATACGGTCAGGAAGTGTCTACGACAATTGATAGTGTTCGCGCTTTCGATCTTCAAAAGCACAAGTTTGTTGAATTCAGTAACAAAGAGTGCGGGTTTTCGTACCGCCGTAGCCGGTTCAATTCATACGATCGTGGGCGCTTCATCGTGACGCGCGTTGAATATCTGCTGAAACAAGACGGAGCCCCTACATTGAAGTACTCGGATCTCCAGCGGCAATTTGACGCCAGTGCAAAGCCATCGCTCAGGGAAGTCGGTGAGGCAGTGCGCCGAATCCGTCGATCGAAGGGGATGCTTCTGGTAGATGGCGATCCCGACTGCCGCAGCGCCGGAAGCTTCTTCAAAAACCCGATCGTGACGGCTGAACATGCGGCCGATATCGCGGACAAGGTCGGCGAAGAACCTCCGAATTTTCCGGCTGGTCCGGACAAGCCGGGCCAGGTGAAGCTTCCGGCCGCATGGCTGATCGAACGAGCGGGGTTTGCGAGAGGCTACGCCCTTGGACGTGCCGGCATCTCAACGCGTCATACGCTCGCTCTTGTGAATCGCGGCGGCGCGACCGCCACCGAAATTCTGGCGCTCGCCGACAAAATCAAACACGCGGTAACTCAGCGCTTCGGAGTAGATCTGGAAATAGAGCCAGTCTTACTCGGATTCTGATCCGCCTAGAGCATCTCAAAACGCGCGACGATTCGATCTCGCTCCGAGGCGAGGGCATCTGCGGCAGGGCCCAGTCCTGTAAGACGGCCTTCCTTCAATAGGGCAACTTCTGAATTCGTAGCGAATGCGTCCGTCGCATCGTGCGTTGCCATCACGGTTTGAACTTGATGCTGATCGCTCCATACCTGGAGTCGAGCCAACAAGGCATCACTTGCCTCTCCGTCCAGCGCAGAAAACGGCTCGTCAAGCAAGAGCAAACGCGGCAAAGTTGCCAGCGAACGCGCCAAGGCGATGCGCTGTGCTTCGCCGCCGGATAGGTCTCGGGGCCATCGATGCGCCAAATGAGTTGCATCCGCCAGAGCCAGCATCTCAGTTACGCGGGCGTCGCGATTGGCTGCGTCCAGCGACGCCAGTCCAAAGGCAACATTGTCATTCACGCTGAGGTGAGGGAAGAGCGCAGGATGCTGTGCAACCAATGCAGCGTGCCGCAGACCTGGCTTGATGAAGACGTGGTGTTCGACGTCAGTCAGCACCCTGCCGTTATGTTCGATGCGGCCACTATCCGGCCGGTCGAGCCCGGCAAACAATCGTAGCAACGTGCTCTTGCCCGCGCCGGATGGACCGAAGATGACTGTCCACTGTGACGCGAAGCGGCATGATGCCTTCAGATGAAAACTGCCGCGGCGCGAATCGAGCGAGAAGTCAAGCACGGCGGCCTCCGCGCGGTCGAGCGCCTGTATAAATGGCTGCGAGCGCAAGAATACTCAAGCCGAGAAGCAGGGCTGCAGTGCGATTCGCTGCAGCATAATCGAAATTCTCAACCTGGTTATAGAGAACGATGGAAAGCGTGCGCGTCGCACCGGGAATGTCGCCACCTAGCATGAGCACTACACCGAACTCGCCCACGGTGTGCAAAAATGCCAGGACTGCTGCTGCCAGCATTGAGCGGCGTGCAAGAGGAACGAGCACGCGGAGGACAAGCCGAACCGGTCCTGCTCCAAGCATTCGCGCTGCGTCCAGCAGGGAGGCGTCGACTGCGGAAAAGCCAGCAACAATCGGCTGAACCGCGAACGGCAAGCTGTAAATCACAGATCCTACGACCAGGCCGGCAAACGAAAAGGCCAGCGGATGGCCGAGCAATCCCGCAATGCCTCGTCCCACCGTGGTACGCATCCCGAGCAAAACGAGCAGAAAGAATCCGAGCACTGTAGGCGGTAACACTAGCGGCAGCGCGGCAAGAGCTTCCAGCGCGGCGAGCCACCGGCTACGGCCGAGGACAAGAAGCGCGGCCAGGGGAACCGTGATGACCAGCAGAATCGCCGTAGTAAGCGAAGCGAGTTTGATGGTGAGGGCGAACGCTTGCCAGTCCATTTATTTGTGAGCCGGTGTCAGGCCAGCGCGAGCCAGTTCGGCTTGAACCGGTGCGGAGAGCAGATAGTCGAGAAGTTTGTGAGCTTCAGATCGCTTCGTTATCTTGCTGACGATCACCGCGCCCTGCTGGATCGGCGGATAGAGATCGCGCGGAATCACGAAGTAGCTGCCGCTTGAAGAAAGGTGTTGGGTCAGTGCTGATGTCAGTGAAATAAGACCAGCATCGGCGTTGCCGGAATCCACAAATTGCGCGGTCTGGGCAATATTCTCTGCCGTCACCAGCCGCGCTTTCAAGGCATCGTAAAGTTTGAGGCTGGTAAGCGCCGCGACCGCAGCGCGTCCATAGGGCGCGCGATCGGGATTGGCGACGGCAAGCCGTCGAAGAGCGGGGCTATGAAGCAATTCAAGCGATGGCGGAGGCAACGACGAATCCTTGCGGGCCCATAAAACCAGCGTGCCATTCGCATAATTGATCGGCGTAGAAGAGTCCGCACTGCCAGCTGCGTCTGCCAATCCATCACTGATCAGCCGCTTGGGATATCCCATGTCCGCGGAGAGGAACAGATCAAACGGCGCCCCATTCTGGATCTGGGTTGTCAGCGCCGCGGAAGCCTGGTAAGTCGCTTCCACATGAATGCCGCTGGAGCGCTCGAAATTCGCGAGGATATGTGGTAGCACAGGTTCCAGGTCCGCGGCTGCCGCGACTCGAAGGGGCGATTGCGCGGCAGCCGAAGCTAGGGCTGCGATCATCGCCAATCCCAAAACGGTGCGTCTCAGCATCTTCTGTCCCTATCCTGCGAGTGAGCAAAACCTTCCTGTGTCCTGTTAGGCTAACACCAACGATGAACGACAATCTTCACACGTTACGGTGTTTCGGATGCGGTGCGCGCATCGCCGGAACTGATGCTCAACCGGACTTCAGATGCGTGCAATGCGGCGATCTTTTTGAAGTCGAATATGCGGGCTGGGGCCAGCGGCAGGGTCAAAACCGGCCAAATCCCGGCGCGCTCAAGTGGCTATGGCGTGAACGACGCTGCTCCAGCGAATCATTGGATCAGAGCGGCGTATGGCGATTCCGCGAGCTACTGCCGATTCTCGACAATTTCGGCAATGCCGTAAGCCTGCACGAAGGCAACACGCCTCTGTACAAGTTGAAGCGAGCTGCCAAGGCTCTGGGAATCGACCAGTTATTCGCGAAGCATCAGGGAATGAATCCAACCGGTTCCTTCAAAGACACGGGCATGACCGCAGCGCTGAGCGTGGCTCGCGAGCGCGGATTTGAATGGGTGGCGTGCGCCTCGACAGGCAACACATCGGCTGCTATGGCAGCGTATGCGGCCCGCGCAGGTCTTCGCAGCCTGGTGTTGATTCCTGAAGGCAAGATTGCGTGGGGAAAGCTCTCTCAGGCGATGGATTATGGCGCCATCACCTGCCAGCTCAAAGCCGACTTCGATGGTTGCGTGCGCGTCTTGACGCAGATCGTGAAAGAAGCGCCAATCTATTTGCTCAACTCCGTAAACCCCTACAGGCTCGAGGGACAGAAAACTCCTGCATTCGAAATCGCCGAAGCATTCGATTGGACAGTTCCAGATCACCTGATTGTTCCTGGCGGAAATCTCGCCAACAGCTCCGCGTTGGGAAAAGGCTTTCGCGAACTGCAGGAACTCGGGCTAGTCGCTCGCGTCCCGCGTATCTCTGTTATCCAGGCCGAAGGCGCCAATCCACTGGCGCGAAGTTTTGCGGCAAACAACGGCGAACAGATGGAGCCCGTCGAGGCCCATACGCGAGCAACGGCAATCCGCATTGGAAACCCCGCTTCGTGGCGCAAAGCCGCGCGTGTCGTTAAAGACACAGGCGGCTGGTGTCTCGATGTAACCGAAGCCGAGATTGCTATTTCCAAGGCCGAATTAGGTACTGAGGGTCTGGGCTGCGAACCTGCCTCTGCGGTAACGCTGGCCGGCCTAAAGAAGCTGCGCGCCAACGGCAAGGTCGCGGCGTCCGACACCGTGGTTCTTCTGCTGACCGGGCATACGCTCAAGGATGCTGACTACACCATCAACTTCCACCGTGGAACGCTGTTGAGTGAAGGCGAGGTTGCAGGGCATCAACAGGAGATTGTCGCTTTGCAACGCAACGCCGTCGCAGTCGACGCCACTCCCGCAGCCGTTCTGGCGACACTTAAGGGATTGGCCGGATGAGCGGAAGCACAAGCATCTTCAGAATGCGGCTGCCGGCTACATCGGCGAATCTTGGTTCAGGTTTCGATGCCGCGGCCGTTGCACTCAACTTTTTTCTGGAGATCGAAGCAGCACCGGCCGAGACATTTTCAATCTCTGCTACTGGCGAGGACGCAGATCTGTGCGCCCGCGTTGAGGACAACCTCATCCTTGGCATTTATCAGAGAATCCTCCGGGAGAATCGCAAACCCCTGACGCCACTTGCGGTGCGAATGAGGAATAGCATCCCTCTGGGAATGGGCTGCGGTTCCTCGGCTGCAGGGCGGCTTGCTGCAATTGCCATGGCCGTCCACTTTGGTGGACTCGATTGGAAGTCCGAGCGCATTCTCGAAGAAGCTTGTGCGCTGGAGGGTCACCCCGACAATGCCGCCGCATGCTGGTTGGGCGGATTTGTGGCGGCAGCAAGCGAAGAGCGAAAAGTCTATGTGGCTCGTGTGGTTCCGCCCGCGTCTTGGCGCGCGATTGTGGTGCTGCCGCCTGATTCTCTCGCCACCAGCAAAGCCCGTGCGGTTCTTCCCAATTCCTACTCGAGCGATGATGTCGTCGCCAACATCCAGGCGGTTTCCTTGCTTGGATTGGCCTTTGCACAAAGCCGTGGCGACCTGCTGCGTGTCGCAATGAAGGACCGCATCCATCAGCCTTATCGTCTGAAGATGTGCCCGATGCTGCCGAGATTATTTCCATTGGCCGGAACGGCCGGCATACTAGGCGTCGGCTTGAGCGGTGCCGGCCCCGCGGTTCTAGTCATCGTAGACAAAAAAGCAGACCTCCAGTCGGTCTCCACAGCGATTCAGACGTCTCTCGATAGGCTGCCTCATCCTCGGTTGATTACAAGTGCCTTCGAGGAGATCGGTGCAGAGAAATCCTTTCGCAAAGAGTCATGAGCTCTGTCCGAGTTTCGTCCTCTGATGCTGTTCACTGAGCAGTTATCTTTGCGTTCTGATGATAACGGTGAGGTAAATCACCAGTTTTAGATTACCTAAGCGATTACCTAAGTTTCCTTGATATTGCTCTACAGACCACATAAATTCGCTCCGTGGGCAGTTCTGGGGGAGGGCTGCTCTAGCGCCCGTGATCCTGTAAAGGATCCGGGCGCTTCTATTTTTGCCGTGTAATAAACCGATTGTCCTAGCTTGGTCACATCAAAGGTTTTGAGAAGGGATTAAGCTCCTAAGTTGACGCCTCAGAGGCACGTTGCGACCGAATAGTCCCTTGAGGCATCGTATAGAGGCGCGGTTTCCGGTAGTCTGGATGGGAAGCCTTACAAAAGGGAGAATCATGGCAGGTTTGGGAGTTTTGGAAGTAAGCGATGCAACATTCGAACAAGAAGTGCTCAAAAGCGAGCAGCCGGTCCTCGTAGACTTTTGGGCAGTTTGGTGCGGCCCGTGCCGTGCGATCGCGCCGATTGTTGATGGAGTTGCGCAGACTTACGCGGGCAAGTTGAAGGTGGCAAAAGTGGACGTTGACCGCAATGCTGCCACCCCTTCGCGTTACGGTATTCGTGGTATTCCGGCGCTGCTGTTCTTCAAGGGCGGCAAGGTGGCCGATCAAGTTGTGGGATATGCGCCGCAGGATGTGATTGAAGAAAAAATACAGCGTTTGCTGGCATAGTCCCAATTCTGGAAGCACAAAGCCCGGCAATTTGCCGGGCTTTCTTGCTTTCCAGCCTGCGCTGTACAGGGCTAGCGGTATTTACGAAGCACTCCAAGAACCCGGCCTTGGATCGCCACCTGCGCTGCAGGAACGTAGATGGGGTCCATGTCCACATTGGCTGGCTGTAGTCGTACTACTTGGCCCTCCGCATAAAAACGCTTCAAAGTGGTTTCGGAACCATGCACGAGGGCTACTACAATCTCCCCCTGGCGGGCGGTACGCGTGCGCTCGACGAGCACATAGTCGCCATTAATGATGTGTTCATCGCGCATCGAGTCGCCACGCACCTCAAGAGCAAATACATCCCGGTTGCCGACCACATCGTGAAGCGAAATGGTCTCTGGGTTTTCCGAGGTCTCCACCGGGAGTCCAGCGGCAATTCGCCCGGCTAACGGAAGGCGATCGCTCGTACGATTGCGTGCGCCGGGGGGCAAAACGTCGATCGAACGACTCCGGTTGTGAACTCGGTCCAGCAGCCCCTTCTTTTCGAGGTTAGATATGTGTTTATGAACCGTGGCCAGGCTTTTCAGGTTCATTCCCCGTGCAATCTCTTCAAAAGAAGGGGAATATCCGTTGCGGGATACGAACGACTCCAGAAAGTCGATGATCTCTTTTTGTCTTCGGGTTACAGCCATGCGCGGATTATAGCGAAGAAAAAGCGAATTGCAAGCTAAGTTTTTAGCCTTTTTACTTCCCGGGTGTCCGCATGATTAATATCTCGCACAAATTCCGATTTATTCGGTATCCGGGGAACCGAGATTGAAGCGGAGCCCAGAATCTGCCGGTAGAGGCAATGTGATGGCCTCACGAAGCCCGATCTCTTCCTAAAGGACTTTTATCGATGATCTCGTTGAAGCGATACCTTGAGTCCGATACGACCCGGAGCGATGTTGCACCGAAAGAATGCTCTACAGATGTCTTCTTGTCTCTCCTGTGGGCATATCGGGCCAGCTTGCTTGAGATGACCGACTGTGGCACGAGTGCTTGCCCGGGCCTCGCTGCGGAATTGAAGGCGGGACTGACGCGGGTCGATGAAGGACTCGGGGTTATTCCCAATTTGCAGACGGTCGCATCGGCTAAGAATACTCTCCGGGAGGTGCTGCAAAACTGGGGGAAGAAGACCGCTTTGCACTATGAACAGAAAGCAGGAGAGATAAGAGATCTACTCCTCGTGATGGCTCGCACCGCAGAGTCTCTTGGTCACCGGGACGATCTGTACGCACAGCAATTGGATCTGGTTACAAAGCAGCTGGATGGCATCTCCCGGCTTGACGACATTTCGAAAATCCGAGCCACCGTCGAAGAAAGTGCCACGCAGCTTAAAAATTCCGTTGCACGAATGACATCCGAAAGCAGAGCTGTTATCGAGCACTTGCGCGTTGAGGTCTCCACCTATCAATCGAAACTCGAAAAGGCCGAGCACATTGCAGCATGTGACCCGCTGACCGGACTAGGAAGCCGCCTGTGGGCTGAGGCACGAATCCAGCAGCGAATCGGAACTGGCTTGCCTTTTTCGATCGTCATGATTGATATCACCGGTTTCAGGCGCGTGAATCAGGAGTATGGAAATCTCGTAGGCGATCTCATTCTGAAGGAATTTGCCAAGGAACTGCGGTCGTCCTGCCGATTCACTGACCTCGTCGCGCGCTGGGGCGGTGATGAATTTCTGGTGGTTCCAGACTGTGCAGGGGGCGACCTCGAAGGACAGATCACCCGCCTGCAGTCATGGATTTGCCGACCCTATCTCGTTCCAGGAAGATCCGGGCATGCGAGCATTCGGCTGGGAGCATCGATCGGTATCGCTGAATATCGCGAAGGCGATAACCTGCAGGATCTGCTCGAGCGGGCGGATGCCAAACTTTGCGCCCAACAGGAAATTGCGCGGCGGAAGCTGACCGCCTGAATCCGGTAAGTCTAAATCGGATCTCCGCAATAGTTTCATGCGCATCGGGAACCCGCTCGGAGTGATTCTGTATCCAACATCACACTTGAGTGTTCATTAGTCCGCTTCAGGGAACCATTCACGAAATCGCTCATTTCGAAACTCGGTTCGTTTCCGACCTCATTCCAGTCTTGAGTTCTTCTTCTCTTCGCGCGAACGTAGAGGTGTTCCCGTTATTAGCGAGTTCTAAGTCAGTTTGAATTCGACCGCTAGCGAGCAAGAGCACAAGGGAGTTACCAAGATGAGGTTGCTGATCGCAGAAGACGACAAAGCATTGGGCTTGTTTCTGCGACGGGGACTTGAGTCCAATGGCGATCATGTGCATATCGTTCTCGATGGCGCCCAGGCAGTCGAAGCCTTTCAGAGTCAGTTGCCGGACCTCACGATTCTCGACCTGAATTTGCCGGTCATGGACGGAGAGACCGCACTCAAGGAGATTCGGCGGATCGACGCAAGCTTACCAATCTTGATACTCACTGGCAGGCAGCAGGTGGACACACGCGTCCGCTGCCTCGACAGCGGAGCGGATGACCTGATGGTAAAGCCCTTCAGCCTGATTGAGCTCCAGGCTCGTTGTCGTGCACTTATGCGGCGAAAGAGTAATGCGCAGCTGGTGCTGCGCGCTGGTGATCTCGAACTCAGCCGGTTGGATCATTCAGTGCATCGGTGCGGAAAAACCGTGAGTCTCACCAACAAGGAGTTTGCGCTCCTTGAACACCTGATGCTCAATCGCGGACATTGCACTTCGCGTGTCGAACTGCTGCAAACAGTTTGGAATTCTGAGTCATCTCAGACCACAAACATTGTGGATGTCTATATCAACTATCTTCGGCGCAAACTTGAGGACATGCCCCCCGATGGCCTGATCCGCACGATTCGAGGCCACGGATACATGATCCCTTATGAATCGAAACTATGTAGTGACAGGCTTTCTCCGTCGACGCCGTTGCCAAGCTGCGATTCAGGGTTCATCAGCACAGATTTTGATACTTAGGAGAAGCACAATGGCAGCCACAGCGGCTTTGATTTCTTCCTGCAATTCACGGAGTCGATCGCGCACTGTTTTGGTGACGAGTGCCGACGGCAGTTTTCGGCAGAGGCTGAATGCCATGCTCACCGGCTTACGCTGGCAGGTGCGGGAGGCTCAAGGAGGCGCGGAAGCATGGGGCGAGGCGATGGACATGCTGCCCCAGGCGATTATCGTCGACTCGTGGCTGCCAGATCTGGACATAGCTGAATTCCTCCGTGAATTTCGCGCGACCTTTCCGAATGTGGACGTGATTACAGCCGGCTGTGCAACTCCTCTTGAAAGTGCGCCGGGACCGCATCGCCAAGAAATTCTTTACGCTCTTCGGCGCATTCAGGAAACAGATACAGCAGCCTGGAACACCGCGCCAATTCTGGACGGAGCCGAAGTTACGCAACCTCCCAACCAGCCCGCGATCCGTCTGCCTAAGGCGATTCCAACTGGTCAAAACCCCTGCGCTTCAGAGGGGGAGCTTGTGAACAAAGAAAGCCATGCAACAACTGCGGCAGAAATACGTCCACAAAGCTCTACATTGACCAACGCAAATGACCGGATACTGGAACTGATCGGAAATTCATCCTGCATGCTTGAGATCAGCCGGCGTATTCGCCTAGTGGCGCCGCGTTCTACGCCAGTATTGATTGAAGGGCCGACTGGGTCAGGTAAAGAACTGGTTGCCGAAGCCATTCACAAGCTCTCGGCCCGCAACCGGAAGACATTTGTAGCCATCAATTGCGCCGCAATTCCCGAGGCGTTACTGGAAGCAGAACTTTTCGGCCACACCCGCGGCGCATTTACAGGAGCCGTGAAGGGGCGCGTAGGCAGGATTGAAGCCGCCGATGGAGGCACCTTGTTTCTCGATGAGATCGGTGAGATGCCATTGGCACTACAGGCCAAGCTACTACGATTTGTTGAGTGCGGAGAATTGCAGCGCGTTGGAGACAACGAATTGCTGAAGGTAGATGTGCGCATTATCGCGGCCACTCATCAGGCCCTGGCACAGCAGACCCAAGCCGGAGGTTTTCGTGCAGACCTTTATTACAGATTGGCCGTATTTCTGATTCGTACTCCTCCGCTGGCAGAGCATATCGAAGATTTGCAGTTGCTTGTGGATCACTTCGTGGAACAAATGGGTCGCGCGATGCCGGTCAAGCGCATTGATGCCGCGGCGATGGCAAAACTCCTGGTGCATCCGTGGCCGGGTAACGTGCGAGAACTTGAGCATGTACTGGAGCGCGCAGCCATTCTCGCCGGTGACGAAGCAATTCTTACTGCCGAGGACATCGATTTTGGAATGCCTATAAGTTCTGCCGCGTTCGAACAACACATCAGCTAAGGATTGGAATGACTTGAATGCAAATCGAAACGCGATTAAGCGATCAATTGTCTCGGTATCTTGATCTTGCCGTGAGCGAGACAAAAGCGACAGCTGCGAACATGGCCAACATCGATACTCCCGGCTACCGTACCCAGGGGTTCGACTTCGATGCGGAGATGCGGAAGGCACTTAAGGCTTCGGACACAGAGAAGGAATTGCCGTTGCATATTCGAGCAGTAGACGGCTTGGTCTCACGGCCCGACGGCAATAACGTTTCCATGGACCGCGAGGGCCTGAAGATGGCCGAGGCTCAATTGAAATTCAAGACCGGCGTTGCTCTCATGCGGCTTGAGAATCAGCGCGTGATGGACGCCATCCACGCTGACAAGTAGACGGCGGACCTGATCGAGTGAGGGAAAATGAATCTTTTTGGTCTGATGGATACTTCCGGCTCGGCAATGCAGGCGGAACGCATGCGCGCTGAAGTCGTAGCGGCCAACATGGCGAATGCGGAGACAACCCGAACCGAGTCTGGCGGTCCGTATCAGCGTCAGCATGTGATCTTCGCGGCTGATCAAGGAGGCGAAGACTTTTCCAATTTGCTTTCCAGTGCAACCCGTCAGGGGGCATCAACGACTGGAGGGGAACCTGCGGGAGGTGTGCACGTTGCGCAGGTCATTGCAGACAATGCGCCGCCACTCAAGCGCTATGACCCGGGTCATCCGGATGCCGGCCCCGACGGATATGTGGCATATCCCGACATTAATCCACTCACAGAGATGGTTGACCTGATGGGAGCGACGCGTGCGTATGGCCTGAACAGTTCTGCAGTGCAAGCGGAGAAAACGATGATCACCTCTGCTCTTGACATCGCCAGGTCCTAAGGATCACGGAGAGAGAAATGATTACAGGAGTTCACGTGGTCAGCGTTGCAAGTGCGGCCTCGTCGAGCGCGCCGGTATCTGTTGCTCAGATTGCCGGGAATCGCGCGGCTTCACCCGGCGCTGAAGATTCACCATTCAGCAATCTCATGATCAGCGCGATTGGAAAGGTGAGCCAGATGGAAGATCAGGCTCGCACCGCGGTCGACGGATTGATCTCAGGATCGGGTGTGGACGTGCATCAGGCGATGATCGCCACTGAAAAGGCCAGCATGGCCTTCGAAATGGCTCTGGCGCTGCGTAATAAGGCGATCCAGAGCTACCAGTCGGTGATGGGGATGCAGTTCTGAGTAGAACGAAGCACCTGAGCCGCGCCAAGGCTCGGCCTGACTACGCACGCGTTGCCGATTCGACAATCGGCAAGGACAGAGAAGATGGCCACTCCACAAACACAGTTGGAGAAACGCGAATCGGAAATCACCACCAGCCAGATGGCTGCGGGAGTCGCGGCCCTGTGGACTCGGTCGCGCATTGGCTGGGCGAGCATGGACCCGCTGCAGCGTCGCTGGTCGATTGTTGCGGTCACCATGCTGATCACACTTTTGGGCGGTCTGTTGTGGTTCGGATTGCGCATCGACTGGAAAATCTTATATGCAGGACTTGATCCGGACGACGCGAGGCAGCTCGGCCTCACTTTGACGCAAGCGCAGATCCCATATGATGTAACGGAAAACGGAACAACTCTGCGCGTTGCTGCATCGCAGTTGGATAAAGCCCGGTTGGCCACGGCCGCCAAGGGCGGCGCAAAAAGCGGGCGGATGGGATTCGAGCTTTTCGACAAGCCAAACTGGGTTGGCTCAGAGTTTGATGAACAGGTAAATTATCAGCGCGCGCTAGAGGGGGAACTCGAACACACCGTAGGATCGTTGGCCGATGTTGAATCGGCGCGCGTGCACTTGGTGATTGCACATGATTCTTTGTTTCGCGATCAGGATAGGCCTGCCAAAGCGTCTGTTGTCCTGAAACTACGTCGCGGTGCGCTGGCGGACGGAGAAGCAGACGCAATCCGCAATTTGGTCGCGTCTGCAGTCGATGGACTTCAGGCCGATCGTGTGGTTCTTGTAGATGCATCTGGTCACCTGCCCCTGGGTCCTAAGACCGCTGATGGATTGCAGCTCAATGCAGAACAAGCTCTCGAGGAAAAGTTGATCTCTACACTTGAGCCGGTGACGGGAGCGGGAAACGTGCGTGCATCCGTGACCCTGGATTACGATCCAGATGCGATCGACGAGACAAGGGAAAGTTATGATCCCGCCCAGTCTGCAATGCTGTCGATGGAGCGCAGCGAACAAACCTCGGGTCAACTGCAGATCGCGGCAGGAGTTCCTGGAACAGCATCCAATGTTCCCAATACTCAACCCCTGCCCGTTTATCCGAAGCAGACAACGCAACCTCAGACATCGAAGACGGAATCAGGAACTTACGGCGTTTCGAAAATAGTTCGCCACATGGTTGAAAATCCGGGCAAAGTTCACCGTCTCACGGCTGCAATCGTGGTGAATGATCGCATGGTACGCCCTCCTGCAAAAGGAACGGCGGGGCAGTGGCAAGCACGCTCGACGGACGAATTGCGCAACCTTACATCTCTCGCCCAGGCGGCCGTCGGGTTCGATGCAACCCGCGGAGATGTCGTTTCAGTGCAGGATATCTCGTTTGAAGAGAATCGAATTCAGATAATTCCTTCAGTCCCGGCGCAAATGCTTTCGAGGATAGAGAGTTCTCCTGTCGTCGTAAAGTATCTCAGCCTGCTGATTGGGCTAATGGTTGTGCTCTCCTTCGGCGTTCGACCAGCACTTGGGAAGGTCGCTTCTGCAATCAAGGCCACGCCTCGTGAACTTTCGCGCGGTGCGGCGGCGGTGAGTCAAATGTCTCTACCACCCGTTGAAGTGGCATTGCCCGATCCTGAACGAGTCAGGTCGCAAAAGATATTCGAACAAGTGGCTAGTCAAATTAAGAGCGAGCCGGCGCAGAGTTCGCGCCTGCTGCAGAGCTGGATTCATTCTGATTAGCGGCGCATTGATCTTGGTCGTAATAGCCAGTATCAAATATTAACCGCGCGTTTGAATTTGTGGGCCCGGCGAAGAGAGGAAGCAAGTCGTGGCAGAAGTTAGCGGCGAGTTTGGGTCTGGGACTCTTCGAAAGAATACAAATCTGAGCGGCGTGCGCAAAGCCGCCGTTCTCCTGATGGCCGTTGGGGAGGACCTCGCCAAGGAGATTCTCCGAACGCTGCCTGAATCTGACGTCGAGCGCCTGACAGAAGAATTCGCGGATATGCGTGGCATAACGCCCGAAGTATCTTCAGCGGTCATTGAAGAATTCTGGGAGGTTCTGGAAACACAAGGCTTCATGGTGCATGGCGGGCTAGATTACGCCAGCCGCTTGCTGGCTGAAACATTTGGCAAACAGCGGGCGGACGATTTGATGATGCAACTGCGCAGAGCTCAGGAAGCGGAACAGGGAAACCTCGCAAAGTTGCAGCGTACTGATCCTCAACAACTGGGCAAACTACTTGATGCGGAACATCCCCAGACGATCGCGCTGGTGCTCGCGCACCTCGATCCAAAGCGGGCATCGCTGGTGTTGAGCAGTCTAAGCGAGGAGCACAAGGTAGTCTCCATTCAGCGCCTCGCAGAGATGCGCCAATTCTCGCCGGAGATGGCGCAGAAGGTAGCGCATATCCTTCACCGGCGTCTCGAGACCGTCGGCGATACCGGACGCAAAAGCTATTCCGGATTCAAGGCAGTAGCTGATCTGATGAACCGGCTGAATGCTGAAGAGTCCAAGCGCATTCTTGAAGTCATTGAAGATGGGCAGCCGGAACTCGCTTTGGGCATTCGCAACCTCATGTTTACGTTCGAAGATCTCGTAACGGTTCCGCCCGCTACCATTCGGGAGATCGTCTCGGGAGTCGACAAGAAGCAACTTGCCATGGCCTTGCGCGGTGCCAACGAAGAGTTGCGCGCCGCCATCTTCAAATCAATGAGTTCTCGCGCCGTTGAGATGCTGAAAGAGGATATGGAGGTTCTCGGACCCGTCCGTTCACGCGATGTGGCGCAGGCACAACAAGAAATTCTGAATCTTGCCAGGCGCCTTGAAGCGGAGGGCAAGGTAATTCTGAAACTTGAAACAGGCGACGAAATGCTTGCGTGACAGTGACTAGATCGGATTTTCAGTGAGAAAAACAATCTCATCCAGCCTTGAAGCCTTTGAGTATCGGTCCAACTCCAATTCTCTGCCTGTGCTCTGGGAAGTGTTGACGGAGATTGGCGCTGCGTCGCATGACACTAAAACAGACAGAGCCTGCAACGAGTTTGTAGACCCTCACCTGGGCGACCATGAGTTATCCGGCGCCACATTTTCAGAAGAGATTGAAAAAGCATTCCAATCAGGGCGCGAACAAGGGGTAGTCGAAGCTCGCGCCATTGCCATGGATGCACAACTGGCCCTCTTACAAGAAGAGGAGTGCAAACGAGCGAAGCAAGCGATTAATCTTGCCGGCCAATTTGCTACGGAGCGCGATCAATTCCTGCAGACGGTCGAGCACGAGGTCGTCAAACTTGCCTTAGCCATTGCAGCGCGCATTCTGCGCCGCGAGGCACAGATCGATCCGTTGTTCTTGATTGGAGCTGTTCGAGTGGCACTTGGTCAACTGGCTGAGACCGCGCAGGTTAAACTCCGCATCCCCGTGTGCGATATAGAACTATGGACCGATACCCTTGCTCACTTGCCAAATTTGAAAATCATTCCGTCCGTGGCCGCCGACGATCATTTGCAAGTCGGGGAGTGTGTCATCGAGAGTGAGATGGGTTCAGTGAACTTGGGGCTGGCGTGTCAAATCCATGAGGCGGAACGTATTCTGTTTCACGGTTCGAGCGTAAAGACGCCACAGATCCAAGACCTTTCCGCACTCAAGGACGACAAGGAGCGGGCGTGAGCGGAGCACTCGATCACTACGTAACCCGCGCAAAGTCTGCGCAGACCTGGCGATGGCGTGGGAAGGTGGTCGAGTCTATCGGAAATACCATTGAATCCGCAGGGCCTCTTGCTTCCGTGGGAGAATGCTGCGAAATCGAAGAAGTTTCCGGCAACAAACATCTCGCCGAAGTTATCGGATTTCGTGGGTCACACATTATTACAATGCCGCTCAAATCGACCACCGGAGTGCGATACGGCGATGCAGTGACCGCCCTCGGCACGCGTCCCGATGTTCACGTTGGATCCGGCATGATCGGCAGAATTCTCGATAGTACCGGTGTTCCGTGGGAGCGAGGAAGGATTGCTGGACCTACCGAGAGACTTCCTTTGGAGGGATCACTGCATGCGCCTCTCGATCGAGTTTCGATTGATAGACCCCTGGGAACTGGAATCAAGGCAGTAGACGGCTTGCTCACCGTAGGCCAGGGGCAGCGCATCGGCATCTTCGGAGGGTCCGGAGTAGGCAAAAGCACTTTGATAGGAATCATGACCCGCAACACTGAAGCGGATATTACAGTCGTTGGGCTGATAGGTGAACGTGGCCGAGAGGTGCGCGAATTTGTTGAAAACTCACTGGACGGAGAGGGACTCGCGCGTTCCATTGTCGTGGTTTCCACTTCTGACGAGTCGCCGCTGATGCGCATGCGCGCCGCCATGACCGCCACCACCATCGCTGAATTCTTTGCGAGGCAAGGGAAGGCTGTGCTTCTGGTGCTCGATTCGCTTACGCGCTTTGCCATGGCCGCGCGTGAGATTGGTTTGGCTGCGGGGGAACCACCGACTGCAAAAGGGTATACTCCGTCGGTCTTCAGTCGTCTCGCCAAGCTCGTGGAAAGAGCCGGTAACTTTCGCAACGGTTCTATCACCGCCTTCTACACGGTGTTGATGGAAGGAGATGATCAACAGGATCCACTTGTGGATGCAGTACGTTCGCTTCTGGATGGTCACATAGTTCTATCGCGAAAACTTGCAGCGGAGGGATGGTATCCGCCCATCGACCTGCTCGACTCTATCAGCCGCTTGATGCCAGCGGTCACCGAGCGCCCTCATCGCGAACAGGCTTCCCGTTTCCGTCGTTTGATGGCGGCCTACGCGCGGTCTGAAGACCTGGTGAGAATTGGAGCGTATAAACCGGGAGCAGATCCAGATCTTGACCACGCGCTTCAAGTTCGCAATGCGATGCGAGAGTTCATGACCCAATCGCCAGAGCAGCGTATCGGCTTCGCAGACTGCCTGCATCGCCTCGCGATGCTTGCTGAGGAGATGTAGCGCAATGGCTGCATCGCAAAATCTGCGTCGGCTCCGCAGCATTCGAGAAGCAGAAGAGAATCAGAGACGCACTCAAATGGAGTCCTCGCTGGCCAAGCTGCGCTTTCTCCAAAACGCTTTAGAAGACAATTTTGGAAGAGAAAGGCGGGCGCGAGCCTTGATAGCGTCCAGTATCCGGTCAGGCGAGCAGGTAGATAGAATTGCTGCCCTGCAAGAGATAACAGCTGCAGAACGCCTGATGACGGTCTTGCCGGCAAGGATCGCGGCGGTAGAAACAGATGTGGCTCTAATCCGGCAGGAGTTTTTGGCTAAGCGCATAGAACGACGCCAGGTCGAGTCTCTACTTGAAGCCGCACGCGCGCGGGAAGTAGTTGAGGCGAACCGCAAAAGTCAATCTGCGCTAGATGAGTGGCATCTCTCAGAGCGAACCCCGAAAAGGAAGTTCGTCCGGTCGAACGCGTCCGAAGTCTGACATTTCTCTAACCCGACAGCAAGTGATTTGGCCTATCGGCTGCTACAACACCGCACATGAACGTCACCTCTGGCATGAATGTTCAAAGAGCCGAACAGGGCTTTGAGCGCGCGATGGCTAGTGTTGGATTTGCTTCCGGCACGCCGATCACCTTTCCCGATATTCAGGGAATTGTGCGGGGAGATGGCGAGAGCTTCGAAAAAAAGTGGCAACAGATTCTCTCGGGATTCACCAGTCCGGAAAGATCGACTGGAAGCGTTATTTTATCGCGTGTGTTGGGCAACCAACAATCGACCCCCCAGCTCAGAAGGCGCTGCTGCGTTTATGCCGCGATCAGCTGGACAGAGCGAGCATAAGGTCGCCTCAAGAGACGGTCTGGATGTGGATGAGTTCGATTCGCAAAGCGTCCCCGGACCCCAAAAGCATAGTGCGGCAACGATAATCAGGAACAATAACGCGTATGTAGACTCGAATCGACGCGGGGACATGAATGCCGAACGAAATATCTCCGCCAAGAATCTGCATCCTCAAGGTCCTGACGGAAAAAAGTCCACTGAGCCGCACCATGCAGACATTTTTAAGCCGATCATGTTGACCGCGGCCCCGGGATCCTTCGTTCAACCTGCCAATTTGTTGCTGGATGCTTCGCATGCCACGCAATTGACGCCACGACCAAGTCCGACCGAGCGTTGTCAACCAACCGGGTTGAATAGTTGTTGTGATGGGTTACCTATCCAATTGTCATCATCGATGACAGGTGAGCATATAAAAGCTGTCGAGCAGATCAACGCAGAAGGTGCGGACACCACCGTGACATCTTCGGAAGTTTCTCTTGATTCGTCCCCGCCGCTCATGATGCACGGTGCGCACGATGAATTGCCTGCATCCGCTAACGCTGTAACCCTTTCCATCCAACAGCAAGTTGTGCGACCCGACCTTGACATTCAAAATGCAGGAGTGCCTGCCAATTCGTCGATATCGGAAATATCGTCCGTCAATCGTATCGATAGGGCTTCAAAAGCGGAACCCAGCGACGGCCGGGCATTCGATACTCTCCGTCTTACGCAAGCTCTTCCGACGGTCGACCACCAACAAACAACCATTGACGTCCGCAATAATGTCTCAAACTCCCGCGCAAATGCCCACTCATCTTCGAGCGCCGCGACGTCCATAAGTACAACGCGAACCATCTCTGCTTCCATAGCCACTCACGACGAATTCAGTGCACCCTCATATCCACACGCGAACAGGTCCGAGTTCGGCCTCGCCACGTCGAGCGAGTTGACAGAACGCACTGGAAAAGTGACTGAAGTCTTTGGTGCCATCGATGAACGCGGACCCACTTCGCAATGGACACTTTCCGGCAGCCGTCGCGCAGAGGCCGGCTTTCAAGACCCATCACTTGGCTGGGTAAGCGTACGTGCGCAAGCAGGGGCGGGTGGCATCCATGCCGTCGTGATTCCGGCATCGGATGCCGCAGGGCAGGTATTGAACCTGCATCTTGCTGGCTTGAATGCTCACCTGACGCCTCAATACGAGCATTTGAATGCCGTGACAATGGAATCCCCAGATACCGGCTTGAATAGTCGAGACAGTGCAGAGCATTCGGCTCAGCATCACGGCGGACGTGGCACCGAAAGCGATGCACAGCACAGTCAGGAAGACTCTCAATCGCCGCGAACCAGCACAGCCCAAAACATCCCATCACCAACTTTGCGAATGGGAATCGGAAGAGTGCAAGATCCGGCAATCACGGCCGGCCAGATGCCAGGCGAGCGCCATGTCTCCGTTATTGTTTAGCGCGCTCGATCATAGACTCGCAAGTTAACCATCAAGGAGGAAGAATGTCTGTATTGATTTCTGGAGTTTCGAGTCATCACGCGACTGCACACAATTTGATGAACGCGCAGTCGATCAATCCGCAGACAGCGGCAACAGCCACCAGTTCTGCGAGCGATTCGGCAACCATATCGGCGAATGATTTTCTTACGCTTCTGGTGACCGAAATGAAGAACCAGGATCCGACTGCCAATACCGATCCAAACGAATACATCAATCAGCTGGTTCAGGTGAATAGCCTTGAGCAACTCATCTCTATCAATCAGACGCTCACTTCAGACACTGCGGCAAGTAAGGGGATCGTCAGAGATCCGAGCATACCGCAGGTCCCTTCAATCCCAGACGCAGTGCAATCCGGAACCAGTGCGGCGTCCTCCAAATCGGCAATTCTGGAGGGCATCGCCGGATCTACGCTGCCACACGCTGTCGAAGGGAATCTGGCTGTTCTACCGGCCAGCCCAGCGGCGCTGCGAGTTTCTCAATCTTTGACGCTCCCATTGACCGTCCGGTGAGTCAGGGCGTCGTCTTCATCACCTTCACACGCAACCGCCGAGGCCGGTTTCACTGTATAGGAGAAACATCATGGCAAGTTTCTATATTCCGCTGACGGGACTGAATGCAGACTCGACCGCACTCAACACCATCGCAAACAACCTGTCGAATATGAATACAACAGGTTTCAAGTCAAAGTCGGTTAATTTCTCCGATCTGTTTTATCAGCAGATAGGCGAAGCTGGTTCCGGTGATCCTATTCAGCGCGGATCCGGAACTCAGGTGTGCTCGATCGAGACTGACTTTTCCAATGGGTCCCCAAATACCACAAATGTGGATACGAACGTTGCTTTGCAGGGCAACGGATTCTTTGTGGTTGGTAGTGGGACTGACACGCTTCTCACCAGGGATGGAGATTTTTCTCTTGATCTCAATGGGAACCTGGTTACTTCAAGCGGACTCAATGTCATGGGGTTTCCAGCGGTGAACGGCGTGGTGAATTCGAACGCACCGCTTGCGCCCGTGCATATTCCCGTCGGCGAGGTAGAGCCGCCAAGTGGGACAACGTCGTTCGGTGTGACCGCAACCCTTAACTCAGCGGCCGACATCAATGACAAGTTGGCCGGGAAGATTCAAGTCTACGATTCTTTGGGAAACGCGTATCAGGCTCAAGTTACCTTCACCAAGACAGCGACCAACACATGGTCTTACAATGTGACGCTTCCAGATACGCTCGCGGCCACTATGGGGAATGCGACGCAGGTCTATAACTTTGGTTCGAGCGGCGGCGTTCCGGCCACCGTCGATCCGTCCACGAACCTGACGATCACGGGGATCAATGCGAGCAACAATGTGTCCACGACAATCAACGCACCTACCGTTACCGCAGGCGAGACGATCGTCCAATATGCCGCGGATCTGCAGAACGCCCTGACAGCTGCAAATATCCAAGGCACAGTAACTGCAAATAATGGCCAATTGACGATCAGTGGTGCCAATCTCACCACTGCAGGCAGCGTAATTCAGGATCCCGTATCTTCGGCCTCTTCCAGCGGCATCCTCACTTTCGATTCAAATGGGAATCTAGTGAGCCCCTCAACAGATGTAACCGGAATTACATTTTCTGGCCTTTCTGACGGCGCTTCAAACATGGACATGACCTGGAATCTATTTGGCCCTGACGGGACGTCATCCTTGACGCAAGTGGTTGCTCAAACATCTTCTGTCTCAGCTTCAACACAAGACGGTTTTGCGAGCGGCAACTATTCCGGTTTCACCATCGGCTCGGATGGAACGGTAACAGCTACATTCAACAACGGACAAAAGTTGAATGTCAGTCAATTAGCGCTAGGCAATGTGGTCAATCTGCAGGGACTTCAAGATATGGGCAACGGCGATTTTTCAACGTCCCTGGCCAGCGGTACCGCCGCTATCGGAGTTTCAGGTACATCGGGACTCGGCTCCATGCAGGGTGGCGCATTGGAAGCCTCCAATGTAAACATCTCCGCCGAGTTCTCTGATCTCATCATTGCCCAGCGAGCCTTCGAAGCAAACTCCAAGGCAGTAACAACGTTCGATACCATAACCCAGGAAACCATTAACATGATCCACTAGTCATTGTTTCAATGGTGTTGCGCGCGATTAATCAACCCCGGCCCCATCGCAAATTTGCTTTGTTCGCGATGGGGCGTTTTTGTGAATGTCAACTTCAAGCTCACACGAGTTCCGGAAGGTACACTATCTGTACTCCGAAACGGTTTCGACTCTCCCCCACGCTTGTCACCTTGAATTTACGCCTGTCCCGATGAGGAGTTCGAATCTACCGGACTTGAAACAATAAAGAGGCTCTCCACGATGCGCTTTTCATTTTTGGCCGCAACAGTTATCCTCGCTCTCTCCGCCGCCGTTCATTCCCAGTCTGCCCCTCCCGCGATCTACACGGATCCACCGTCGGATACAGCACATCCAGCCGCAATGGAAGTGCTTCATATTCCCTCGCACGGCGCTATGATCAACGGAATCGCATACTCGCCCGCGGGTAGCGGTTTCCATCCGACTATCGTGATCTGCCACGGTCTACCCGGCAATGAGAAGAATCTTGATCTTGCACAGGCGCTGCGTCGCGCAGGCTGGAATGCCGTGACCTTCAACTACAGGGGTTCGTGGGGAAGTCCCGGGCCCTACAAGTTCTCGCAGAATCTCGAAGACGCGGACGCTGTGCTGGCCTATCTTCGCGTTCCCGCCAATGCCGCCAAGCTGCGGGTCGACACTAAGCGAATCGTTCTCGCCGGTCATAGTATGGGCGGCTGGGTAACCGTGATGACGGCTTCGCACGACCACGGCCTGGCTGGTGCAATTCTGATCAGTGCGGCTGACATGGGCAAACTGGGTGAGATGCAGCACGACAAACTGGTGGCCGAAATGGCCGACAACATCGAGTCTCTGGCTGCGACTCCCGAAACCATGGCGAATGAAGTAGCGCAAAACTCCAAGACATTTGCCTTCGCCAACGCCATTGATGGGCTCAAGGACGTTCCGCTTCTCGTCCTATCCGCGAACGATGGTCTTGCTCCCGACACCGACGCGCTGATTCAGGCCATCAAGGCAAAAGGCGGTGAGAACATCAAGGCCGTTCACGCTGATACCGACCACGGCTGGTCTGATCATAGGATATTTCTCGAGAGCGCCATTATCGACTGGCTATCTAAGCTGGAATAAGTCGGATCACGCTGATCTTTCCGGCCGAACCTCAATGAACAGCCCTTTACCTTGTGCAAGAACGTGGCCGTCGGCGCCGAAGATTGTAGCTTCGGCCCAATGTTTACGACCTTCGTCCCTGACGACGCGACCTTCCATGCGAATCATCGTGCAGGACGGCACGGGGCGCTTGTAGTCCACTTCAAGATGCCGCGTCATCGCGGTGAGACCACGCGCGCGAACCGACTTGCTCATGGTTTCATCCAGAAGCGTGGCGATAATGCCTCCGTGCAGAAATCCGGGATGGCCTTCAAAGCTGTTTCCGATCTTCACGGGACATACTACCGTGCCGTCTTCGGCAAGCAGGAAATCCAACTGCAATCCTTGAGGATTAGCTTCCCCGCAGCCGAAGCATCGATTCTGTGCTGCATGAGCCAGGGGCGTTAAATTGTCGAAATGTGGTTTCATCACTGCGCCTTCTCCCCGCTCAGCACCCGCGCAAAGACGTCCGCATCAACATTGCCCCCCGTCAGCACAACGCCGATACGCTTGCCTCGATTGGCTTCCTGTTCCTGCATCGCCCCGGCGAGCGCAGCTGCCGCGGCGCCTTCCGCAACATTATGTGTGTCCTTAAAGAGGACGCACATAGCGCAAGCAATCTCAACATCAGAAACTTCCACGATCCGAGACACGTTCTGCCAGATGATCTCCATTGCAAGGGCGTTCGGCGTTCTGCACGCCAGTCCGTCGGCAATCGCAGTGCGCGAAGGAGCGTCCACAACCCTGTGCTGGGCGAAACTCAGCGAGTACGACGGGGATCCTGAAGCAACTACTCCGATGATCTCTGTCGCCAGCCCCAGCGCGTTGCGTGCTGCAGATACCCCACAAACCGAGGATCCGAGCCCAATAGGCACATAGACTCGGTCCAGTGCAGGGACTGATTGAAAGAACTCTAACGCATAAGTCGCCGTGCCCATCACCAGTCGTTCGTGAAATGAGTCGACCATGACGAATTCGCGCTTAGTGGAAAGAGTTCGTGCAAATTCGAGAGACTCTTGAAAATCCTGTCCGTGCTCCACCAGCTCTGCGCCTTGCGCAATCATGGCGCGATTCTTCTCAGCGCTGTTGCCGTGCGGCACAACGATCACGCAGGATATTCCGTGAATCCTTGCCGCCATTGCCACGCCCTGGCCGTGATTTCCGCGCGTCGCAGCGACAACACCTTTTAGATTCGATTGTGATCTCCGCAGCCACTCGGTGTAGATCAGTGCGCCACGAATCTTGAACGCGCCGACCGGCGTGTGATTTTCATGCTTGATCCAGACTTCTGCGCCTGACCGCTGATTGATCAGAGGCCAGCTGTACTGGGGCGTCGGGGGCATGTAGCGATAGAGAACATCCTGCGCCTCGCGGATCTGCTTCAAAGAGGGAAGCGTCATGTTTCCAGCATACCGAACCACACGACCCTAGAATGAAGAGGGATGACTCTTACGCGCTTTCTCTCAATCCTCCTCCTGTCGGTTGGCTTGGCATTCTCACTTGGGGCTTGTCGTACGACACCACGGCTCACCGCGCAGCAAGCCGAGGGCAAGCATCTCTACGAAGTGCGCTGCGCCCACTGCCATGAGGAGAACGACTTGCAACTCAAGAAGGTTCCGCCAGACCTGCATGCGGTATTCAAGAGCGGCAATCTTCCCAGTGGCGGCCCGGCGACCGATGCGGAAGTCCGGCGGATAATTATCGCGGGCAAGGGAATGATGCCCGCTTTCAGCGGCCGCTTCGATGAAACGCAAATGTCTGCGTTGCTAGCCTACCTTCACACCGGCTTGCGCTAAATGATGGCAGTACTCCCCCCCCGACGTTCACTCATAACGAATTGCCTTCATGGGGTCAATGCCCGCTGCCCGCCATGCGGGAATAATGCAGGCGAAGGTTGCTACCAGCGAGAGAACGAGCGTGGCGGCGAGCAGGAGCAGGGGATCGCGCGAACTCTCGGCTGACCAGCTAGCCATCACTTTGTTCAGGGCCAGCGTCAACACCACTCCCGTCACGATTCCAGTACCGACGCTTGCGACCGTCGAGCGGAACACGATGCCTAGAACGTGCCCCTTCTTTGCTCCAAGAGCAATGCGGATGCCGAATTCGTTTGTACGTTGGACCACTGCATAGGCGACTACGCTGTACAGTCCGACTGACGCCAGTGCAAGTGCCAGCGCAGCAAACGCTCCGAAAAGCCACGCGACAAGCTGTCCACGGGCCCATTCCGGCTCTCGCATAATCCAATGCTCAAGGTCGCGCACATCGTTGTTTGTTTGCTGGTCGGGGTCAATGGAGTTGACTGCGGCGCGAATGGGGTGAAGGAGAGTCAGAGGCTGACCTTTAGCACGAACTAGAACCTGCGTGTACATGCCCATGGCCACTGTGTAGGGAACGAAAACTTCCGGGAAGACTGGCTTCGAAAGACCTTCATCAAGCTTGTCGGCTACAACGCCCACAATGAGCAACCCATCTTCGCTGCTGGGCGCCGTAAGCAAATAAGGAGGCTGCGGCTTCAATTCCGGAACCTTCATGGTGTGGCCAACCGTATCGCCGGCAGGGAAGTAGCGTTTCGCAAATGCCTCGTTGACTACAGTGACCGCTGCACCGCGGCGGGTCTCCGCCTCGTCCCATATCCTTCCTTGCACCAGGGGCATCTTGAGCACGGGAAAATACTCTTTGCTGACCATGTTGAAGCGCACGGACTGATCTGCTGAAGATGGCTTGCCGACAATTTCGAACTTGGTTCTAAATCCATTGTCAGGTGGAGTCGCGTTGCTGGAGACAGCTGCGAGTTCGACGCCCGGAACGTCCGCCACTTTCGCGTAAATCTGTTCAAAGTATGCTGCTCTCTCCGGCCAGGTGCTGTAGGTTCCGTCGTGGATCGGAATCCCGACCGACATGACGTTATGCGGATCGTATCCGAGCGGCGTGTGTGCTACCTTCAGAAATCCTTCAATCGCAGCTCCCGCACCCGCCATCATCAGCAGCGTCAAAGCGATCTGGCCTCCGATCAGCACCGCGTGTGTTCTACGTCCCTTCACATCACCCGTCGTTTTGCGCGTGTTCGACTGCATGATCTGGCTGACCTCGGGCCGCGATAACTGCCAGGCTGGCCACAGTCCAAACAGCACCCCGGTAGTGACCGCAACCAAAATCGCAAAGATCAGAACTGGCACATTGATTTGAATTGCTGCCTCATGTGGGAAGGAGAACTGGGGCAGATTAGCAACGATGATATCGACAGTTTTGTACGCCAGCAGAAGTCCCATCCCTGCGCCGGTAAGGGAAAGCAGAAGGGACTCTGTCAGCAGTTGGCGGACAATTCGCGACTGACTCGCTCCAATCGCGGAGCGGACGGCGAACTCATGCTGGCGGGCGGTGGCGCGGGCGAGCAACAAAATAGAAACATTGCTACAGCCAATCATCAGCAATAGCGCAACCGCGCCAAACAACAAGTAGAGTGTGCCTCCAAGCTGTCTGACGAAGTCTTCGTTGAGTCCCACTATGCGAAGGTGCTTCCAATCCGTCGGGAAGTGCTTTGGCGTTTCCTTCGCGAATTGGAAAATGAGAGGCTCAAGCGCGGCATTGGCCTGCGCATGGGTGATGCCCGGTTTGAGCCGAACGCCCGCATAGAAGCCTTTCACTTGGTCGCCAGTGATCTTCAGCGGCAGGTATACATCGCCGTCTCCCCATGTGAATCGCGGCCCAGCGACACCAACAATCGCGAAGTTCTTGCGATTCAGTTGGATGGTTTTGCCGATCACAGACGGGTCACTGTTGTAATGCCGCTGCCAGAATTTGTAACCGAGTACTGCAACCGGTTGAGGATCCTGGCCGTCAACCGCATCGGAGGGTTGCAATCCACGACCAACCGCGGCCGGCACACCCAGAAAATTGAATCCGTTCGAGCTTAGATAGACGCCTTGAACATCTTCGGGAAGATCGCCACCAGTGATGGAGGGATTCCAATCGTCTTCAAGAAACGTGTCTTCTACGACCGGCGACTTGCGCAGCTCCTGCCATTGCGTCCCTGTTACTCCGAATCCATTCAGGTCTCCCGATGGCACGGTCAGACGCATATGGATCATGCGGTCCGGATTTTTGTAGGCATAAGGGTCCAGCAGAATGGCGTATACCACGCTGAATACCGCCGTCGTGGCACCAATGCCCAGCGCCAGCGACACGATCGCGGTGAATGTAAACCCCGGCATCTTGATCAACTGCCGTATCCCAAAACGAATATCCTGGAACACCATCTTCATGTGCGCTCCTTGTCCTGTAATCGTCATGCGGACCGCTGAAAGCCAATCCCGAAACCATCAAGAGCTTTGATATGAAAGGCGATTCATGCTGAAGAAAGATCACTGCGAGCGTGCCTTGCAGGAACCAGTTACAAAGCCTTAGAGCATGTCGCTCTCCAATGGCATTTGCATGCAAGTCCTTTATTCCGAGCTTCGAGGGTCGGGAAGAGAAGCGGACTGAGTGTGCGATACCGAAGGGGTGTGTTCAGAACTGGACGCTGTTTTGTATCTCTGTAACACCGATGAAATGGGCTGGACCGGCGAGGCACGGTAGTCGAAATGCTCTATACTCAAACTTGCTATGGCGTCCGAAAAAACCTTCTACCTTGAGACTTTCGGGTGCCAGATGAATGCTCATGACTCCGAAAAGGTCATTGGCACATTGCTGCACGAAGGCTATCGCCAGGTCGAGACCGAGGAAGATGCCGGCCTCATCCTCTACAACACCTGCTCCATTCGCGACAAAGCCGAGCAAAAGGTCTTTAACCGCCTCAACGACTACAAAAAGCTCCACAAGGCCGGGAAGCGCTTTGGCGTCCTCGGGTGTGTAGCTCAGCAGGAGGGCGAGAAGATCTTCGAGCGCGCTCCGTATGTGTCTTTAGTATCCGGTTCGGCTTCCTA
The DNA here is from genome assembly GCF_039994875.1 of Telmatobacter sp. DSM 110680. Lineage (GTDB taxonomy): Bacteria > Acidobacteriota > Terriglobia > Terriglobales > Acidobacteriaceae > Telmatobacter. The sequence goes on along the minus strand of NZ_CP121196.1, from coordinate 3,819,227 downwards.
TCGCAAATTGCCTGAGATGCTGAGCCGCCTGGAAGCCGGCGAGAATCGGATCACGGGCCTTGACGACCGCCAGACCGAAGAGACCTTCGAGACGGAATTCACTTCGCGTCAGAATCCCTATCGTGGATACATCACGATCATTGAAGGATGCGACAAGTTCTGCGCCTACTGCGTTGTTCCTTACACGCGCGGCAAAGAGCGGAGCCGAGGATCAGTATCTGTGCTCGCCGAGGCGCGGCGTATCGCCGACCAGAGTTATAGCGAGATTCAACTTCTCGGTCAGAACGTAAACAGCTACAAGGATCCGGAAGGGAAGTTGAGCTTCGCCGAATTGCTCGCTGCCGTTGGCCAGGTTCCCGGCATCCGTCGCGTACGTTTCACCACCAGTCATCCCCGCGACTTTACGCGGGACATCGTAGAAGCGATCGACGCTTATCCAACGCTCTGCGATCACGTGCATCTGCCCATTCAGTCTGGGTCGTCCCGAGTGCTCAAGATGATGGCGCGAGAATATACGGCCGACTGGTACCTCGAACGCATCAGCTGGATCAGGGCGGCAAAGCGAAACATTTCGCTTTCGACGGACATCATCGTTGGATTTCCAGGAGAAACGCCTGACGATTTCATCCAGACTATGGACTTGCTACAGGAGGTCCAGTACGATTGCGTGTTCGGTTTCAAATACTCTGGCCGTCCCAATACTCCGGCACTTACTATGATCGATTCCTTGCCCGATGCAGAGAAGGTCAGACGGCTTCAGCTAGTTCTCGACCGACAACGCGAGATTCAGAGGGCCAACTACGCCAAGCATTTAGGGGAGCAAATGGAAGTAATGGTCGAGGGATTAAATCCAGCCCGAGGTCAGATTTCCGGCCGAAGCACGCAAAACAAACCAGTAAACTTCACGACTTCCACGCCCATCGCTCCCGCTCCGGGTTCCTATGTGAATGTGAAAATCACCAATACTTTTCCCAACAGCCTCGTAGGTGAGGCCGTCTAAGCAAGTAGCGAAGGGAGCCTATGGACATCGAAGTGCGCATCCGCGGTTTGATGATGGATCCAGCTACCAATATGCCAATCGTTGTTCTCAAGGACGTTGGCTCCGATACCGTTATGCCTATATGGGTCGGGATCTTTGAGGCCAACGCTATAGCCATAGAGATTGAAAAGGTAGCCGCCCCCCGGCCAATGACGCACGATTTGACCCGGAATCTAATGCGTCACATGAACGGAGAGCTGGAAAAGATAGTCATTACAGAGCTTAGAGACGACACCTTCTTCGCAATGCTGTGGATTCGTCAAGAGGGCGAATTGATAACCCTGGACGCGCGCCCGTCTGATGCGATCGCGCTCGCGCTGCGTGCAGACTGTCCGATCTTCGTATCGGAACAAGTCATGCAGTCAGCCAAGCTGAACATGAACGGCCCACCCGAAGGTCCTACCGCCGAAGAACTCCGAGGCTGGCTTGAAGGCTTGAACGACGAAGACTTGGGCCGCTACAAGATGTAGGGAAGCGCACTTTTCGGAAAATAAATAACCGACATTCTTGCAATGATATGAGGCATGTTCTCTATTATTTACTTACACTATACAGAATATCCGTTATCGGACATTCTAGCCATAGCCCAGTAAGGCCTGCAATTAAGGCATTTAGCTCTGAATCGGATGGTGGTGACTTTTCGGATAAGCTTCGAGCTTCAGCTAGATCAACCCTAGAATCTTGTTATTTTTGTCGTCGTCAGGCTCGGATCCGGCGAAATCATCGAACGCTTTGTCGGTGACGCGAATAATCCACTGCTTGATCAAAGCCGCGCCTTCCGCCGCTCCAGCCTTCGGATGCTTAATGCAGCACTCCCACTCCAGCACTGCCCAGCCGGGATAGTCATACTGGGCCATCTTGCTGAAGATTGCCTTGAAGTCGATCTGCCCGTCTCCGAGCGAGCGGAAGCGCCCGGCGCGATCAATCCAATCTTGATAGCCCCCGTAAACCCCCGAGCGTCCGTTCGGCCTGAATTCCGCATCCTTCACGTGAAAAGCGCGCACTCTCTCGTGATAAATATCGAGGAACTCCAGATAGTCCAACTGCTGCAGGATCATGTGGCTTGGGTCGTACAAAATATTCGCGCGCTTGTGATCATCCACAACTTTCAGGAAACGCTCGAATGTCACGCCATCATGTAAATCCTCACCTGGATGAAGCTCGTAACAGACATCCACGCCAGCCTCGTCAAACACGTTGAGGATAGGAGCCCAGCGGCGGCCTAGTTCCTCAAAGGCCGCATCGATCAGACCGGCCGGCCGCTGCGGCCAAGGATAGAAATACGGCCACGCCAGGGCCCCTGAGAATGTGGCATGCGCGGTCAAGCCCAGCCTGCTGCTTGCCATCGCGGCCCACTCCAATTGCTGCACTGCCCAAGTTTGCTGTTCCTTCGGCCTGCCCTTCAATTCAGCCGGCGCAAATCCATCAAGCATGGGATCGTAGGCAGGATTACTCGCGATCAGTTGGCCCTGCAGATGTGTCGAAAGCTCCGTGAGTTTGAGCCCGGCGGCGTCCAGAATTCCAAGCACTTCCTCGCAATAGTCGCGACTCTCTGCTGCGAGCTTTAAATCAAACAGGCGCCGATCCCATGATGGAATCTGGACTCCGGCAAAGCCAAGCTGGGCTGCCCAGTGCGCCATTCCATCCAGAGAATTAAAGGGCGCTTGATTATCAGCAAACTGTGCCAGAAAAATTCCAGGACCTTTTATGGTCTTCATCGCTTGCTCCCCAATCGATCTTCATACTTCAAAACTCAACCCAGCTCTCGCGCTTGCTGCTGTCGATTGCACGGTCGATAAATCTCATTCCACGCACGCCGGCTTCAATCCCCGGCAGCGTCTTCGGTAACTCACCTTTGCCGTTCTGTTGCCACGCAAGCAGCGCATCGGCGAACTCACCATACAGCACGGCGAACGCTTCAAGATATCCTTCTGGATGACCGCCCGGCAATCTCGTTACCGCGCGCGCATCATTGCTCAAATAGTTGCCTGCCGCATGACGAATCTCCTCAGGAGAATCCAGCCACTTCACGTGCAGCCGGTTCGGATCTTCCTGCCGCCAGTCGAGCGATCCCTTTTCGCCGTACACGCGCAGTCTCAATCCGTTTCCCTCCCCCACTGCGATCTGAGAAGTCATCAGTACGGCTTGCGCATCGTTGTCCATGCGTAGCAGAGCCGTGCAGTCATCATCGAGTTTGCGTCCCTTTACCACTGAGAGCAGCGAAGCGTTCACTGCAACAACTTTCAGTCCTGTCACATACTCAGCAAGATGAAACGCATGCACGCCAATGTCGCCGATGCACCCGCCTAGCCCGCTCTGTGCAGGATCTGATCGCCACGACGCCTGCTTCTGCCCTGTTGCCTCAATCGGGTTTGTCAGCCATCCCTGCAGATACTCGACAGCAATCTTGCGAATTCTTCCCAGTTCGCCGCTGGAACAGATGGCACGCGCCTCGCGCACTAGCGCATAGCCGGCGTACGTGTGGGTCAGCCCATAAGGCAACCCGCTCTTGGCGACAGCCTTCTGCAGTTCCTCTGCTTCTCCGTAGGTGGCAGTGGCTGGCTTGTCGCTCATCACCGGAAACCCAGCTGCAAGCGATGCGATCGCAACCGGCAAGTGGAGATGGTTTGGAGTAACGATAGCGACGAAGTCGATGGGGTCCGGTCGCTTTCGCTCCGCCTCCAGCATCGACTTGTAGTCCGCATATGCCCTATCGGGCTGGATCTTGTAGGCCTCGCCGGCCAATTGCGAACGTTCCGCCGATTGCGAAAATGCGCCTGCAACGAGTTCGATCTTTCCATCCAGTTCGGCGGCCATGCGATGCACTGGGCCGATGAACGCGCCCGGCCCTCCTCCGACCATTCCCATGCGCAGTTTTCGCCGCCTAACCATTTTTGCCCCTCTGCGTTTAAATCAGTTTGTTTTCAGATTTTCGGCTGAACGGGACCACGCGTCAACCTTCCAGACCATCTCTATCCTGTATATCTGACAAACCAAGTGTATAAAGACGAATCCCGATGAATTCCCTCTCGGCTCATGACTATGGTCACGAACGATCGCGGAGAAATCGCAAATTCCCGCCAACTTTGGACATTCAACTGCTGGAGAGCTCCACCGGCTTCAACCCCGAAGCCAGGGTTCTCAGCAGAACAAGAGCCGCGAGATACGCCAGACCCGAATAAATAAATAACGGCACATAGCTCCCGGTGAATTGGAGAATATGACCTGCAACCTGAGCAAAAATAGCTCCCCCCAGTGCGCCCCCCACTTGTCCGAAGCTGACAACCGTTCCGACATACTCGGCTGGAAACATATCAGAGACGGTGGTGAAGATGTTGGCAGACCAGCCCTGATGCGCGCTGGTCGCCATACACAACAGTCCAACAGCAGTCCATATGGAGTGCAGGCCACCTGCGAATACGATCGGAACAACCAGGCATGCACAAGTCAGCATTGTTGCCAGGCGTGCGGCTTTCAATGACATTCCCAGCCGCACATATCCTTTCGGCAACCAGCCGCCAAAAACACTTCCAATTGTCGAGCAGACATACACCACGATCAGCGGCAACCCGATATGCGAAAGATCAAGTTTGAACTCTTTGCTGAAGTAGCCCGGCAGCCAGAATAGGTAGAACCACCAGACTGGGTCTGTGAGGAATTTACCTAGAACGAATCCCCAGGTTTGGCGGTATTTCAACAGCCGCCACCACGGAATCGCGAGTTCAGCTGATTTTTCGACCGCCTCACTCCGACTCGCAGACACCAATTCCAGCGGCTTGTGGTAACGAATTAACCACCATACAATCCAGGATGCACTGAAGACACCGGTGACGAGGAATGCAGCACGCCATCCAAAATGTAGTGCAACCCACGGCACCACGAAGGGTGCGAGTATTGCCCCAACGCCGGCGCCTGAGTTGAAGATGCCGGTTGCGAGGGCTCGCTCCTTTGGGGGAAACCACTCCGCTGTTGCTTTGATCGCCGCAGGAAAATTTCCGCTCTCACCCAGTCCCAGAAAGAAACGCGCCACTCCAAAGCCGAAGACCGACGTCACCAGGGCATGCCCCATCGCGGACAGGCTCCACACTGCCGTCACGATGGGATAACCGCGGCGGCAGCCCAGGCGGTCCACCAGGCGCCCAGCGAAAACTACTCCGAGGGCATAGGCGATCTGGAAACACCACACGATGTTTCCGTATTGAATCTCGTTCATGCTGATGGAGCGTTCTACCGTTGGCCATCCATGAAAGAACGGCTGCAGCTGAAGTGTTGCGCCCGCCAGCACCGGCTTCAGAATCGACAGAACCTGTCGGTCCATGTAGTTGATGGTCGTGGCCACGAATAGCATGGCGCAGATAGTCCATCGCCCCGGATGCGCCTGCACATCCCCCACTTGTTCCATCGTCTCGGTTGAGTTCGCCATCGCCTACCAGTCTGTCAGCGTACCGTCGAGTTTGCGATTCACAGGAAGATAAGCGCGCTGATACGGATACTTTGCAGCCAGCTTCTCATCCAGATCCACACCTAGACCCGGAGCATCGCCGGGATACATCATGCCGTCTCTGAATTTATAGCTATGCGGAAACACCGCGTCCGTCTCGTCAGTGTGCGGCATATGTTCCTGGATGCCGAAGTTGTGAACTGCGGTATCGAAGTGCAACGCCGCAGCCATTGTCACCGGCGAGAGGTCCGTCGCTCCATGAAATCCGGTGCGCACGTGATACATCGCCGCGAAGTCTGCGGTTTTCTTCAGGTGTGTAATTCCCCCGCCGTGCACAAGGGTCATGCGGAGATAATCGATCCACTGATTGCGGATTAATTCATGAGCATCCCAGACCGAGTTGAATACCTCGCCGACAGCAATGGGAGTAGTCGTATGTCCCCGAATAACTTTAAAGCCTTCCTGTAGCTCTGCGGGTGTAGGATCTTCCATCCAAAAGAGATGAAATGGCTCCAATTCCTTTCCCAGACGTCCTGCTTCGATCGGTGCGAGGCGATGGTGGCAATCGTGGAGCAGATGTAGCTCCTCGCCGAATTCTGCCCGCACACGCTCAAAGAGATTCGGTACATGGCGCAAATAAAGTTCGCTCGACCACTCGTACTCGTGCGGCAGTCCGCGCTCTGCCGGTTCGTAGCGCCCGGTACCTTTGGCTACGCCATATGTACTCGAAAGGCCTGGAATTCCGCTTTGAACACGAATGGCCTTGTATCCCAGGTCCTTATGTCTCGCTACATCCTCGAGTGCCGCGTCTACATCTTTGCCGTTGGCGTGCGCATACACCATGACGCCGTCGCGGCTTTTGCCGCCGAGCAGGTTGTAGACGGGTGTGTTCAGCGCTTTGCCCTTGATGTCCCACAGCGCGACGTCCACTGCCGCGATTGCCGTCATGGTGACTGGCCCACGTCGCCAATATGCTCCGCGATAGAGATACTGCCAGATGTCTTCAGTCTGGAATGGATCCCGGCCTATTATGCAAGGAATCACGTGGTCTGTTAGATAGGAAGCAACCGCCAGTTCACGGCCATTAAGCGTGCCGTCCCCCAACCCGTAAATTCCCTCGTCTGTCTCAATCTTCAGCGTGACGAAATTACGCCCCGGCGAAGCGATATTGACGGTTGCATTCGTAATTTTCACTGTCTTTTTGCTTTCCGCTGCCTTAGAGGATTTTCGCCATCACTCGAGGTTTTCCAGTCCGGGTTCTTTACTGGTTCACGCCGCTGGCCAGGAACCCGCCATCCACAGCCACGATCTCCCCCGTCACATACGACGCCGCCTCAGATGCCAGAAAAACAGCCGCTCCTGCAAGTTCGCTGGCCTTTCCAAACCTTCCCATTGGCACGCGCATGTGCAACTCCTCGCCGCGGGGAGTTCCCGTGATCAGTTTGGCATTCAAATCCGTTGGGAACATACCCGGCGCGATCGCATTCACATTTACTCCGGTCTTTGCCAACTCAACCGCCAGCACCTTCGTCAATGATCCAACCGCTGCCTTCGACGCTGAATATGCTGCGACCTGGAAGAAGCCGACAAACGTGGTCAGGGATGCAATATTAACGATCCGCCCGTAGCCCGCTTTCACCATCGTTCTCCCAAAAATCTGGCAAGCTCGCAACGTTCCTGTCAGATTTGTCTCGATAACACGCGACCAATCTTCCTCTGCAGTTTCCAGCGTCGGCGCTTTGTAGGTCACGCCCGCTGCATTCACAAGGATGTCCGCTTTGCCGAACTCCTGAATTACGGCATCATGCAGAGCCTGTAGCGATGAGCGGTCGAGCACATCACTCGTAACTCTCAGCGTGCGGCGTCCCAGGGCTTCAATTTCTGCCGCCGCCTTTTCCACCTGCTCTGCTCGGCGCGAACTCGGGACTACATCAGCTCCGGCCTCTGCCAATCCACGCGCAATAGCGTGTCCGATGCCTGTGGTCCCACCCGTTACGACTGCAACCCTGCCCGTCAAATCGAAAAGGCTCTGACTCATCCCAAACTTCCTCGCCTGACTCGAAGCTTCGCCGACGTCCCTCTTTGCCGCGTCAATTCGAGTCTTTTTCCTGACCCCCAAAATCTATCACGCGCACATCATTGCCCATTCCCGCGTTAGGAAGGCACCGTCTCCTCCAGCGGTATAGTGCCGCTCCCGGGCGTCTGCAATGCGTTACAGTTTCATTGGATTGATTATGGAACCTATTTCGCTTCCGGACTCGCCTCGTCGCTGGGATTGTCTCAGTCTTGGAGAAGTGATGCTGCGTCTTGACCCCGGCGAGGGTCGCGTTCACACAGCACGGCAATTCGCAGTTTGGGAGGGCGGCGGCGAATACAACGTGGCGCGTGGTCTACGCCGTTGCTTCGGCCTGCGCACAGCCGTTGCGACAGCACTCGCTGACAATGCCGTTGGGCGCCTCGTTGAGGATTGCATCCTCCAGGGCGGGGTGGACACTTCCGTTCTCCGCTGGGTTCCTTTTGACGGTGTGGGCCGCACCGTGCGCAACGGCCTGAACTTTACTGAGCGCGGATTTGGCTTGCGCGCAGCTGCTGGATGCAACGACCGCGGCCATACAGCCGTCAGCCAGGTTAAGCCAGGCGACTTTGATTGGGAATCTATATTCGGCCCCGGCAACGGCACTCGGTGGCTCCATACCGGGGGTATCTTTGCCGCGCTTTCAGCTTCGACGGCCGACGTAGCCGCCGAGGCGATGGACGAGGCCCGGCGCTTCGGAACCCCGGTTTCCTACGATTTGAACTATCGTGACTCGCTGTGGCGCTCCATCGGCGGGAAGTCCAAGGCGCAGGACGTGAACCGCGCACTGGTGCGCAAAGTCGATCTTCTCCTTGGCAACGAAGAGGATTTCACTGCCATGTTGGGCGTTCAGATCAAAGGCGTCAGCGAAGATTTCGACGAACTCCCCATCGCCGCTTATGAAGAGATGCTCCGCGAAGTTGCGGCTGCGTATCCGAATCTGAAGCTCATCGCCAGCACGTTGCGCACTGCCCCCACGGCAAGCCGCAACGCCTGGGGCGCAATCGCACTCTATGAGGACAAGATCATTCACGTGCCGCAACAGGAGATCGACATCCTTGATCGCGTGGGAGGCGGCGACAGCTTCGCCTCCGGACTCATCTACGGGATACTGGCTGGAAAGCCGATCGATTGGGCGGTTCGCTGCGGCGTAGCTCACGGCGCGCTGGCCATGACAACCCCGGGCGACACCAGCATGGCTACGCTGGCTGAAGTCGAGCGTGCCATGAAAGGCGGCAGCGCACGCATCGCTCGCTGACGTACTGATTCGCCAACTCTGCAATCGAGCGCAGATCGCCGATAACCACCTTTGCGAAGGAAGCAAGATGCCTGAAACCACACAGCAGATCATCGAACGCGTCGGACTCATCCCGGTGTTGCGTGCCAAGAATTCCAAACAGGCCCACGCTGTGGTGCAGGCGATGATCTCGGGCGGGGTCACTGTCGTTGAAGTCACCATGACGGTTCCCAATGCTGTCGAACTGCTGAGAGAGCTCAAGAGCGAATACGGCCCGAAGGGCCTTCTTCTGGGTTCGGGCACCGTCACAACCTCTTCTGAAGCGCAGGCCACCATCAACGCCGGTGCCGAGTTTGTCGTTAGCCCCAGCCTGCACCCTGAAGTGATCAGTACAACCAGAACCAACGGCAAGCTGTCGATTCCGGGTGCGCTCACGCCGACCGAGATCATTACGGCATGGCGGGCCGGCGCCGACTACGTCAAAATTTTTCCCTGCTCGGCGATGGGCGGAGCCAGTTATCTCAAGTCGGTGCTCGCGCCCTTCCCGTTCCTGAAGCTGATCCCTACCGGCGGCGTTACGCTTGAAACCGCTGCGAGTTTCATCCAGGCGGGAGCTCGCGCCTTGGGAGTCGGCAGCGATCTGGTCAACTTGGCCGCCATCGACGCCGGTCACGCCGAGATCATCACGGAAACAGCGCGCGCCTATCTCAAGGTTATTTCCGATCTTCGCGAAAAATCCTAATTCGAGCGGTAGACTGCTTTATTTCCCTGCGATTTTCGCGGCCTCGCGGAGATCTTCAACTATCGTGCGCATGTAGGTATCGCGATCTTCGTCTGTTTGGGCGCGCAAAATCGCCGACGGATGAAGCGTTGCAATAATCGGTGGCAATCCCAGAAGTTGCTGCACCTTCCCGTGTTCCTGCGTAATACGGAAGCTCGAACCGAGCAAGCTCTGTGCCGCCGTCGCACCGAGAGCCACAATGAGCTTGGGCTTCACGGTTTCCAACTCTGCGTCCAGCCACGGGCGGCAGGCGTTGATCTCCTTCATGGTCGGCTTCTTGTGTAGGCGCAGCTTGCCGCGAGGTTCCCACTTGAAATGCTTCACCGCATTTGTGACGTAAACTTTGCTGCGTTGGATCTCGGCTTCTTCGAGAGCCTTGTCAAGCAGCTTTCCCGCGGGCCCAACAAACGGGCGCCCCTGCTTGTCTTCCTGGTCGCCCGGTTGCTCGCCAATCATCATGATTGAGACCCTGGGCTTCGTCGACCCGCTGCGCGACTCGATTTCTCCGAACACCGCCTGCGTTGCTTCGCGATAGAGATCGCACCCTTCGCACTTCTGGATCGCCTCCGCAAGTACAGGCAGTGTGCGCTCCGACGGCACAAACGGAGCCGCACTCTCCTTCTTCTTTTTCGGTACCATGACCCGTTCCACCTGCACTTCTTAGATGCTGGCAGAATTCAGGGGACAGGTCCGCTCTGCTTTCTAAAGCTTGTACGCCTTCCTCACCAGCCCAACCGTCAGATCCTGCGCAAGTTCCATGGCCTCATCCTCGTCCAGCCGGTGATCCGCCACCATGCGCGCCAGCGAAGCCGCATCGGTCCGCCGTGCTACATCGTGCCGCGCCGGAATCGACAGAAACGCCCGCGTATCGTCGTTGAATCCTACGGTGTTGTAAAAGCCCGCCGTTTCCGTTACCAGTTCGCGAAACCGGAGCATCCCCTCGGGGCTGTCAAAGAACCACCAGGGCGGACCCAGACGAAGGCACGGATAGTGCCCCGCCAGAGGCGCCAGTTCCCTGCCGAATGTTGCCTCATCCAGCGTGAACAAGATCAACGTCAATCCCGCTTCATTACCAAATCGATCGAGTAGCGGCTTCAAGGCATGCACATAATCTGTAGGTCCCGGAATATCGGCGCCCATGTCGCGTCCGTAACGCGCATACAACTGGGCATTGTGGTTGCGCACCGACCCCGGATGAATCTGCATGACGAGCCCGTCTTCGAGGCTCATCCGAGCCATCTCTGTCAGCATCTGCGCGCGAAATACCTCATGGGCGGCGGTATTTAAATTCTCTCCGGCTTCTTCGACGTCAGAGATGACCGCAACAAAATTTGCTTCTGCATCCTGCTCGCTCAAGTCGAGGGTGCGTGCCGTTGGATGGCCATGATCGGTTGCGGTTGCCCCTAACGATTTGAAAAACTCTCGTCTTGACTGCAAGGCTCGAAGATATCCGCGCCAGGTGGCCGTATCCTCGCCGGTCAAGTTCCCTAGCGCCTGAATGTTCTTTCTGAAGCCCGGAAATGCCGGATCGACGACGGGATCAGGCCGGAATGTCGGTACGATTCGACCCTTCCAGCCAGATTGTTGAATCGCCTTGTGGTCCTCCAGCAAATCCAGCGGTGAATCCGTTGTTGCCAGCACCTCGATATTGAAGCGCTCAAACAGGGCGCGCGGGAGGAATTCCTTTGTCCGCAGCGTAGCCTCGATAGTCTCGTAATAGTGGTCTGCCGTTTTGGCTGAGAGCCGCTCCTTCAATCCAAACAGATTCTCAAATACATAATCCAGCCACAGGCGAGAAGGCGTGCCGCGAAACAGGTGGTAGTTGTCTGCGAAGATACGCCACACCTTGCGCGGATCCTTCACCGGCTTGTTGTTGATCTCCAGTTCTTCCAGAGAGATTCCCTGGCTGTACAACATGCGAAAAATATAGTGATCCGGCTGCACCAGCAGCGTGACGGGGTCTGGAAACGGTTCGTTGCGTGCGAACCATCCCGCCTGCGTGTGCCCGTGGGGACTCACGATCGGCAGGTCCTTTATCTCTGCATAGAGCCGCCTCGCGATTGCCCTCGTCTTCTCGTCTGCCGGAAATAGCCTGTCCTCGTGCAGCAGAGCCACTGCAGCCTCCTTTTATCTCGACCATCCAGTATCCTTCATCGGGGCACCGCGGGATATACTGCGGCTGCTTCTGTTTCAGTCGAATCTTGCCATGGAAACTTCGAGTACGATCTCAAATAAATCCTGCTTGACTCTCGTGAACTCGACTCTTCCGAGGGGCTCATGAGCCAACTTCGCATAGCTCTCCGCAATTATGCAGACTTTGAAAACGCCCTGGGAGAAGAGGCCGGCCTCTTCGAAGCGCTGCGCCCCGGCACGAAGGTCGAGCTGCACTCAGTTGGCATCCACGAACTCTACAATTCGGCAATCACCGACGGCGGCCTGCATGACGGCCGGTTCGATCTTGCCCTGCTTGTCACTGACTGGCTTGCTGAAGCCCATGCTGCCGAGGCTCTCGATGATCTGAATCTTTGGCAAAAGGCCACCCCGATTCGCGGCTGGCCCCAAGAGTGGCCGTGCTCGCTCGTGAAACCGCTGATCCTGGAAGATTGCTTGACATCACTACCGTGGCACGACGGCCCCGAGTGCCTTGTGTATCGCTCTGATCTCTTTTCTGATTCGAAGCATCAATCGGCTTTCCGCGCCAAGTTTTCCCGTGAACTGGCACCGCCCGCCACGTGGGAGGAGTTCGAGGAGACGGCCCGCTACTTTACCGATCCTTCTTCAGGCCGCTATGGAACCGTCTTCGCAGCGTTTCCCGACGGCCACAACACGCTGTATGACTTTGCCCTCCAGGTCTGGAGCCGTGGGGGTGAACTGACCGACGTGGCTGGGCGTCCCAATCTCATTGCGCCCCACGCATTGGACGCTCTCGAATTCTATCGCCGAGTGGTCCGGGACCCAGCAATCTGCCATCCCAAGTCTCCGCAACTTGACTCGACTCAATCCGGCGATCTGTTCCTTGCGGGCGAAGTGGCTATGATGGCGAATTGGTTTGGCTTCGCTGCACGTTCGGGTCGCGAAGGCTCGCCGCTTGCGGGGAAAGTTGCCATTGCGCCGATCCCGGCGGCAAATGGAACGTCGCCTGTCTCGCTGTCTGTCTTCTGGGCGTTAGCCATGGGAAAAGGTTCGAGACAGAAAGAGCTTGCCTGGGAGTTTCTTCGCTTTGTGGCCTCACCGGAACGCGATCTGGGAATCACACGCCACGGCGCGGTGGGAGTGCGTCTCTCGACCTGGCGTAACCCTGAACTGCAGGCCCGCAACCCCGTTTACAGCGAAGTTGAATCTATCTCGCTCGGGGCGCGCCAGCTTCCGACGGGACCGGGAATGGCGGCCTTCGCAGCGATCATCGACGACGTGATCTCCCGCTCTCTGACCACCGACGAACCCTCGGCGGCTATTCTTGAATCAGCGCAACGCGAGATCGACAGCAAAGGTATCCGCTTCCAATGACTCCTCTAACAGATTCGTCCACCGCGCGGGTGTTTGGCCTTGAGGGCCGCCATGCTCTCGTCACCGGGGGTGCCAGCGGTATTGGCGAAGCCACTGTGAAGGAACTGGTGCGCGCAGGCGCATTCGTGTGGATCGCCGATATCAATCTCTACGCAGCGGAGGAACTCGCCCAATCTGTGGGCAACTCGCGGGCACTGGACCTGGATGTCACCAACCCCGATTCGATCGCTGCTGCTGTCTCGCAGATCGGTCGGCTCGACATCCTTGTCAATAACGCAGGAATCGGCCACGTTGGGTCAATTGAACAAACCGAAGCCCAGGATTTCGATCGGCTGTTGAATGTCAACGTCCGCGCAGTTTATCTAGTCACCCGCTCCTTTCTCCCACTTCTGCTTTCCGCCGTTGAATCTTCTGGCGTGGTCGGCACAATCGTAAACATCGCGTCAGTCGCCGGCCTTGTTGGCATCAAGCAACGATTTGCTTACTGCACCACCAAGGGCGCGGTGGTGGCCATGACGCGTCAGCTGGCGGTCGAATACGCCAAGACGCTGCGTGTGAACGCGATCTGCCCCGGCACTGTTGAGACGCCATTTGTCGAGGGCTATCTCGAAAAATTCCACAAGCACAATAAGGAAGAAGTGCGTGCCGATCTTCGGGCGCGCCAGCCTATCGGCCGCCTCGGACGCCCGGATGAGGTTGCCTCCATGGTCCGCTATCTCGCCTCTGACGAAGCCGCTTTTATCACCGGCTCGCTCTTCAACATTGACGGTGGCTGGACAGCTGCATGAAGTGGATCGAGGAGCGGCCGAAGCAAAGAAGTTCCTAAATTTTGCACTGGGAGATTGCCCATGAAACTTGTGTCATTTTCTACGGATAGCGGACCCACTCGCCCAGGAATTCTTTTAGATGACACGAAGACCATCCTCGATCTCAGCCCGAGCGGCTTTTCTTCAACACTGGATGTGATCGCGCGCGGGAATGTGAGCACTCTCGCCGCCAGCCGCATGAGCCTGGAAGGTGCGACGATTCATGCGCCACTCGCAAACCCGCCGCGCATCTTTGCTATCGGTCTTAACTACCGCGACCACGCCAAGGAATCCGGCATGGAGATCCCCACTACGCCGGTCGTCTTCTTCAAGCTGCCGACCGCGATCGTAGGACCCGGCGAAGCCATCGTTCTTCCCAAGAACTCCACACAGCCTGACTACGAAGCCGAATTCGCGTTTGTTATCGGCAAGGGCGGCTATCGCATTGCAGCTTCCGATTGGCGGGATCACGTGTATGGATACACGATCGTTAACGATGTGAGCGCCCGCGATGTACAGTTCTCAAGTACGCAGTGGTCGATGAGCAAGTGTTTTCCAACTTTTTGTCCGCTCGGCCCAGCGATTGTCACCGCGGACGAAATTGCAGATCCGCACGCGCTCGACATCCGACTCTCGATCGACGGCGAGGTCTTGCAGCACTCCAACACGCGCGAACTGGTCTTCAAGATTCCGGAGCTGATCGAATATCTTTCGTCGATCACGCCGCTGATGCCGGGCGATATTGTCTCCACGGGCACTCCTCCAGGTGTCGGACTGGGACGCAACCCCAAGCGTTGGCTCAAGCCGGGGGAGACCGTCACCATCACGATTGAAGGCCTCGGCTCGCTCACTAACCCCGTCGTCGCAGAAGAATAAGCTCGGACGACGCTTGCGGGATATTCTTGAGGAGTCATGGAACTCATCGGACTTTCCTTCATTGGCTCACAACGCGGCTCGCGCGATGGCGCGAGCTTTCAAGCCTTTGCGCCCCAATCCGGCGATCCACTGCAGCCGGTTTTTCGCGCGGCAACACCCCAGGAACTGGAGCGCGCGGCTCAGCTTGCACATGAAGCATTTGCGAGCTACGCGCAGACCAGCGGCAAGACCCGCGCCGCATTCCTGCGCGGCATTGCCGATGGCTTTGAAACTCACAGGGACGAGCTTGCGCAGCGTGCGCATCATGAAACCGCGCTCCCAATCCCGCGTCTTACCGGCGAAGTAGGGCGCACCGCCAACCAGCTTCGTATGTTCGCAGGGGTGGTGGAAGAAGGTTCCTGGGTCCAGGCCCGCATCGATCCGGCACTCCCCGATCGCCAGCCTCTTCCTCGTCCTGATATCCGGTCCATGCTCCGCCCGCTCGGACCCGTCGCGGTATTCGGCGCCAGCAACTTCCCTCTCGCGTTTTCAGTAGGAGGCGGAGACACCGCCTCGACGCTTGCTGCAGGTTGCCCCATCATCGTCAAGGCTCACCCTGCGCATCCTGGAACCTCAGAACTGGCGGCAGCCATCATCCGCCGCGCTGTTACAGAGCACGATCTGCATCCCGGCGTTTTCTCGATGCTCTTCGATTCCGGCACAGAGATTGGCTCGGCGCTGGTTAAGCATCCGCTCATACGAGCCGTGGCTTTTACAGGGTCTTTACGGGCTGGTCGGGCTTTGATGGATCTTGCGGCAGCGCGTCCTGATCCCATTCCCTGCTTTACGGAAATGTCGAGCGGCAATCCCGTCTTCATCCTTCCCGGCGCGCTGCGCAAAGGCCCCGCCGCGCTGGCGCAAAGTCTTTTTGGATCGTTCACACTCGGAGCGGGGCAGTTCTGCACCAAGCCGGGAATTGTTTTTGTTTCTGATTCAGCACAGAGCACCACTTTTCTCGATGAGCTCAAGTCCCTGGTCGAACAGGCGCAGCCATTCACGCTACTTACCGAGGGAATCGCGCGCGAATACGGCCGGGCCACTGAATCCCGGGCAGAACAGACCCCACTTGCCGCAGAGGCACATATGCTGGCCGAAGGCCGGAAGTTCGCGGCATTTCACGCGCAGGCAAAACTGTTCACCGTTTGCCTCGATAAACTTGTAGGTCAGCCCGAGATGGCCGACGAAATCTTCGGCCCTGACACTCTCCTCGTCAGCTGCGATTCGACGCAGGACTACTTGCGGGCCGCGCGTTCTCTCTCTGGCCATCTCACCGCGACGATTCTTGGCGATGATGAAGACCTTGCAGCCAATCGCGAGTTGATTCATATCCTCGAACAGAAAGCTGGCCGCGTCATTTTCAACGGATTTCCTACAGGTGTTGAAGTAACGCATGCGATGGTGCACGGCGGCCCGTATCCATCCACTTCCGATCCTCGCTTCACATCCGTTGGCAGCCTTGCGATCTATCGCTTTGCGCGCCCTGTCTGCTTCCAGAATTTTCCGCAGGCGCTGTTGCCTGCGGAATTGCAGGACGAAAACCCGCTCGGCATCCGCCGACTGCGCGACGGCAAGCCTGAATAGTGAGTCGCACGGTTGATCTAGCGTCAGGGCACAAATTCAGACCCAGAGAGTCTTCAATCTTTTGGACTTTTTCGGGATCTACGGTGATTCACCCGCAATCCGAATATCCTCCCCATGCGCCGCAATGCCGACACCGAAATAGATAAGCTGTGGGACCGCAGTTGATGTCCAAGCGGTTGAAATAGCGTTCCCATTCCTCGTCGTCGTAGCCGAACTCCGATTTAATGGCAGCATAGGCAGCTCGGTCCAACTTCTCTAGTTCCTGCTTTCCAGCGCATCCGAGGAAGATGGCGGCATCTCCGCAGTGCGTGAACCATCGCTCCTGTTGCCATCCGTTGAAAGATGGAGTGCAAAAGCAGATTTCATCTACAACCGACGTCGGAGCAGTCTCCCAGTCCCCATACCCTCCGACGCCAGGAGGATCTACAAATTCGGCACCGAACAAACGGTGTGCCGAGCCATCGGCGATGCACCATGGGCAGATTTGCTCATCAATGTCAGCCTCACTATAGGTCGGTCCGACATAGATCCAACCCATTGACCTCTTACAAACGCAACACTCAACACTCGACGGGATGATTGATCCGGTCCCGACCGGGTCTGGGTGGTACCTAAATTCCGGCAACGCCGTTACGACAACTTCTGGCATTTCCCAAGAGTAAATCACTTAAAGGAGGATCACTTGAGGGCCTCCACTCAACCCCCAAAGTAGTTTCGACCGAGTGGTGGGCTCGGCAGCGACATTCTCGTCACCTGCCTTTCTTGGCCGACCAAATCGGTCGCACTTTCAGCGTCGAATTTCATGCAAACTTTTTGCGGAAAACTGCAAATATTGGAGAGGGGGTGGGGGTACCCCTTCTGCCTATTGCAGCGGGCCGCAGTTCGGATGCTCTGCAGCTCTGAAATCATTGTGCCTCAAATGAAGAGAATTACCTGCAAAACTGCTCGGTGATTTTAGCGTTTGGATGCAGTGCTTTAGAGAGGGAATGACAAGAAGCGGACTTGACATGGATGAAGCCGACGGACTTACAACACCTTCGCCAGCCATTGGCCCGTATGCGAATGCAGATTGCCGGCGACTTCTTCCGGTGTTCCTTGGGCTACGATGTGTCCGCCACCCTCGCCGCCTTCCGGTCCAAGGTCAATCACCCAGTCTGCGCTTTTGATCACATCAAGATTGTGCTCGATCACGATCAGTGATCCGCCGCCATCAATCAGCTTGCGGAACGCCGTCAACAATTTGGATACATCATCGAAGTGCAATCCAGTCGTCGGCTCGTCGAGGATGTAGAGCACACGGCTGGCCTGGGATGGCTTGGCATTCGCATTGGCGGCGCGCACCTGCGAAAGATGTGCTGCCAGCTTTACGCGTTGCGCTTCGCCGCCTGAGAGTGTGGTAGCCGACTGACCGAGGCGCAGATAGCCGAGGCCAATCTCATCGAGCACCGCAAGCTTCTCGAGCAGGCGCGTCTGTCCCGTGAAGAATCGCAGCGCCTCCTTCACCGTCATCTGCAAAACTTCGTGGATATTTTTGCCCTTGTAGCGCACATCGAGAATTTTGGCCTGATAGCGCGTGCCGTTGCAGTCTTCGCATGGCAGTTCCACGTCGGCGAGAAACTGCATCTCCACCGTCACTGTGCCATCGCCTTCGCAGGTATTGCAGCGTCCACCGGGTACATTGAATGAGAAGTGTCCTGGTGTCAATGAAAGCCGCTTGGCATCCGGCTGCGATGCAAAGAGTTCGCGGACAAGGTCGAAGCCCTTGATGTAAGTGATCGGATTGGAACGCGGCGTCCTTCCAATCGGCGTTTGGTCGACGAGAATCACATCGTTCAGCCGCTCCACGCCCGTCAACGACTTGAACACTGCCGAAGGATCGCCACCGTCGGTCTGCCCCAGCGCATGCGCCACGGCGCGATACAGAACCTGGTGCACCAGAGTCGACTTGCCCGAGCCCGAGACACCGGTAATAGCGACTAGCATTCCGAGCGGAATCTCCACATTCAGCCCGTGCAGATTGTTGGCTTCGGCTCCTTTCAGCACCAGTTTTTCGCGTCCCGGAGCGCGGCGTCGTGTTGGCACCGGTATCGAAATCTTTCCGGAGAGGTACTTCCCTGTCAGCGAATTTGGATTCGCTTCAATCTCCGCGAGCACGCCTTCAGCAAGCAGCCTGCCGCCAAACTCACCGGCGCCCGGTCCCAGGTCAAGCAGATGATCTGCCGCGCGAAGGACGTCTGCATCGTGTTCGACGACTACGATGGTATTACCGAGGTCGCGCAGTTTTTCGAGAATCCGGATTAACCGCGCCGTATCCCGCGTGTGCAATCCAATAGACGGCTCATCCAATACGTACAGGGTTCCGACGAGTTGCGAGCCTAGCGAGGTCGCGAGTTGAATTCGTTGCGCTTCGCCGCCGGATAAGGTCGATGCCAAACGATCCAGCGTCAGATATTCCAATCCCACTGCATCGAGAAAACTTAGCCGCTGCTGCACCTCTTCCAGAATTGGCCCGGCGATCTCCTCCTGCATCGGCGACAATTTCAGCGATCCAAAAAACTCCTTGGCTTTCGCGATGGTCAGCGCTGCCGCCTGGCAGATATTCAATCCGTTAATTCGTACGGCACGAGCCTCCGCACGCAGCCGCTGTCCCCGGCATTCCGGACATTCCGCGTATCCACGATACTTGCTCAGCATCACGCGCACGTGAAGCTTGTACTTCTTGCGCTCCATCTGCGCGAAGAATCCGTGAATGCCCTCGAACTTTCCGTTTCCCCTTAGAACAATCTCGCGTGCTGCTTCGCGCATCTCACGCCACGGCACGTCCATGGGAACGCCCAGCGCGCTTGCCTGCTTCTTGAGATCGGTAAACCATGTCCGGTACTTCGGTCGGTTCCACGGATCGATCGCGCCATCATTCAGGCTCAGGCCCTTGTCTGGAATGACGAGGTTCAAATCGTAATCAACGGTGTTCCCGAATCCCTGGCAGCGCGGGCAGGCACCAAAGGGATTGTTGAAGCTGAAGAGGCGCGGTTCAGGTTCTTTTCCGGGACGATGACAGCTTTTGCACTCGTACTCGCCCGAAAATCTGTGACGCTTGCGCACCGCCCCTTCATCGCGTGGAACTTCTTCGAAGATAACCTCGCCACTTTCTCTGTAGGCAATCTCCGCAGCGTCTACGATGCGCGCGCGATTTTCCGCGCTGACTACAATCCGGTCCAGGAGAACGAACAGCGGCGCCGTGAAATCAACTTCCAGCAGCGATTCGGGTGTGGAGAACTCGAAAATCTGACTGTTCTGGTACAGGCGGTTAAAGCCAGATCCGCGCAGTTCCACTAGCCGCGCTTTCAGACCTTCGCTCATCGGCTGCAGTACTGCCGTCTTCTCTGCCGCGTTTCCACTTGCCTTGGCGGCTGACTTTGCGGCGCGCTTCGTCGTCTTTGCTGGCTCTGGCGAAGGCATCTCGTGGCGCACTGGAAACAATGCGTTGAGCCGAGTACCTTCGCCTAGCGCCAGAATCCCCTCTGCAACCTCATCCATGGAGTCGCGCTTTACGAGGCCGTCGCAGTAAATGCAGTGCACTTCTCCGGCGCGGGCGTACAGCAGCCGCAGGTAGTCGTAGATCTCGGTTGCCGTGGCCACCGTCGAGCGCGGATTCCTCGTGGTGTTCTTCTGCTTGATCGCAATTGCGGGAGCCAGCCCGTCGATCTCGTCCACGTCGGGCTTTTCAATGCGCTCAAGAAACTGACGGGCATACGCCGACAGGGATTCGACATAACGCCGCTGTCCTTCGGCATAGATGGTGTCAAAGGCAAGCGAGCTCTTGCCCGAGCCCGAAACGCCGCTAACGACCGTCAGCTTACCGTGAGGAATCTCGCAGGAGATGTTTTTTAGATTGTGTGTCCGCGCGCCGCGGATGACGATCGCGTCGTTCGATGAAGTCAATGAAAAACACCGGGAAGAAGAATGTTCCGGCAGCAACACAGTCGCCTCAGAGAGGCTCAGAGCGCAACCAGCCATTCTTCATTATAAGGCGCAGAGCTGACGCGTCATTCGCGAGCGCAGCCCACGTCTCAGACCATTTTGATGGCCCCGATATTTTCCTGCCTGAAAAGAAGAAAGTTGAAGCGCGCCACCGGCTGAACCCCAATTTCAGCATCCCGGCTTGCATTCGATCCCGGGCAGGGCGCGCACACACAAGAGAAGCACCTGCGTTTACCGCAGCAGAATCCTAGGCAGCTAAAGCCGATCCCGCTCGGGCAGAGGCCGCTGCGAGAGTTGGCAAGGAGGAATACTCCGAAGAAATCATGTTTTCATCCCGGTTCAGGATGGTCGAAAGGTTCATTAGAACTTCAGACGCGCATGCGGGGCATTGATTCGCGTTGTTCCCAATCGAGTTGCAATCCTGGCACAAATACGCGCTACTCAGCGGAAAGTGTTGGAGCATCAGGTACGACGCCACATCGCCAGATCGTCTTGAAGCGGAGGGAAGCATATTGTCACCTGGTGTTCAAAAATTTGCTTGGTCGAACAGCACCTTGCATTGTTGTTGCTGTTAGAAAGGATGCCTCAGAATGGGTCGAAGATGCTTCGCCCATTGGTGATTCCAAGCTCACGAAAGTGGAATTTTCTGGGTTACTACTCCCATCGCACGAGTTACTTAAGGACATGCGACCTTTGTGTTTTCCAGTTCCCCCGAAGGTGCTATCCGGGACGGCAAATCCAACCAAAAGGCCAGCTTAGAGGACAATATTTTGTCGAGCAGAATGTGATGCGATCCAGAAAATTGCGCCGCGGGGTAACCTATGAGCCCGCGGCGGCGTTGAGTGGGTACTCTACTTGGTAAACGGCTGTTGCTGGTCGTCGACCTCGTGTTCCCGTTCGGCAGCCTTATGGGCTAGCTTGTTTGCTTCGCGCTCCATTCTTTCCTTTTCGCTGGGAACGCCCTTGATACGCTCGTCCAGGTTGGTTGGCTGTGGACGCTCAGGAATATTCGAACTTGATTCATTCGCCATAGGTATTCACGCTCCAGGCAATTTCGATGCAACGCTCCTTCGGGGCGGATGCATGGGATTGCGAATCCTTCACTCGACTTCAACCGCACTCAAACAAGGCGATTGGTCGCCGCCACGCGACCGTACCAAAGCCCGGAATCCTTGATCGTGCGCTTCTGATCGCGATAGTCGACGTAGATAAGGCCGTAGCGTTCGGTATGGCCGTTTCCCCACTCGAAGTTGTCGATCAGGCTCCAGGCATGGAACGAGCGAACGCGGGCTCCGTCGGCAATTGCGCGCGAAAGCTCAGCAAGCTCCTGACGGAACCACTCGATGCGGCGCGCATCGGGCACTCGGCCATTTTCCTTCTCGTAGGGCGCGTCGAGGTAGCCGCAGCCGCTCTCCGTAATTTCAATGATGGGATGGTCGTACTCGCGCGAGATCTGAGTTACAAGGTCATACATGCCGCGAGGCCACACCTCCAGTCCTGATTCAGTGAGTGGACCCTCAGTAGGCATTTCAGCCCGGAAGCGCGTGTACGGATCGCGTCCTGTTGCGGGATCGGCCTCAATCTCGGTGCCGCTGAAACCTCCGCCGCTGAACGTCTGCGCGTGGCTCGCGTCGGAGACGATGCGCCGAGTGTAGTAGTGGAAACCGACCCAGTCGAGCGGAGCATGCATGATCTTCTCGTCTCCGGGCCTGACCCCCATGCGGTCAAATGGAGGCTCCCCCACGAACGCCTTCGGATAGCTTCCTTTCATTGCGGCTTCGAGAAAAAAAACATTGTTCATGGCGTGATAGCGGGCGGCCGCTGCTTTGTCAGCCTCGGAATCGGTCTTGGGATATGCCGGGCACATGCCATACGCGCTCCCCACGGTGGCCTTTGAAGAGGCTGCCTTGATGGAGCGGAGCGCCTGTGCTTGTGCGAGCGCGAGAGTGTGCGCCGCTTTGAGGAAGTCGTCGAAGTTGGCACGGCAGGGCGCCAAAGCTCCTACGCCATATCCCATGTAAGCAACCGACCAGGGCATGTTGAAGGGCGCCCAGATGGTGATGCGATCTCCGAGATGCTTGGCGAGGATGCCGGCGTAGTCGGCATAATACCCGGCAAGGTCGCGATTGGGCCATCCTCCCTTCTCTTCCAACGCCTGCGGCAGATCCCAGTGATAGATGGTGCAAAACGGACGGAGGCCTTGCTCGAGCATGGTGTCGAGGAACTTGCTGTAATGATCGATCCCCTTCATGTTCGGTGCGCCGGTTCCTGTGGGCTGGATCCGCGGCCACGAGATAGAGAAGCGATAGCTCTTCTGATTGAGGCGCTTCGCCAGCGCCATGTCCTGCGCATAAAGATGGTATTGATCGCACGCGACGTCTGCGGTTGTCCCGCCCTTCACCTTGCCGGGAGTATGCGTGAATCGATCCCAGATCGACTCGCCTTTGCCGTCCTCTTTCCATGCACCCTCAACCTGGAAGGCGGCTGTAGCTGTGCCCCAGAGGAACCCTTCGGGAAATCGCGCGGCCGCGATCTGAGCTTGAGGCACAGCCCCAGGTGTTTCTAGCGCTTCCTGCATCAGCGACCCCTCGGGGATGGCGGTTGCTCGCGCAATTCCGCGACCGGCCAGCACCGCGCCACCTGCAGCGGCCAGCGAAGTGCCCAAGAAACGACGGCGATTCATAGAGTGCTCCTCCAAGTCGCCCAACGTAACATCCGCAACACGCTTAGTCAATCGTTTGACTAAAACTGTCGTGCATGCTCTCAGGCACTGGCACCCTTTGCAGCCACCGTTGTTTTTCTCGAGAGAAACAGGTCGAAGCGAACGATGTCATCGATCTAGGTCGCCGCCGAACGCGAAGCTTCAAAAACATTTCCGCCATCTATCACTGTCATCACAACCTCCTGCGCACGCTGCTCAAATCGGACTTGGATCGATGGCGCACCGGCCGGATAGAACTTCATCGCACCTTGATGAAACAGCGGTCTTTCCATCGTTCCTGCGCGCTTCCAACTCAGTTGAGGAGGGTATGCATACATGGGACTATTTGCGTATGCATGCATGTCGGCCGAGACCTCGATCCGATGCGAGGCATCGACGCTGACCTGGTAGGAACCGCAAATGATGTTCTTTTCTTTATCCGCGAGAGGCGTTGGGTTCAGCATTTCGGCATCTCCGAGAGAGTGCAGATACGCGTATACGTCTTCCGCATTTTTGCCGCCCAGTCGGGCGTGAGCCAGAAGACTGATGCTGTGCGGCCCTGCCACGCGCTGGACTCCGGGTTGGCGATCCACGATTTGTTTAACCACGGAAAGATCACCAAAAAGAACAGCCGAGAAGAGCGATGGGGTTGCCCCCTTTGAAAGCAGATACTCGGCTATGTTGCGGCGTCCCATGTGACAGGCGGCGCCAAGAGGAGTCTCCCAATCGCCGAAGCCCCAATCCCACGACGCCTTCACCAATTGCGGATGAGGCTCGACGACTTCCTTCACTTTGTCGAGACTGAAATGGGAAACCCGGACGAGATTCTCGATCAGATCCGGCGGGTAGGCAGGGTATCGCTCCGCCAAGACTTCGGCATTCTGCGGTGCGTCTGTTTCGTTTCGCTGAAAGCCGGACGATGCGAATGCATTTGCGGAAAGAGCAAATGATGCGGAGTGCAGAAACCTACGTCGTGTAAACATGCAGAACCTCGGAAGTGGAGTTGACCCGGTGCCCAAGGATTGGCCGAAGCCGGGTTCAGAATCAACCCAGTTGGCTGCCACAGACGGTGAGTTTCAGGAAAGAAGCTTAAACGTTCCGAATCAGTGACCTGAGGATGGAAATGAAGCGGCTTGTTCGGGATGGTTCGCCATCTTTGCGGCGAATTGTGAAGTGATTCGCGCAGCCGCATCGGATTCGACGGTCATCGGATCATCCAGTCTTCGCTCGATACGGACGACTTCAATGTGCGTGAGATCGGAAAGACGAATCAGGTGGGCGAGGATCAAAATCTTATTGCCGTCAGCCTTCACCTGGCCGAGCACCGCGTACTTGCAGCGGAGAGTCGAAGCAACGGCTGCGAGATCGCGCTGCTCGCGAGGAGCGCGGAGAATGCCCGCATTTCCGATCACCCGGTAGTGGCCCCCACTCCGCGATGCAAGTTGGACCACTACATCATCCGTCAGGTTGCTGGCCAGTCTCTGCGTTTGCGGAGAGTTCGAGTCGGCGTCGAATCGCATGATCGCAAGATTTGGAGAATTGCTCGCGCTCGCCACGGAGAGATACATGACCACTCCGAGAGCGAGGACGGCTAGTCCAATCGCGGCTCCCGCAAGCGGAATCCAGCGCATTGTTGAAGTCTTTGCCGGATTTACTCCCGGCAATGCGGCCGATGAAACTGAAGCATTTTGAACAGGCGCAATGAATTGATATCCCTGTTTGGGAAGCGTCCGTATATACAGGGGGCGCGCGGCATTATCCCGCAAGGCCGATCGGATCTGGGCTATGCAAAAATTCAACCCCTTCTCAAAATCGACGTAGGTGTCATCGCCCCAGATGGCCTGCTTGAGCACTTCGCGCGACACGACCTGGTTGTCTCGCGCCAGAAGGACGGAGAGAAGGATCGCCGGCTGGGCCTGCAGTTTTACCAACCGCCCCTTGTGGGTCAGAGCGCGGGTTCCGGTATCAAACTCAAACTCGCCAAATTGAAATCGCTCGACGCTCATCAATGCGGTTCCCAAAAGCAGCTGGATGCTCGAACTGCTGATGGCAGTCTAGTAATGAAATGCAATTCAGTCTCTCTTTTCGTTGCGAAGCGCACTCTGCGCCATGCGAGACGCCCGAGGAATGCGTCGCCACGCCGCGAGCGTCTAATTCCCAGCCAGCCGGTAAACTTGGATTGAGGTATCTCGTGCGTCGCTTTGCCCTCGTTTTCGTCCTGCTTTGCCCTTCTGCGGTCTCTATCCAATCTTTTCCTCAGGAACCTTCCGGGGTGGGACCGGACTCTGCACAGCCAACTGCCCTTCCGGCCGAAGTCGCTGACGCCGAAGCCGCTATTGTCAAGTCCGACTGGAAGACCGCGTCCACCAAGCTCGACACCTACCTCGTAACCCACCCCACTGATGAGCGCGCCTTGTTCGACGCCGGCTACGTCGCGGACCATCAGAATCAGCTCGATACCGCATCCGATTTCTACCGCCGCGCCACCGCGGCTAATCCCAAATCTTTCGAAGGGCATCTTGCGCTCGGTCTACTGCTTGCCCGCCAAGGTAAACGAGACGAAGCTCACATGGAGCTGGCCGCTGCCACCACCCTTGACCCGGGCGACGCTGGTCCGCAGTTGAAGGCTCGAGCGTGGCGTGCACTTGCCCGTCTCGATAAGCCGGGACCGGACGGTGAAGGCAACGCCGCTGAAGCTTCAAAGGAATTGCTGGAAGCGCTCAAACTCACTCCCGAAACCACGGACGATTCCCTGCTTGCTGCCGATCTGGCCGAGGCCTCCGGCGATCATGACGCAGCCGAAGCCGCCTACCGCCGCGTACTCGCCGATGATCCCAAATCGGTGGCCGCCAATTCCGGGCTGGCACACGTTCTGATTGGAGGCAAAAAGTTTCCTGAGGCTGAAAAACTGATCCGTATCGCTCTTCAGCAGGAACCAGACAATCCTGCCCTCAACGCACAACTCGCCACGGTACTCGCTGCGCAAGACAACGCTGAGGCGTTACCTCTTCTCCAAAAACTGCACGCTGACCACCCCACCGATGCCGCCATTACGCGGATGCTTGCCGGCGTGCTTGCCCAGGCGGGCGATGCTGCCGCTTCTGACAGGCTGTTCTTGCCGCTGCTGGCGAAGTCTCCAGACGACATCGATCTGCTGGTGGCCCATGGACAGAACCTGATTCGTCAACAGCGCTTCAGCGAGGCGTTGGCGGCGTTCGATAAGGCCACCAAACTCGACTCGGCGAATGCCGACGCATGGAGCGGAATCGCCTTTGCTGCTTCTAAGCTTCACCAGCCTGAGCTCGCCGTACACGCTCTGACGGTGCGTTCAAAATATATGCCGGAGGTGCCAGCAACCTACTTTCTATGGGCCACATCCTACGACTCATTGAAAGACCGGACGGCAGCCATCACGTATTATCACCACTTTCTGGATGCATCGGCCGGCAAGTTTCCGGATCAAGAGTGGCAGGCACGTCAGAGGCTGCAAGTGCTCGAAAAGAAGTAGCCGGAGCGCAACGAAAAGACAATACTGTGACATTTCTTTGATGGCTTCGAATTAAAGTTACTTTTCACACGGTCTTTTAACTTGCGCATTTGCCGAAGATGCTCCTATAGTTCGCTTAATCGCAAGTCGATTCGCTGTCTTGGGAATGGCTGGTACGGTTTTGAATTAGTAAGGAACAAGGCTTCCGAGCTGTATTTTCATCAGAATAGCGGCAAGTGTGCATTACGGCACAGCGCGGGAACTTTGGGTTTGTTTTAATTCCGCTTCAGCGGAGGTTCCTTATGCGGTCTCAAGGTTGGTCGACCATCCTCCTCGCTATCGCAGCGCTTTCAATCCCTGCGTACGCTTCTTCCCCGGACGACAAGCCAATCAATCAAGACAGTATTGCGGCCCTGCAGGCCAGAATTCCCGCAGCACAGCCGCGCGAGCAATGCTTCCTCTACGCCGAACTCATTCACCAGATGACCGAGTTCAGCCTGAAGCAGTACGCCGCCGGCGACGTGGATAAAGCGAGCGATCTGCTTAAACAGATCCAGACTTTGACCCACAAGATGCACCTCAGCGTCGGGGAGAACGACAAGCGGCTCAAAAACGCCGAGATACTGCTCCGCCATACGGCCTTCCGGCTGACTGAAATGCTGCACAATAGCAGCACAGACGACCGTCAGCTTGTACAGGAAACGCTTGCCCAGGTGAATCGCGCGCAGAGCGAGACCATGCTCGAAGTTTTCCGCAAATAGATCGAGCCGCGCCCTGGGACATCACAGCCCCACCTTTTCACCACTTCTGTGCCCTTCCATCCCTCCTTCTCTGCCTCTACTCTGCTGTGATTCAATGGAATGCAAGGTGTGCGATCTCCATGCGTCCCGTCGTCTCTTTGTTCACCGTTCTCGCAACGCTACTATGCCTCCCTCCATTGGTTACGCCCGTGGCCCTCGCGCAGAAAGAGCACCACGACCCCCTCACCGAAGCCCAGGTTGAGAAAATTCGCGAAGCCGGCATCGATCCTAACGAGCGGATCAAGCTATATACCGAATATCTGAATGACCACGTCGGGGCTGTGAAAAGCCTGAGCAATCGCGGCAAGTCAGAAGCGCGGGCAATCCACCTCGACCGCGAACTGCAAGACGTGGCTACATTGATCGATGAGCTTGGTTCGAACCTCGACGAGTACTCTGACCGCCACGCGGATATCCGCATCGCGCTCAAGGGCCTCGCCGATGCGTCGCAACGCTGGCTCATAACACTGAAAGCGCTCGCGGGCGAGGAACCGTTCGACCTGTCAAGAAAAGAAGCGATTGAAGCCGGCGAAGATCTAACCGATCAGGCCCAGCGCCTTTTGCGCGAGCAGTCCGACTATTTTGCGCTACACAAGGATGAAAAAGGCCAGGAACGCGCTGAACCTAAACCCCAGTAAGCAAGTTCCCCGCTCTAAGTTTAGATTTCCGAGTTTTCTCATACTGAATCCTCGCTATCCCAACCTGTCGATTGCTTAACTCTCCGTTCTCGGTTGCGAGTCTCAAATATGCTAATTTCGAACTTGGTGGCTTCTGATCTGAACGCAATCTTTGAAGAAGAATATCGCGCATTGCGCCCGCGGGCGCCCATGCCTCCCTTCGCTATTAACTTCCGGCGCTTCACCTCGTTAAACACAACGATTCGCCTTCGCAAAGGCAAAATCTTTGTCAGCCTTTCTGACTTGATGGAAGGCGCGCCCGAAAGCGTGATCCGAGCCATCGCGCATATCCTGCTCGCCAAGCTCTACAAAAAGGATATTGACCCAGCACATAATGTTCGCTTCAAACGTTTCACCACCAGTGCCTCGGTGGCACGCCAGACTGAACTGATCCGACACGCCCGCGGGAGCAAACGCTTTTCCGGTCCGCAGGGCCACTTTTACAACCTCGAGGAAGTCTTCGATTTGCTGAACATGCGCTTCTTCGGAGGTCTGCTCGGGCGTCCCGAGCTTACCTGGAGCGAAGGGATGGCCAAGCGTTCGCTGGGCCACTATGACGCCGCGCATAACACCATTGTCGTGAGCCGGGTCTTCGACCGCCCTTCAAGTCCGCGCTATGCCATCGAATATCTGCTCTATCATGAGATGCTCCATCTCAAGCATCCAGTGAAGATGCGGGGCTTGCGGCGCTGCGTTCACTCGCGCGAATTCAAAGCAGACGAGGCGCTCTTTCCTGAATTGCGTCAGGCGCTCGCGTTCATCAAGCGGCTCTGAGCCTTCGAGTTTCCGTCGAGGCTTCGATTCCGCGCGTTATGATTCTCAGCGGAAATCTCGAAGCCGTTTCATGGAGTCCAAATGACCCCGCCGTTTTTTGCTCGATCCTCTGCCATTACGCGCCGCACATTTATCCAGTCCGCCGCCGCTGCGGCAGCGCTTTCCGCCAGCCCTTTTGCGCGCGCACGTCGCGTGCCGGCGCACGAGCGCATCACCATCGGGGTCATCGGCTGGGGAATGATGGGGCCGGCCAATACCAAATCCTTTCTCGGCTTTGATGATTGTCAGGTTGTCGCCGCCTGCGATATCGAGAAGAATCACCTTCAGGCCGCGGTCGACACCGTCAACACTCATTACGGGAACAAAGATTGCGCTGCCATCCACGATTACCACGAAATGCTCGCCCGCAACGACATCGACGCCATCATGATCGCGATCCCCGATCACTGGCACGCCATCGTTGCTACAGAGGCAGCCGCGCGCAAGAAGGATATCTACGGAGAAAAGCCGCTGGCCCGCACCATTGCAGAGCAACAGGCTATCGTTCAGGCTGTGCACAAGAACAACATCATCTGGCAGACGGGTTCATGGCAGCGGTCACTTCCGCAATTTCACAAGGCCGCGGAAATCGTACGCAACGGACTCATCGGCAACGTGACGCACGTGGAGGTCGGACTGCCCGGTGCGCCACACGACTTTCCGCACAGCGTTCCTGCACTGATGAATAAGCTCTCAACCTTGCCCGGCAAGATCCAGGATCCTTCGCAGATTCTGCCGAACACGCCGGCATGGGACCTTGCAGTTACGCCGCCGCCGCCGGATCTGGATTACGAAACGTGGATCGGCCCTTCGCGTATGGAGCCGTATATTGAAGCGCGCGTTTATCAGAATTGGCGCTGGAACTACAACACTGGAGGTGGGCAGCTGCTCGACTGGATTGGCCACCATGGCGATATAGCGCACTGGGGCCTTGGCTTCGATCTCAGCGGTCCCTCGGAGGTCCAAGGGTTTGGCGAATTCCCGCCGGCCAATGCTGTCTGGAATGTCGCTTTGAAATATTCCGTCGAGTGCACTTATCGCAAGGAAGTTACGGGCTACCCGAATGACGTGTCACTCACAATCGGCGGCGGCTCTCCGGCAATCAGCATGGGAACGAAATGGATCGGCACCGATGGCTGGGTCTGGGTGGACCGCAGCGGCTTCGATGCTTCCAATCCCGAGTGGGTCAAGATGGATTCCCTGCCCGATGCGCAGCGCAAAATTCCCCTTTACGAATCGTCAGAGCATCGTCGCAACTTCCTCGACAGCGTCAAATCGCGTAAACCCACCATCACACCCGTTGACGTCGCGCACCATTCCACTCTTCCCGGCCACCTTGGTGTAATCTCGATGCTCGTTGGCCGCAAATTGCAGTGGGATGTGAAGCAGGAAAAGATTCTGAACGACCCCGAGGCAACAGCATTGATGACGCGGTCGTACCGTGCGCCCTACAAGCTTGGCTAATAGGGCTCGCGATGGCATTTAGAACCCGGGCGCAGTTGAACGATGTGGATTTGCATGAACTGTCTTGTTGACAGTGTCTTCTTATTGTGGCGATTGGTCGTCTGCGGGAATAATGCGGGAGTCGGTACGGAACACGTGGTAATGGTCGAAGGCGATGTCGTTGATCATTGTTTCGACGGGCAGTTCACGGTCGTTGGAGGACACAAAGAAGCTGGGATCCGGTATCTCTGATTTCTTGGGTCGCGATTTCGAGTATGCCATTGCGATCGCCACACTGCGCAAAGGGCAGATGTATGCCTTCCCACCAATTTCGACAGGACCATATTCAACCATCAGGTCGGCCCTCGTCATCGGATAGGCTTCTTTCAGATCCGCCTGGAGCATGATTCGCAGGATGTTGCCATTGGCAGGGTCAACAGTGATCTCGCCGTGATATGCGGAAATCTGTTCAAAGAGGCCCGCTCCGGTTCCCGCTCGCTGGGCGAGACAGCAGAACTTGACCTGATAGTGAGACTTGTCCCTTGGCACCGCAAAACGATACACCGCGACTGGCCCCGACGCACGTGACTCCCAATGGCTCCAGGTCAGGCTGCTTCTGGATGAGTCGGCCAGCACAGTCCCAAGTATGGGGCCAAATTCTCCGGTAGTGACCAAACCGAGCGAGGGTGATTCGGTCCCACCTTTCTCTTCCGCGTCCAGCGTTTGTTTGCCTTCGCGGTAAAGCACCGTAGCTTTCGACTGATTGATGACATGCAAAGGCTCATAGGGGTAGAAGACCGAATACTCCTGCCGCGCCGGCGAATCCGCGAACTGGATCACCTCGCGTGCTGCGAAGAAATTTGGCAGCTTGCTGAGTGCCTTGGTGGCATAATTCGCCGCTAGTTTGAGCCATTGGATCTGCTCGTCCACAGTGGGCGTTGGAGGAAGAGGCGCCTGCGCCGCAGGTGGTTTGAGAAATGCGGAAGAATCGGCTTGTGCGACCAAAGCCTGCCTGGATTGCGCGCCGGGTAAATCTAAGTCCAAATGGGCGAGCCTGTCGGAATCAAGGCGTTCGATGAGTTCCATCTCGGCGAGTTGTTTTGCGAGTTCTGCATCCGACCGGCCATGGGAGGATGTGAGGATCTGCTCCAACTGGTCGACTGTGACACGATTCATGCCCTTGCGGATATGAACAGGTTTTGCATTCGCAGAAAGTTTCGCACCGTCATCTGGTTTCTCGGTGCTCTTTGAGGCAAGGGCAGCGGCAGTGAGCGGACTCACCGGTGTCGAATCCGTGAGACCGGCGCCTGCGACGTCGGTGGAGCCCCCTTTTGTCGATGCCTCTACGCGTTTACTCGGCTGTGTCTCCGGCGAGACTGAAGGGTTCTTCGCATTTGCAGCCTGCTCGGTGCCGGTGTTCTCAACGGCGAAATAACCGCGACGTGCCTGAACGCTTTCTCCTTTCTGTTTTGTTGCCAACGAAACTTTTAGAGCATGGAACTTGCCATCCCATTTCTCGTTTCGAGGAGAAAATGCCAGGATGTAGTGCGGCGGATCTCCTACCAGCGCGCCGAATCCGGCCTTGAGATCGTTGTCACTGTGGAAGAACGTTCCACCTGTACCTTCCGCAAACTCAGCCAGAACGTCTGCGCCGACAAATGCGCGGGATGCGTCGAGATGATATCTGGCCTGCGCGGCGCGCGGGTCGGCGAGGATGCTCGTGTTTTTTGAGGCGTCGGACTCTCGCATCAGAACCGACAGACCCTTCGGATCGAGCGAATTGATTACGACCTGCGCGCGAAGAGCTTGATCGATAATGCGGTCCAACGCGTACTGCTCGCTCTGCGATAGAAAGCCCGGTGAAACCAGAACCACTGACCGCTCACCGGGAGCTTTCGAGATTAACTTCACTACCTGCTCGAATTGCTCTAGACTCGAGCGTGACAATGATTGGGACTGGTCAACAATTTTCTGCGCCAGCATGCGAATCGCAACCATAGAGCCCGAATCTGGGTGGGATGCGCTAGGGTCCGGTGAGGAAGCGAAACTTCTTACAGGGCATGTTTTGGATTCTGCCCACGCAACTCTCCAAGCCTCGCTATCCGGATCATTGGTGTGCAGAATTTCGAGAGCCTGATAGTCGGATAGATCCGGACATGGATGTTCCCTTGCGGGCCCCATGGAACTCGCGTGCAATTGCATTAGGGCTGCGTGAAACTGGTGAGGGTCGGAGGTAAAGTCGGACAACATCTTTTCCGCGCTGAAGATAGCGACCCTGTCATTCGGCTGAAGACCGGTTGCGAAAAAGTGATCTGCAGCATCGCGAGCCTGCATCAGGTCGGCATCGGAGGAATTCAGATCGTCGAAGTAGAGTGCGATAAACCTCTCACGGTGCGCGGTGGTTGGCGACGCAGTCTCGCGACGAGGAGTTGCACTTGTAGATTCATCCGAACCTTCGTCTGAAGCGTGTTCTTCAAACTGCGTGATCGATTGTTCCTTGCCCTGATCCAAGACCTTGAAGTCTTCCCTCTTCAGACCTCGAACGGGCTCACCCTTGGCATTGCGGACGACGACGCGCACGATGACCAGGTTGCTTTGTACCTTCAATTGGAAGGACAGTTCGTTCGATGTCTGGCTTTGCGCAGTTAAGGACGGAGAGCAGAAAGATGCCACTACCAATGCAAGCAGGATGAGAAACGGCCGATTGCGACGAATCCTGAGGGTAGACACGGAGCGATCCATTCAACGCTGAGAAGTGTAGCATTTACGGGAGCCACGTGAGTTAGCTCGCACACGCTGCGAAATCCCAGCGTCCCCTCTAGCCGTTGTGGCTATCACGAAAGAATCAGGCGGCGCAGATCAGTTTCCTTTCTGCGCCGTTGCCGAATTTGTGAGCACGATCTGCTGCTGATCTGCAGCATTCACCTTTTGATAGAAGTCGCGCATCGGACTATATTCATCCGGCTGCAGCAGAGTGAAGGCACGCGCCAGCGTCCGCGTTACGGTCAGGTCGTTACCGCTGGGCGTTGATTTGATTTGGAACACAGCATATCCGGTCCAGGGAATTTGCGTTGTGGGCGCAGCGGTCTCAATTGAGAATCCAGCCGGGAGATGCATCAGCACGCCGTCTTTGTACACCGCCGCAAAGTGCATATCCACCGGAAGTTTTCGGTCTGGCTGCGCGATGAACCCCTGATCCTCGGAATGCGCAAAAAACGAAGCCGGCAAGAGAAGCCGCTTCGATGTGGCCGTTCCTGGCGTGCCCGTGACAGTTGCGTAGGCAGCGAGATCGGCGCCAGGATCATCCAGCTTGGCAAAATGCGTCAGGTGCGCTTCAACCCCGGACGGAAGCTGGGTCCTGAGCCAGTCGTCGAAGCTTTTCTTCAATGTATCTTCGTCGACGCGCAAAGAGGCCTGGCGCCAACGCAAGGCTTCCTGCCCGGACATGCTGAACTGCAGCTTGCCGTTCGCTGAGCCGTCCGGACTGATCGTCAACTCCGCTCGCCGCACCACGGCGTTCGCTGTGTAAGGAATCAGAGGCGTTGCCCACGGTCCGACGCCGCCTGCCGTTTCGCGTATGCCGCCAGCGCCTGAGTGCTTCCACGCGACAACTTGAAACGGACACATCTTCTCGGCAGGATCGAGCACGTATTCCTTGCCGTCTGCGCTCAAAATTACAACCACATCGTCGAACTGGCTAAAGCTTAGATAATCCGGATCGAAAATGCCGTTGTCGCGATTGACGACAGTCATCGGATATGCGGCCAAGTGGGCGGCTTTTAACAGTGCGAAATAGAGCAACGCAATCTCTTCCCCGTTTCCGCTCTTCTGGTTCCAGACATCCTCGGCGTGCTTAGTCGGCTTTAGTCCCTCGCGCTTGCGTTCAGCCTCTGTCTTCTTACGCGAGAAATCTGTATTGTCCAATGCTTGTACCGCTGCGTAGATCTTTCTGGCGCGATCGAGGTCGCTGTCTCCTGGAGTGATCAGTCCTGCAGCTGCTTCTTTGAGAGCGGCGGTCGGCTCCGCAAAGCGATTCATCTCTTTCAGCCAGTTCTTCGATTCAACCTGCCAGAACTGCTGCGATGATACGGCCGAAGAAAAATAGAACTCCACTTTGTACTTCCGCGAGTCCAAAGGCGGCGCCCATTTCTCATCAGAGAGCGGTGGCACGTCGGCAAGGTTCAATTCGAAGCGTCCCGCTGCATCAGGTTGCAGCTTCTGTCCACCGGGAAGGTTGGTGTACCAGAGAAGTGCATTCCCCAGAAACCCATTGCGCGGCTGAAAGAAGAATCGTTCCTTTCGCACCGGATACCTCTTTTGCACCTCCCATGTCGGCCTCGAAATCCAGCCTTCTTCGAGTCGCACCTGAAAGTAGTACTCGATAATGCTTCCGACCTCGACGCCCGGCATGCTTAGAACCTTGTGCCGGATCTCTTCATCCCCAACCTTCTTCACCATCAAATCTTCAGGCTTCACATTCAACGGGACGATTGAACCGTCGGCATGAATGGTGCGGCCCTGGATCGCCGCGATGCTCGATACTCCCTTGAAATATCCAAGGTCAACATTCGCCAGGTCTTTTGCGGATTCCTTCAGGATCTTGATCCGCGCGTACTCACTCATGTAGTTGACTGCGTTGTCTGTTTTGTTTTCGAAGTTCAGGATGACAGCTCCCGCATCCGGATATTTCGGATCAGCCGTCATCTTTAACTCATCCGGCGTCGGTGCCTGAAATTGCGCAAAAGCTTGCGCGGCAAGTAGGAATACAAAGACAGTTACACTCGAGGCGCAAAATAGCCGCAACCGGCACATCGTCATTCAGGGGTCCTTCCCTTCCATATTTTGGGGAAACGCAATTGTGGCATACCAGTGCGACGGTTGCCCAACATGTGTTGCGTTTCTGGTCCTCAAGTAACCGAGAACTTCACGCAATGCTGTAGGTAGTTTCTGCAATTCAATGATTAGACGAAAGCTGTACCGTGCGGCAAAGCAAGGACTTCCTCCCGCGCGGCGAAATTGTCAAGATTTTGACATCAGGGCAAAACTCTTCAGGAGAGGTTGGGTCTATATATCAGGGAATCCCTTGATCTTTCTAGGTAGTTTTAAACCGCAAGCTGAAATCTCGAGTCCCAATTTGATTGCTCTTCCCTTCAAGGCCTGTGACAATGAATGCAGATTCCCGGAATTTGTTGCCGACAAGCCCGAGCCAATCGAAAACTCCGCAATGAGTTGAATCGATAGGCCGAGGCTCCTGTTTCCCTATTTTCGTCTTGGCGATTTGGTCTCTGCCTTTTTTGTTGCTCCGACGGTCCGGAAATCTTCAGACGTTACAGCTGCTGTTCCGGAAGAAGGAATTGAATCATGATGGCCATGCAAGGAGTGCGGCGAGTTCTCATTCTCGATGATGAACAGATCATCGCGAATACGCTTGCTCTGATCCTGAATCGCAGTGGATTTGAAGCCAGGGCAGTCTACAGCGGAGAAACGGCAATTGAGGCGGCGCGGGAGTTGTCGCCAGACGTGCTGATTAGTGACGTCATCATGCAAGGCATGACCGGGATTGACGCGGCCATTCGCATCTCAGAGATCGTACCGCACTGTCATGTAATTTTGTTTTCCGGCCAGGCGGCCACCTCCGACTTGCTTGAGCGAGCGCATGCTAATGGGCATCAATTCGAACTGCTCGTCAAGCCTGTGCATCCTCGCGCACTACTCGACCGACTTAACAAAATCAACTAAACCAGTTCGGTGTGCCTCTCATGCTGGCCGCAAGCAAACGCCCCGAGATTACTTCGGCGGCTGTGAAATTGCTCAATCGTCTCCCCGATCCTCGCCAGCCAATCTGAAGGAGAAGTTAAGGCGGGGATCACAAGGTCAAATTCCGATTCGGTATAAGACTCATCTGTGCCCGCAAACAAAATCACCGGTAATGGCAAGTCACTTTTCGTGAGGAGTGCGGCAACTCGAGATGCCTCGCGCAGTTCCGCTAGGACGACGGCGTCGGGCAGGCGGGGCGATCGAAGGTAAAGCAGGACATCCTGGATCGAATCGCACTTTTCCACCGTGTACCCGAAACCTTCCAGCACCATCGAGCGGTGGCAATTGTCTTCGCCAAAATGGATGATTATCGCCATAGTCAGCACGAATGGATTTAGTTTTTGGGGAGCCTGAGTCGAGAGACTATCACAGAAATACTGTGCAAAACACTAATTTTGTCCATAAGATGCACTGAAAAGCTAATGCAAAATATTGCATAAAGATAAGTTCTTTCCTAAACGGTTTTTGCGGATGGGCTCGAAGCTTTAGAGACGGGTGACGATCCTCACCGATATCACGCCGAAGCGACTGCCGGCTCTGAGTGCAAAGGAAGGAATACCGAAAATACTGTCCAGCTTTTGCCGGACGTCACGCTGCTCCGTACCCTGATTGTTCCGTTGTGCTTGCGAAGAATGTTCGACGTCACCCACAGTCCGAGACCTGTTCCTACGTCGCGTTTCGTGGTGAAAAATGGCTCAAAGAGCTTTTGCCGCACTTCAAATGCGATTCCCGGTCCGTTATCGCAGACGGTCAGTCGAACACCTGCTCTTTTTTCACCCACGTACTCATGGGCCGCAGACACCCTGATGAGAATGCGTCCGTGATCTCGGACCGCGTCGATGCTGTTGTTCAGCAGATTGGCGAAAAGCTGGCGTAGCTCTCCCGGAAATCCAACCATGGTCGGATTGTCCCGGATGTCTGTCGCGATGGAGACTTGCTTGTTGCGCGCCCGGGCTGAAAACACAGCGACCAGCGGGGTCACGAGCTCCCCCAATGTCAGGGGCCGCGCCCCCCGGTTTTCGCGATAGAAGCCTAGCGTCTGCTTCGTCAGCAATGCCATCCTGGCGAGTTCCTGCTGAGCCTGTTCAAGAAATATCTTTCCGTCTTCATCCTGCATGGAAGTCTGCGCGAGAAACACGAGGTTGGTAACGGCCTCCAGCGGATTGTTGATTTCGTGGGCTATGGTCGCGGCCAGACGCCCGACCGTGGCCAGCCTCTCTGAAGTGTGCAATGCCCTTTCAACCTTCTTCTGCTGCGATACGTCGCGCGAAATGCTTGCCACTCCCGTTATCTTTCCACTCTCGTCAGCGACCGGCGA